>JAEWMQ010000014.1 GCA_023393125.1 Bacillota bacterium
ATGGGTTTTAGGGTGAGTGTCTGAGCGTAGCGAGTTTTCACCCGTTCATAAGGATTACGAATTTAGAGTTTCTTAGCGGAGTGAGACAGCAGCTGTAAGCAAGTACACTAGTCGGACTACATAGCGGTACTTCGCTTTACCCTTATTATTCAAAATTCAATTTATTGAGCTAAGTAGTTACAAATAAAATGATGAAATTAAAGTAAAGGAATGAAGAAAATGAAATATGAAACTATGGTCAAGGCCATTTTTATAGAACGTCCCAATCGTTTTATTGCTTTATGCCAAGTTAATGAAGAAATATATAAAGTACATGTAAAAAATACAGGTAGATGTGCTGAATTACTAATAAAAGGTGTAACTGTATATCTTCAAGAAAGTAATGACCCTAAACGTAAAACAAAATACTCATTAATTGCGGTAGAAAAAGGTAATCGTCTTATTAATATGGATTCACAAGCGCCTAATGAAGTGGTAGAGGAAGCTTTAGTCAGTGGTAAGCTCCAGTTACCTGGTATGGAAGAGGGACTAACCTTTATCAAAAGAGAAGTAACCTATGATGAGTCTCGTTTTGATTTTTACGTAGAAACCTATGAGAAAAAAGGTTTTATAGAAGTAAAGGGTGTTACCTTAGAACAAGATGGCTATGTGATGTTTCCTGATGCGCCTACAGAAAGAGGACTAAGACATGTAGAAGAACTGATTAAGGCAAAGCAAGAGGGATATGAGTGTTATGTTGTGTTTGTCATTCAAATGAAGGATGTGTTATACTTTAAACCTCATGTAGAAAGACAAAAAGCCTTTGCTGAGGCACTAAAAAGAGCTGACAAGTTAGGTGTGAGGCTCTTAGCTTATGATTGCCTAGTTACACCAGATACTTTAGAACTTGATCAGAGCGTGCAGATTCAGCTAGAAGAAGTATAAAAAGGAGAAAAGGATATGTATCGTTTAGCAATATTTGATTTAGATGGCACCTTACTTAATTCTATAGGTGATCTGATGAGCGCGTGTAATGTGGCTTTAGCCCATTTTGACTATCCTTTACATGAAGAAAAGGACTATAAGCAATTTGTAGGGAATGGGATTTATAAATTAGTAGAACGTGCGCTTCCTATAGAAGATAGAGGAGAGGAACGTGTCAAAGAAGTAAAGGCTGTTTTTGATGCTTATTATAAAGAACATAGTTTAGATCAAACTAGGCCTTATGAGGGGATTATAGAACTCTTAACAGATCTAAGAGCAGAAGGGATTCCTTGCTGTGTACTGACTAATAAAGCCCAGGCTTATGCCAAGGAACTTGTAAAACATTTTTTTGGAGATTTAATAGAAGAAGTGATTGGGCAAAGAGAAGGAATTCCTACTAAACCTAATCCTATAGGAGTAATACAGTTATTAGAGTCTTATAATGTAACGCCTTCAGAGTGTATTTATGTAGGTGATTCTAATGTAGATATAAAAACAGCTGAAAATGCAGGCGTAGATGTCATTGGCGTACTTTGGGGCTTTAGAGATGAAAAAGAATTAAAAGAAGCTGGAGCTACTTATTTGGCAAAAGATATACACATGCTCAAAGCGCAAATTTTAGGAAAATATAAATAATAAAAAAAGCTGTTACAAGCCTGAAAATGATGGGCGGTAACAGCTTTTTTAGTAAGTAGTTTTATTGCATTTCTACAGTATAAATGCTTTCTAATTCTTGACGTTTTGCAAGATAAAGTGCTTGACGTTTAGCTAAAAGACATTGTTCTTTTACTTGGTCTTTCACTGATTCAAGTGGTGAAATGCCAGCAGGTATTAAAGCTTCTAATTCAATGATGTGATAACCAAATTGTGTCTTTACAGGAGCAGAGATTTCTCCTGGTGTCATAGCAAAAGCAGCAGCTTCAAACTCAGGCACCATACGACCACGAGTGAATTCTCCTAAAGCACCACCTTGTGAAGCAGAAGGACAAGTTGAATATTTTTTTGCAGCTTCTGCAAAAGAAAGACCAGCTTTGATTTCTTCAGCTGCCTTTTCAGCTTCCTCTAAAGTTGCCACTAAAATGTGGTTAGCTTTAGCTGATTCACCAGTTTTAAATTGGCTTTGATGTGTTTCATAGTATTCTTTTACTTCTTCATCAGTAGCAGTCACACTTTCGAGAAGTTTGCCCATAGCATATTGTTTAAGTAAAGACTTAGTCATTTGCTCAAGAGCAGCAGTGAACTCTTCTTCTTTGTCTAAGCCGTGTTTGATAGCATCTGAGTAAAGTAATTCTTGCATAACAAGTTCATCTACTAATTGTTTTTGACCTTCTTCACTTTGGAATTGCATAGCATTTTGTCCAATGCTACGGAGTAAGTCATAAAGATCAGATTGTTTAATTGCTCTGCCGTCTACAACAGCAAGTACTTTATTTTCCATTTTAAATCTCCTTTTTATCAAATAAAGAAGCTACTTATGGTGCTTAAAAGCACTCATAGGTAGCTTCCTTTGCTTTTATGATAGTATCATGAATAATTATAAAAGTAAATGGTGTAGCACCTAACTTACTTAACGGATAGACTGCTAAGTAAGCAGTGATTAAAGTCATAAACACTTAGTATACCATTTTCATAAGTGGCATAAGTAGAAGGTCTATTTTCTTTAGGAAGAGAAATAGAACCAGGATTACAAATGACAAGGTCACCTTCTGTGCGAAGCTCCCATAAATGAGTATGGCCATAGAGGAAAACTTGTTTGCCAGGTGATTTAGGAAAGTTCTCAGCTGTATAACGGTGACCATGAGTTGCAAAAAGCTTAATGCCTTCATCCACAATAAGGCTATAATCACTTAAACAAGGGAATGTTAAAAGCATTTGGTCTACCTCAGCATCACAGTTACCACGACAAGCAATAATACGATCGCTATAAGTATTTAAAAGGCTTACAACCCCTTGAGGATTATGTCCTTTTGGAAGTGGATTACGAGGACCGTGGTAAAGAATATCTCCTAATAAAATAAGAAAATCAAAACCTTGTTCCTCAAATAAAGAAAGCATAGGTCTTAAATAAGTTTCGCTACCATGTAAATCAGATAAAATTAAATAACGCATATAAGGCTCCCTTCTGATGTAATGATTTTATTATAGTATAACGTATTTCCATAAAACAAGCACTATAGCAACAAGCAAATAATACTATGGTAATAAGATGACATTGAGCACTAAATATGGCGATAAAAGGGAAATGGAGCTGAATAAAATGAATAATCGTATAGAATTACAGCATATAGATAAAAGCTTTTATACAGATGAAGGTGAAATTATAGTGCTGAAAGACCTTAGCTTAACTTTAAAACCTGGGAAAATCTTGGCACTTCTTGGGCCATCAGGGAGTGGGAAGTCAACAGTACTCAATATACTAACTCATTTAATAAAGCCGAGCAGTGGAAACGTCATCATTAATGGGGAGATAGGGTACATGTTTCAGCATGACCATTTATTAGAATGGCGTACCATTATGGATAATGTAACCATTGGCTTAGAAATTCAAAAAAAATTAAGTGAGGAAAGTCGCCATAGAGTAGAGGTCTTAGTAGAAAACTATGGACTAGGTGAATTTAAAAATCGTTTTCCAAAAGAATTATCAGGTGGTATGAGACAAAGGGCAGCCCTTATTCGTACCCTAGCGACTAATCCAGATATTTTACTATTAGATGAGCCCTTTTCAGCATTAGATTATCAAACAAGATTATTAGTAAGTGATGATATTTATGGCATTATCAAAAAAGAGCATAAGGAAGCCATACTTGTGACTCATGACATCTCAGAGGCCATTTCAATGGCAGATGAAATTAGTGTGCTTTCTAAAAGACCTGCGTATGTAAAAAATACCTATGAAATTCATTTGACAGTTATAGGTGATAGGACACCTCTTTCAAGTAGAAAAGCACCTGAATTTAAAGACTATTTTGATACACTGTGGAAGGAGCTGGAAACCAATGAATGATAAAAGCGATGGCTATTTACATTATTTAAATGAAAAGAAACGAAAGAAAAGACGTATTTTAAGATGGCAGCTCATATTGTTAGTAGGTTTTATTGGGTTATGGGAAGGAGCTGCTAGATTAGGATGGGTAAATACTTTTTTATTTAGTAGCCCTAGTGAAATCTATCAGCTTTTTTTAATCTATATAGGAGACGGAAGTCTTTTTAAACATGTGGCTATTTCAGTTTGGGAAACGATTTTAGGCTTTTCTATAGGAACTGCTTTAGGCATTACCATAGCTATTGGCTTATGGTGGTCAGAAACAGTTGCTAAAATATTAGACCCTGTGCTTGTGGTGCTCAATGCTTTACCTAAAACAGCTTTAGCCCCCATCTTAATTGTATGGGCTGGAGCAGGTATTGGTGGTATTGTGCTAACAGCGGTAACTATTTCTATTGTGACGACTATTTTATCAGCATATAATTATTTCATTCATATGGATGAAGAAAAGATAAAAATGTTAACCAGTTTTGGGGCTACAAAAGTACAAATTTTAACGAAGCTTATTTTGCCAGCTAACCTAGCTAACATCGTTAATATTATTAAAATTAATATTGGTTTATCTTGGGTGGGGGTTATTGTTGGAGAATTTCTAGTATCACGCTATGGCTTAGGTTATTTGATTGTTTATGGCGGTCAGGTGTTTAGGCTGGATCTGGTTATGATGGGCGTTGTCGTATTAGCAGTGTGTGCCTTTGTGATGTACAGTATTGTAGGTTTTATTGAAAAGCTTATTATTAAGAAAAGAGTCACCAAATAAAAGGTAGATGCGTATGTTATATTAGCTTAAAGTAAAAAATTACCATTTTATGAGGTGACTGGTATGAGAAAGATTAAATCTATTTTAATAGTAACCTTATCATTTATATTACTAACCTTTGGCATGACAGGTTGCAATAAACAAGGCTTAGAGAAAGTAACTATTGCAGAAGTAACACATTCTATTTTTTATGCCCCACAGTATGTGGCTATAGAAGCAGGCTATTTTAAAGATGAAGGACTAGATGTTCAGTTAATTTTAACACAAGGAGCTGATAAGACCATGGCAGCGCTTCTTTCAAATGAAGCACAAGTAGGTTTCATGGGCCCAGAAGCTTCTATTTATGTTTATAATCAAGGTAGTAAAGATTATGCCATTAACTTTGCACAAGTGACAAAACGTGATGGTACCTTTTTAGTAGGACGTACAAAGATTGACAGTTTTAATTTTGATATGCTTAAAGGCAAACAGATTATTGGCGGCAGAAAAGGCGGAATGCCTGAAATGACTTTAGAATATGTGCTTAAAAATCAAGGCTTAACCTTAGGAGAAAATTTAGCTGAAGGTAATACTCAGGTTAGGACCGATGTTCAGTTTGCAGCTATGGGTGGCGCTTTTGTTGGTGGTGAAGGTGACTTTGTAACTTTATTTGAGCCAACAGCGACTCAGCTAGAAGAACAAGGTCAGGGTTATATCCTAGCTTCTATAGGACAATTATCAGGAGAAATACCATATACAGCCTATTCAGCCTTGAGTAGTTACATGGCTAAAAAGCCTGATACAATTCAAAAATTTACTAATGCCATTTACAAAGGCCAGCAATATGTCGCAGCACACACAGCAGAAGAAATAGCAGATTTAATTGCACCTCAGTTTAAAGAAATGAAAAAAGAACAATTAGTAAAAGTAATACAACGTTATAAAGACAATGATACCTGGTGTACAGACCCTATTCTTAAGGAAGAAAGTTTAAATAGATTAATGGATGTTATGGAGCTTGCTGGAGAATTAACCCAGCGTCCAGCTTATGAGGAGCTAGTCAATACAACCTTTGCAGAGGAAGCTATTAAATAAGTAAGTAGACTTATTATTTGCAGCTGGTGAAAACTTTGTTATAATATTTAATAAAAAGAAAGTTATTAGGTAAGATAATGAAATGTAGAGATTTTTGTGGTGCATGTTGCATTGCACCTTCCATTAGTTCACCTATTCCAGGTATGCCACAGGGAAAAAAGGCTAATGAAAGGTGCATTCAATTAGATGAAAATAACCTCTGTAAGATTTTTGGGGATCATAGAAGGCCTAAAGTCTGTGGGGATTTAGCACCAAGCAAGGAAATGTGTGGCCAGTCTAGAGAGGAAGCTTTGACTTATTTGGAAGAGCTGGAAAAGGCTACTGCACCTGAAAAATAGAAATGTTAGTTTTAGCCGAATGAAAAATTACAAGAAAAGCTATCATAAGAAGGCTAAAAGTCATCTGTGATAGCTTTTTATTGAAACAGGAAGAGGTAATAAGATGGGAAATATAAAAACAAATGTGATGCGTCTTTTAGAACAAGCAAAAATTCCTTATGAGGTAACAACCTATGAGGTAGCAGATGGAAAAATAGATGGACAAGCTGTAGCAGCAAAAATAAACAAACCAGCTGAGCAGGTTTATAAAACTTTAGTAGCAGTAGGACAGTCAAAGAATAACTATGTATTTGTGATTCCGGTAGATGAAGAGTTAGATTTAAAAAAGGCAAGTAAGCTAGCAGGCGAAAAAAGTATGGAGATGCTTCATGTTAATGATTTGCAAAAAACGACAGGTTACATTCGAGGGGGCTGTTCTCCTATTGGCATGAAAAAACTTTTTAAAACTTATATTCATCAGGCTGCTGAAAATAGAGCAGAAATAACAGTAAGTGGCGGAAAAATAGGGGTACAAGTTACTCTTGCACCCCAAGCTTTATGTGATTACATTAAAGGCAGTTTTGAAGATGTCATTAAGGCATAACGTCTAGGGTATCGTGATAGTAGCTTAAGAGGAGGTCAACCATGCGGCCATAGCTACGCTCACCATCACTAATACCATTGGCTTTTAAATAAGTATCATTGACTTTACTTGAAACTTGTTCGATAGGCCCGCTATAATGCCTCCAAAATGTATTGTTATAGTGTATATCTGCGCTCACTTCATCTGAAAGCTTTGTACTTAGCTTTTTTAAAAGTTCAGGATTAGAGCTAGATAAAGCATTATTGGTATATGCTAATGCGAGAAGATACCCAGAGTACTGAAAATCTATATCAGGATGAACTGAGCAAGCTAGAAAGGCAATAAAATTGCATTCATCTTCACTAGCAAAACCTCTTTGATGAGCCATTTCATGAAGTGTTGTATAAGGTAGTGATTGGGGCAAGATAGCAATATTAACATTGGCTTCTCCTGTAAACGGTGAATAGATTCCCGTAATGCCGGTGTAGTTCATATAGCTAGAGGCTAAGATAGGCTTTGGCTTACCGTAGCTTCCATAAAAGATAGGGTAAAGCTTAGAAAGTTCTAGATAACCTAAATCTGCTCTGGCAAAAACACTGTTATAACCACCAGGAATTGTCATATGACCGTTTTCATCTTCATCAATAAAAGGTCTAAGGGCATTGGCTTTTTCTATAAGGTTTTCATATAAAAGGCCAAGTTCCTCAGTTGTGAAAGTAGTTTGGGTTAAACCTAATGTATCGCTTAAGGGCACGCGATTATAATTAAATCCCCATTCCCAGTAAAAAAGAAGAAGGAGTATTGATCCTAAGAAAAATAGGTTTAAAAGACCTTTTGTAAAATGTGCCTTAAAAGAAGTAGTTCTTTTAAAAGCTATGTATAACCAAAGGAATAAACGATAAGCTAGACAAAGCAGTAGACTATAAATGCCTATTTCAAAAAGAGAAAAAGGTATAAAACTAGTACAATGGCTTAAAAACTGTATAAACCACTTATTAAAGTTCAGTGAATAATAGGTTTCAATCAAGAGGGGCGAGGAGTGACTTATAAAGTAAGTTAGGCCTATTATAAATAGAATGAGTAAGAAGGTAATGGGGTGTTTTTTCATAAAGCCTCCTAGTTGTAAATGATATTTTAATATTTAATATTATACCATATAGACATTAAAATAGAATGCTACTCATAGCTAAAAGAAACAAGAAAAAGTGGACATAGTCCACTTTTTCTTGTTTCTGAAGATTTAAATCCAATCTTTTAAATGAGGTAATGC
>JAEWMQ010000039.1 GCA_023393125.1 Bacillota bacterium
ATGGGTTTTAGGGTGAGTGTCTGAGCGTAGCGAGTTTTCACCCGTTCATAAGGATTACGAATTTAGAGTTTCTTAGCGGAGTGAGACAGCAGCTGTAAGCAAGTACACTAGTCGGACTACATAGCGGCAGATTTATATAACTTAAAAAATCAATAGATTCGAGGAACTAATCATGAACAAAAAATACAAAGGCATACTCTACATCTTACTAGCTGCCTTTTGCTTTGCACTAATGAATACATTCGTAAGGCTCTCTGGAGATTTACCTTCTATTCAAAAAAGCTTTTTCAGAAACTTTGTGGCACTCCTAGCAGCTGCCTTTATATTAAAACGAAGCAAAATCGGCTTTTCTTTTAAAAAGGAAAATTTAATGCTACTCTTACTGCGTTCTATTTGTGGCACTATAGGTATCTTATGCAACTTCTATGCGGTAGATCATCTTCTACTATCTGATGCCTCTATGCTCAATAAGATGTCACCCTTCTTTGTGATTATCTTTAGCTATCTGTTCCTAAAGGAAAAGATCAACTGGGTACAATCGCTAGCTGTCATAGGCGCTTTTGTAGGTAGCTTATTTATCATCAAGCCTACCTTTAGCAACTTAGATCTAATCCCATCTCTCATAGGCCTCTTAGGCGGTATTGGAGCTGGTGCTGCTTATACAGCTGTTAGGTCACTTGGTCAAAGAGGTGAAAAAGGCCCCTTTATCGTCTTTTTCTTCTCCACCTTTTCTTGCGTAGTCACCTTACCTTTCTTGATCTTTCAGTATCACGAAATGACTCTTGTTCAAATAGGTTATTTACTCCTTGCAGGCCTATCAGCTGCCGGTGGACAATTTGCTATTACTACCGCTTATTGCTACGCACCTGCCAAAGAAATTTCAGTATATGATTACTCACAAGTAGTCTTCTCTGCTATCCTTGGCTTCATCCTATTTGGTCAAATCCCAGATGTCTTTAGCGGCCTAGGTTATGTGATTATATGCGGTATGGCCATCTTTATGTTCCTATATAACATGGGCTATTTAACACGAAAAAACAAATCATCACAGTCCTAATTAACTAATAAAAAGGCACTCTATCAAGTAGCTATGTATCTAGCCTACTTCTATAGAGTGCTTTTTTAATTATTTCACTTATTACATAAAAAGCATATACGCTTAAAAATGACCTTCTTCTTGATATCTTGCTAGTAAATCTTCAATACTTCCCTTGCACTTTCTACCATGACAACAACCACTCATAGCCCCTGTTTTGCTTTTAATCCTCTCCAGACTATCTGCTCCATCCTTAATAGCTGCTTTAATGGTAGCTCTTGTCACCTGTCTACAAACACAAGTTTTGGTCAATCTATCTTTAATTTCTTCTTCGTTCATCTCTTTCCTCCTCTATATTAAGAGCCTTCATCTTTATTCATATGACTACTCTCTTTGTTCTCATTACCTCTTTTAGCATTTTCGGACTAATGAGGCGGCCTTATAAAAATAAAAGGGTATTGCCATCTCGCAATACCCTTTTTTCTAAACAAATACTCAGTGCCAGTTGGCTATTCGCTTTCTTTTAACATCCTATGAATCTGACTTTTACAACGTTGTCCTTTGCAAGCTCCTAAGCCTGCACCTGTAGCAGCTTTAACACCATCTAAGGTCTTTGTTCCATGATCAAGTGCCTTTTGAATACTATCCTCTGAAACATGCTTACATAAACAAACTTGTTTGCTCATAGACTGTTCTCCTTTAGCTGTCTCACTTAAGTCCCACTGAAACTTCCTCTAAGCGTTTGTTTATTATTTGAAAACTATTTATTAGCTTCGATTAAACCTTCGATTTTCGCTTTGCAACGTCCACCGTGGCAGAAACCTGTTGTTGCACCTGTAGCTTCTTTAACCGCTTCTACTGTAGTAGCACCGTTTTTAATAGCTTCTACGATTGTTTCCTCTGAAATATTTTTACATAAACAAATAATATCGCTCATTGTCCCACTCCTTTAAATCTTATCTCGGTATTATTTTATCCGGAAAACCTACAAACATACCTTGTAAGTTTCCCCACCTAACCATTATATGGCATTTTTATTTTTTTTACAATGTTTCTAATGCAGCTTGGTTTAATAATCCCCATGGCTTATTAAAATGTGGTTGGAAGAAGAAGTCTGTCATGGCTAATTCTTCTACTGTCATTTTATTTTGAATGACTACAGAAAGCGTATTCATCATCTCTGTCAAATCATACTTAGATAAAATTTGACCACCTAAAACCACTCTTGAGTTTGCATCATAAACTAATTTAAGCATTACTTTTTCATTACTTGGCATAAAGCCTGGACGGTAAACGTCTTCCACCATAACACTTGCTATTTCTTTAGAAGTTGCTTCTTTTGCTAGTACTTCTGTCATACCAGTTGAAGCAATGTTATAATCATAAATTTTAATACCTGAAGTACCTTGTGTACCCATGTATTTAAGGGTTGGTTTCACTAAGTTTTTAGCGATTAAAGTACCCATTCTCACAGCGTTAGTAGCAAGTGGAATATAACGTGCTTCTCCTGCTGGATTAAAACGTACCACACAGCAATCTCCAGCTGCATAGACATCTTTACGGCTTGTTTGCATATATTCATTGATTAAAATAGCCCCATTAGGTAAGGTATCTAATTGACCTTTTACTAATTGTGTATTTGGTCTAAAGCCAATACAAAGTACGACTAAATCAGCTTCATAAGTACCTTTATTAGTAATAACTTTTGTTACATTGCCGTTTTCACCTTCAAAACGTTCTACCATTTGACCTAATGCAAGCTTAACACCTTTTTCTTCAAAAGCTTTTTCGGCTACTGTTGTAAAAGGCTCATCTAAATATTTACTCATGATGCGTGATTCTGCATCAATTAAAGTAATATCTTTTCCTTTCATCTCAAAGGCTTCTGCTAATTCTACACCAATATAGCCTGCACCAATGACAACTACTTTTTTAGCTGATTTTGCTTTTTCAATAATCACTTGTGCATGGTTATAATTTTTACAAAGCTCGATATTACCAAGATCTATTCCTTCAAATGATGGAATAATTGGCCATGAACCAATAGTAAGTACTAATTTATCATAGTGATCTGTTGTTACTTCATTTGTTTTAAGATCTTTTACTTCTATTTTTTTATTTTCAAAGTCAATATGTGTGACATCATGTTCCATCTTTGTAACAACACCAAGTGCCGCTAGGCCTTCTGGTGAATTATAAAATAGACTTTCTGTAGTTGGTACAACACCACCTACATTTAAGGCAATACCACAAGATAAAAAGGAAATATTATTATTTCTTTCATAAACCGTTACTTCTGCATCCTTATGTTCTTTTTTGATGTTAACAATAGCTGCTGTTCCTGCATGTGTACATCCTACAACGATTACCTTCATTGTGATACCTCCAATGTTTCTTAAAATGTTTCCTCATTTTCTTATTATACGAGGATTTACTATTAATATACCACTAAGAATAATTATTATCAACTAAAAGTTACTTTTTTTGATTATTTCTTAACAAGTTAAATTGGGTAAACAAAAAGAACTAAGCTATACGTTAACTTAGTTCTTTCTTATGTCAATCAATCACTATGAGTACATTATCTAGGTCTTAAAACCATAGTCTATTTTCATATATACTGTAAAATTATAGGGTTTTAAAGATAAGTTTGTCTATTCTTAAACATACTTATTGAATGAATTTTAATGTTCTTTTTCCTCTAAAGCCCTATAAGCTTGATCTACTCTATCTAGAAAATGTCCCCAATGATCTAAAATAAGTCTTGGACATTTCTTCCCACTACAGTCTTGATGTGTCTTCACCTCACTAAGTGGAATATCATAGGTCTTCATTAAATAAGCAATCATCTGCACTGCATTTTCTTCTGCTGCTTCATAATTACCTGATTCACAAATTTCAATACCAATGCCTTCTTTATTGCCCTCATTACTACCTGCATGAAAAGCTACTTCCGTTACTGGTATTGCTTCTACAATTTCATTTTCATCTACTACCATATGAAAAGAAGTACTAGATGTATTAGTAGGATTGATTAAATAATCCCTCTCATTTTGCGCTGTACTATTTGGATTAGCCGTATTATGCACCACAATGGACTTAATACGCCTTTTAGTACCCGGTCTTTTATTAGACACCGGAATGTTCTCTATTTGATAAGGAATCCCTATAGCCTTCTCTACCTGCCCTGCTTCAATAGGCTTTTGATGTGGGCGCCATAAAATCCCCATAGTCATAATGCATAAACTCCCTATCATAAGAAGCATCAGTATTTTCTTAATTACTCTCACCTTAATCCCCCTGTATGTTTAAGTCTCTATCTCTTACTGTCTATTTTAAATCTATTCATTTTCTTATGATATGTCATTATACTACAACTTTTTTATCAAATCCACAAACTAATACTGGAATTTCTTCTTCCCCCTCTTTTATGGTCTATTCATCACAAAAGACCTAGAGGCGCTTTTAACGCTTCTAGGTCTTTTACAAATCATATTATTCTTCTTCATCGTCTTTTAAAGTGACAAGACTTCCTTGTTCTTTATAAAACTCTTCTTCACTTACAAATCTAAAGTCAATGGTACGTGTCATTAAATCTGTTTTAATGACTTGTACATGAACTTTATCTCCTAAGCGGTAAATTTGTTTTGTGTGTTCGCCAATCCAGCGGTGTCCTTCTTCATCAAAGATATAATAGTCATCTGCCATTTCTGTCACATGGACTAAACCTTCTACGGTATTAGGAAGCTCTACGTAGCAGCCCCAAGAAGTCGTTCCTGTAATAGCGCCTTCAAACATCTTGCCAATGAACTGCTCCATGTATTCTACTTTCTTAAGCTTTATGGTTTCACGTTCTGCTTCATCTGCTCGTCTTTCACGAAGAGAGCATTGTTTAGAAACCTCTGGCATACGTTCTATTAACTTAGCTTCCTTCTTACCTTTTAATTCATTATGAAGGTTGTATTTAATAATACGGTGAATCTGAAGGTCAGGATAACGACGAATAGGAGATGTAAAGTGACAATAATACTTAGCTGCTAGACCAAAGTGACCATTACATTCTGGTGTATATCGTGCTTGCTTCATAGAGCGAAGGAGGAGGTGGCTAATAATACTTTCCTCTGGTTTACCTTCAATCTCTGCTAATACCTTTTGCATATCCTTTGGATGAATCTTGTTTGTATTCCCCTTCATCTGATAACCAAAGTTATTAATAAACTCTGTAAGAGCAAAAATTTTCTCTGGATCTGGGTCTTCATGGCTACGATAAACAAAAGGCTTTTCTTGCCAGAAATAATCTTCTGCAATGGTTTCATTACATACAAGCATAAACTCTTCGATAATACGAGTTGCCACATTACGGTCATATGGTCTCATTTCAAGAGGTACACCCTCTTTATCTAAAATCACCTTAGTTTCAGGGAAATCAAAATCAATGGCGCCACGTTTCATACGTTTTTTACGTAAAATGTCAGCTAACTCTTCCATAGTCTTAAACATTGGAATAAAGTCCTTATAGCGTGCGCTCACTTCTTCATCTTCCTCTAAGAGAATCTTCTTCACATTGGTATAACTCATACGTTCATCAATATTAATAACTGTCTCCATAATTTGATGTCCTTGAACATGACCATTTTTATCAATATCCATCATACAAGTTAAAGCCAAACGATCTACATGTGCATTTAAAGAGCAAATGCCATTACTTAGTTTATGAGGTATCATTGGGATAACGCGGTCTACTAAGTAAATACTTGTCCCTCTTTCAAGCGCTTCCTTATCTAGTGGTGAATGTTCTTTTACATAATGGGTAACATCTGCAATGTGTACACCTAAGCGGTAATTACCATTTTCTAATTTTTCAATAGAAATAGCATCATCTAAGTCTTTGGCATCTTCACCATCAATCGTTACCATTTGAACGGCTCTTAAATCAGTTCGGCCCCTTTTATCCTTATCGGTTACTTCTGAAGGGATATTTTCTACTTCCTGCATAACCTCTTCTGGGAATTCTCTAGGCAAGTCATACTGGTAAATAATCGATAAAATATCTACACCAGGGTCATTCCTATGTCCTAAAATAGAAACGACCTGTCCCTCTGGATTACGGCGTTCCTCTGCCCAATCTGTAATTTTAACAAGTACTTTATGCCCTGTTACAGCACCTTTGGAAAACTTTTTAGGAATGAAGATATCCCTTGTATACTTTTGATCATCTGGTACTACAAATCCAAAGTTTTGACTTTCCTCATAAGTCCCTACCAGACTTTCTGGACCACGTGTGAGTATTTCAATAACCTCTGCTTCCGCACGCTTTTCAGCTGTGGCTGGCCTCGTAATACGACACATTACTCGGTCTTTATGCATGGCTCCATTAACACCTGAAATCGGAATAAAAATATCCTTTTCCTCTTCATCTAGGATAAGAAACCCAAAGCCCTTTGGGTGACCTTGAAAGGTTCCTGCTACTAGATTATACGTTTGAGGGATGGCAAACTTACCACGTTTCGTACGAATGACTTTCCCCTCTGCAATAAGCTCTCCTAGGATTATTTCTAACTCCGTTCTATCTGAAGGTGGAATTTGGAGTACCATTATAATTTCTTTTATTTTCATAGGTACATAGCTTGGATTTTTCATCATTTCTAAAATGACTTGCTTTCTCTGCTGTGTACGATTAACTTCTTCTCTCATGATTATCATCTCTTTTCTTTACGGATGCTCTAATATCAATGCAACACTACTATTTTATGATTTCTTTTATACTTCTATTATACCATATTTTACATGTTATTATTTACTTATCTGACCTGTTCTATAACATTATTTTAAGGTCTAGTAAAAAAATTAATTGTTTTCCAAAATAAAAAACACTCTACAAGAAATGTAAAGTGTTTGCTATTTATTGTGCTGGTGATGCTGATGGCGATGCACTTGCCTCTGCATTAGCATTATCTGTAGCTTCTGTAGTAGGTGCTGTAGTAGCTCCTGCATTGTCTGTTGCTTCAGCTGATGCTGTTGCTGTTGCAGAAGGTTGTACGCTTGAAGAGCTTGTATTATTAGGAATTAGCATAAGAATAAAGGCTGCTAATACAAACACACCTGCCATAATCTTTGTCCATCTTTCAAACTTACCTTCTAAAGTATGTTTTTTGTTTTTATCCCAATATGAATCGCTGTTTGCTGCTCCCCCAATAGAGCCAAGTCCTGCAGACTTACCTTCTTGAAGTAAAACAACAACCGTAATTGCAAAAGCTGCAATTAAAAATACAATGATTAAGATCATTTTAAGTATTGCCATGACTTAAAGCCTCCTTGAAACCATCTGGTATACATATCTTTACTCATCATAGCAGATATTCAAAGAAAAATCAACAATCATACTCTTTTATGCAAATATTAATGAAAATCCCAAAATAACAAGTTCTAATATGCCAATAACAACCGCTGCTTTCTTCTTACTTTTATGCGTTACCAAACTATACCCTATAATTAAATAAGCCATACATACTAAACGTTCCAAAGAGAAAAAGCTTAAAACAACCATTAGCGAGTTATTTGCCATTAAAGTTGTTCGGTCAAATAAACTTGCTAGATTAAAGACCATATAATTAACACCAATCAGATTAGCCATAAAATAATCTGCTACTTGAATCACTAGACTAATAAATAAACCTAAAAGCATTACCGTGTAAAGAGAAGCAAATTTGCATCTATCCTTTGCTATGGCCTTTATAATTTGCAAAATAATGGTCTGCACTAAAGCTACTATAAATACGCCAATAAAGGAACTAATAGCTCCAACTACTAAGGATACTATGTATTGCTGACTAATCATATCTTCGGCTACATCTTTACTTCTTAAGGCATCATAAACCATTTGGCGCATCTCTGGATTAATATGTTGCATGAAAGTAAGGAGAAGTATTGTTAAAATAAAACCAACAACGGCAATACTATTTCCCTTGGGTGGTTCGCATAATAAGTTCTCCTTCATCATCTTACTAGGTGCAACTATGGCATTAATGAAGTGTTTATACCAAGGGGTAACTACTCTTGTTTCCTCTTCTATTAAGCGTTCCCTATCTACAACAGCAAATCCACCATCAAAGGCGTCTCTTTCCTTCTTTTCTAATTCACTCATGTCTTTCCCCCTACTTAATCTAAGTTAAATAACTTTGTTTATTATCAATTATAATATATATCTACGTGTTTATTATACCTATTGTTTTCAGTTAATCAATAATCTTTACATTATTTTTATAAATATTTTAATAAAATCTAATGAAGAATTGATAATGAGCTTTTATAAAAGAAAAGAGAGGGAATGTATCCCTCTCTTTTTGTTACTTTATTATTTTATTATTTTAAGTTAAAGAAAGATTTTCTTCCTCTAAATTCAGCAATCTCTTCAAGTTCTTCTTCAATACGAAGGAGTTGGTTGTATTTAGCAGTACGGTCAGAACGTGCTGGAGCACCTGTTTTAATCTGTCCTGCATTAACAGCTACTACAATATCTGCAATTGTATTGTCTTCTGATTCACCAGAGCGGTGTGAAACCACAGCTGTATAGCCTGCACGGTTAGCCATTTCAATAGCATTGAAAGTCTCTGTAAGTGTACCAATTTGGTTAACTTTAATTAAAATAGAGTTACCTACGCCAGCTTCAATACCTTTTTCAAGTATGCTTGTGTTAGTTACGAATAAGTCGTCTCCTACAAGTTGAATACGTTTACCAAGTCTGTCAGTAAGGAGTTTCCAACCATCCCAGTCATTTTCTCCTAAACCATCTTCAATAGAGATAATAGGATATTTATTAACAAGGGCTTCGTAGTAATCTACCATTTCCTCTGAAGTACGTACCACTTCTTTGCCTGTCATCTTGCTTTCGCCTTTAAAGTAGTATTTCTTATCTTCTTTATTGTAAAGCTCAGAAGCCGCTGCATCCATGGCAATGAACATATCTTCTCCTGGTTTATATCCTGCTTTTTCAATAGCTTCTACAATTAAATTTAAAACATCATCAGCTGTAGCAAGGTCTGGTGCAAAACCACCTTCATCACCTACACCTGTAGAAAGCCCTTTACTATTTAATACTTTTTTAAGTGTATGGTAAGTTTCTACACACATACGAAGTGCTTCTTTAAAAGAAGGTGCTCCTACTGGCATAATCATGAATTCTTGTAAGTCTACTGTATTATCAGCATGTTCTCCACCATTTAAAATGTTCATCATAGGTACAGGTAATACTTTAGCATTAATACCACCTAGGTATTGGTAAAGTGGCATACTAAGTGCATTAGCTGCTGCTTTTGCTACTGCCATAGATACACCTAAAATAGCGTTAGCACCTAAGTTAGATTTAGTAGGTGTGCCATCTAAGTCAATCATGACTTTATCGATAGCTGCTTGATCTAAAGCATTCATACCAATAACTGCTTCTGCAATAATATTATTAACATGGTCTACTGCTTTAGTAACGCCTTTACCCATATATCTACTTTTATCATCATCACGAAGCTCTAAAGCTTCTCTCTCTCCTGTAGAGGCTCCTGAAGGTACAATGGCAGATCCCATATAATCACCTTCAACAATAACTTCTACTTCTATTGTAGGGTTAGCTCTAGAGTCTAACACCTCTCTTGCAAATACATCTAATATTTCAATATATCCTTTCATTTAACGAACCTCCTTTAAATTAACTATTCTCACATATTTTTACCAACGCTTACTTAATTTATGCACTGGCACTTATGATGTCTAGGTACTAGTTTATAAGCTAAACAGTATTTCTATTTTATTATTTATTTTGTAATTTATTTTTTATTACTATGTATATTTTAATATTATTACTGAAATTAACTTTTGTCAAATAATAATTATCAAAAAGCTATTTCATTATAAATCTAAAAACAATATGAGTTACTTCACTATCAGCAAACATATTAAAATAGCCCACACCTCATTTACCAAGGTGTGGGCTTCTTTTTTATAAAAAAGTTATGTCAAATGTGTGACAAACGTCTTCGCCACCATTTGACAATCATTGATATATCAAAATGTCAGCGCTGATATGGTAGTGGGTAGCTAATCCACTACCTTTTTACCATTTGATTAATCATTTTGGATGGTTGATATGAGAACTTTGTTGTCATTAGTTCTCTTTGTACAAAAGATTGCTAGGTTATTAAAGAGTGTGTGTGTAATAATATGCCCTATGCTGTTTTTTGTACTAAAATGTGTGATACCTTGTCTTCAAAGCCAACTGATAAGTTGTGTGTGTAATAGTATGGCCTTTGCTGACGCTAAGCTAACACTTTTTTATTTCACTAATAAAGATTCACCAGTCATTTCTGCTGGTTTTTCCATTCCCATCATTTCAATTAAAGTTGGAGCGATATCTGCAAGTTTACCGCCTTCTTTAAGTGTTACGCCTTCTTTGTAATTAACAAGAACGAATGGTACTGGATTAGTAGTGTGTGCAGTAAATGCGCCGCCTGTTTCAGGATCAACCATTTGTTCTGCATTACCATGGTCTGCGCAAATAAATGCATAACCATTTGTTTCTTCAATAGCAGTAATCACTTTACCTACTGCTGTATCCACTGCTTCAATTGCTTTTTTAGCAGCTTCAAGGTTACCTGTATGACCAACCATATCTGGGTTAGCAAAGTTACAGATAATCACATCATATTTACCACTACGAATAGCAGCTTCAAGTTTCTCTGTTACTTCTGGTACACTCATTTCTGGTTGTAAGTCATAAGTTGCAACTTTTGGAGATTGTACAAGAATTCTGTCTTCTCCTTCATTAGCTTCTTCTTCACCACCATTGAAGAAGAAAGTAACGTGTGCATATTTTTCTGTTTCTGCAATACGAAGTTGTGTTTTACCGTTTTTAGCAAGGAACTCACCAAAAGTGTTAGTAAGTTCTTCTGGAACGAAGCAAACTTCTGTATTTGGCATTGTAATATCATATTGTGTGAAAGTCGTAAAAGCATTACCAATACGTTCTCTCTCAAAACCGTTGAATTCTGGATCACAGAATACACGAGTCATTTCACGTGCACGGTCAGGTCTAAAGTTAAAGAATATAACTGCATCTTCTGGTTTAATAGCACCAATAGCTTTGCCATCTTCTGTAATAACTGTAGGTATAACGAATTCATCGTTAACATCTTGAGCATAAGAATCAGCCATTACTTGTACTGGATCAGTTCCTTCTACTCCTTTACCTAGAGCAATTGCATTATAAGCTTTTTCTACACGGTCCCATCTATTATCACGGTCCATTGCATAGTAACGTCCTGATAAAGATGCGATTTGTCCTACACCGATTTCTTTCATCTTAGCTACTAAGGCTTCAACGAATCCTTTACCTGATGCAGGTGGTGTATCTCTTCCATCTAAGAAAGCATGTACATATACTTTTTCTAAACCTTCTTTTTTAGCCATTTCAAGAAGACCATAAAGGTGTTCGATATGGCTGTGTACACCACCATCTGATAATAAACCAAATAAGTGAAGTGCACTATTATTTGTTTTACAAACGTTCATTGCTTTTAATAAAGCTTCATTTTTAAAGAATTCACCATCTTGGATGGCTTTAGTAATACTTGTAAGTTGTTGGTAGACAATACGTCCAGCACCCATATTAAGGTGACCAACTTCTGAGTTACCCATTTGTCCATCTGGAAGACCTACAGCCATGCCACTTGCATAACCTTTTACAGTAGGATATTTCTTCATAATAGCATCAAGATTTGGTTTGCTAGCTTCTGCAATTGCATTAGCTTCCATGTTTTCATTGATACCGAAGCCATCCAGAATGAGTAATAATGTTGTTTGTTTACTCATCTTTTTGTCCTCCTTTTTATTACTTTTTAGTAGTTAACGATTGAAGTAAATTCAGCTTTAAGAGAAGCTCCACCAACAAGACCACCGTCAATGTTGCCCATGTTGAATAATTCGTTTGCATTACCTGCATTTACGCTACCGCCGTATTGAACACGTACTTCATCAGCAACTTCCTGTCCATAAACTTCAGCAACTACTTCTCTAATGGCTCTACATACTTCTTCAGCTTGAGCTGAAGTAGCTGTTTTACCTGTTCCGATTGCCCAGATTGGTTCATAAGCAATAACTACTTTTTTAGCATCTTCTGCTTTTACATCTTTAAGAGCAACTTTTGTTTGAAGACGTACAAGGTCGATTGTAATGCCTTGTTCTCTTTCTTCTAAACTTTCACCAACACAAAGGATTGGTACTAAGTTATGCTCAATAGCTTTTAATACTTTTTTATTAACTGTTACATCTGTTTCAGCGAAATATTGTCTTCTTTCTGAGTGACCAATAATAACATATTTAACACCAAGCTCTACAAGCATGCTTGGAGCGATTTCACCAGTGTAAGCACCGCTTTCTTCAAAGTGCATATTTTGTGCACCTACAGCAATGTTTGTTCCTTTAACTGCATCAAGCACAGCTGGAAGGCATACATATGGAGGACATACTACTACGTCTACTTCATTTGTATTGATTTCATTTTTTAAAGAATTGATAAGTTCTACAGCTTTAGCTGGAGTCATGTTCATTTTCCAGTTACCAGCAACGATTTTTTTACGCATATAAAAACACTCCTTTAGTTTTTATCGCTTTTTCATTAAAGAATTGGCGTTCCTTAATTAGCGTTTATTTTATGTCTAAATACTGCTCATTATGGCAATACTTTAGAAAAGTTCTCCTTACCTAAGGAGGAACCAAGTATTATCCTTATAAATAGCATTCACTTGCTAGGATAGGCTAATGAATGCTATTTGAAATTTCATTTCTTAGCTTTAATCCAAATTAAAAATCAATCATTCTTCATTATTAATTTTTAATTCTTCATTGCTCTTATTATTTATTATCAGCTGCTGCTACACCTGGAAGTTCTTTACCTTCTAAGAACTCAAGTGATGCACCACCACCTGTAGAGATGTGGCTCATTTTATCAGCAAAACCAAGACGTTTAACAGCGTTTACAGAGTCTCCTCCACCAACAACTGTTGTTGCATCAGCAAGATCAGCTACTGCGCCACATACTGCAAGCGTACCTGCTGCGAAGTTTTCAAATTCGAATACACCCATTGGTCCATTCCATACAACTGTTTTAGCGCCAGCTAAAGCATCTTTGTAAAGTTCAATTGTTTTTGGTCCGATATCGAATCCTGACCAACCAGCTTCAATTGTGTCAACTGTAGCTCTTTCTGTATCGTTAGCAAATGTTTTACCAACTACGTGGTCAACTGGAAGTAAAAGTTTAACGCCTTTTTCTTCAGCTTTTTTAACCATTTCTAAAGCATAATCCATTTTGTCTTCTTCAAGAAGAGAGTTACCAACTTCTTGACCTTGAGCTTTAAGGAATGTATACGCCATACCACCACCGATGATAAGTGTATCTACTTTATCAAGAAGGTTGTTGATTACAGCAATTTTATCAGATACTTTAGCACCACCAAGGATAGCTACGAATGGACGAACTGGATTTTCTACAGCTTCGCCTAAGAATTTGATTTCTTTTTGCATTAAGTAACCTACTACGTTTTCTTTAGTGAATTTAGTTACACCAACGTTTGAGCAGTGTGCACGGTGAGCTGTACCAAATGCATCGTTTACGAATACTTCATTGTCGCAAAGAGCTGCAAGTTCTTTAGCATATGCTTCTGCATTTTCATCTTTACCATATTTTGTTTCTTCAACTCTGTAACGAGTGTTTTGAAGTAATAATACTTCACCTTCTTTAAGTTCAGCAGCCACTTTTTGTGTTTCTGGGCCTGTTACTTTAGCGTCATCTACGAATTTAACTTCTACGCCAAGTCTTTCAGAAAGAGCAACTGCAACTGGAGCTAAAGATAACTCAGGAACAGCTTCACCTTTTGGTTTACCAAGGTGTGAGCAAAGGATAACTTTTGCACCTTGATCTAATAATTTTTTGATTGTTGGGATAGCACCGTCAATACGGTTGTAGTTTTGGATAACGCCTTCTTTTAAAGGTACGTTGAAATCGCAACGAACAAGGACTTTTTTGCCTTGAAGATTTGCTAAATCATCTACTGTTTTTTTGTTTAACATGAGAATATCTCCTTTCAAATTTCCATTTTTTAGTATATTTTAATAACCAAAAAGGTCCAGTCCTATAAGTCTAACCTACAAGACCGGACCCTGTTAGGATCTTATAATAACTTCTCTATTAATTTACTAAAAATTAAGCAAGTTCAGCGAAGTATTTGATTGTTCTAACCATTTGGCTTGTGTATGAGTTTTCATTGTCATACCAAGAAACAACTTTAACTAAAGTTTGTCCATTTCCAAGTAATGTTACTTTTGTTTGAGTTGCATCGAATAATGAACCGTATGTGATACCGATGATATCAGATGATACTAATTCTTCTTCTGTGTAACCAAATGATGCTGAAGAAGCAGCTTTCATTGCAGCGTTGATTTCTTCTGCTGTTACTTCTTTATCTACTACTGCTACTAATTCTGTTAAAGAACCTGTTGGAACTGGAACACGTTGTGCACCACCATCTAATTTACCAGCTAATTCTGGAACAACTAAACCGATAGCTTTAGCAGCACCTGTTGAGTTAGGAACGATGTTTGCAGCAGCAGCTCTAGCTCTTCTTAAATCTCCTTTTGGATGTGGACCATCTAATGTCATTTGGTCTCCTGTGTAAGCATGGATAGTTGTCATAGTTCCTTTTACGATTGGAGCTAATTTGTTTAATGTATCAGCCATTGGAGCTAAACAGTTTGTTGTACAAGAAGCAGCTGAGATGATTGTATCTTCTGCTGTTAATGTATTTTCGTTTACACTGTATACAACTGTTGGAAGGTCGTTACCAGCTGGAGCAGAGATAACAACTTTTTTAGCACCTGCATCGATGTGAGCTTGAGATTTAGCTTTAGATACATAGAATCCTGTACATTCAAGAACTACGTCTACACCAAGTTCTCCCCATGGAAGATCTGCTGCATTTTTTTCAGCGTAGATTTTGATTTCTTTTCCATCTACTACGATAGAATCTTCTTTAGCTTCAACTTTATCAGCTAATGCATATCTACCTTGAGCTGAATCGTATTTTAATAAGTGTGCTAACATTTTTGGGTTAGTTAAATCGTTGATTGCTACTATTTCGTAACCTTCTGCACCGAACATTTGTCTGAAAGCAAGACGTCCAATACGTCCAAATCCATTAATCGCTACTTTTACTGCCATTATTGGTTCCTCCTTGAAATAATTTCATTTTTTTAATTTATATTCAAATCGCCGATATTAGTATGTACTATACATGGCGATATGATACCACTATCATTTTACCACCTATTGCTTATGAATACTATGGTAAATGTTAATTTTTTAACCCTCAGAGGGCAAATACTGTAAAATAGCTGTAGCCGCTTCTTCATCTATAATGAGATATCCATCTTGAAGAAGTGACTTTGCAGAGAGAATGGCTTCTGCTTTGCTCTTGCCACCTGCTACTGCAATACGAATAGGAATTTTCTTGGCCATATCTGGTGCCACACCAATCACCTCTGAAGCATATACAACTTCTCCATCTGCGTTAAAATAATGTCTAAAAGCCTCTGCTACTGCAGCCTTTTTTTCGAGTAAGTCAAGTACTTCTTGTGGCTCTTTACGATGTTTTGCCATTTTTATGGCATTTCCTATTCCAAATATAATCATATCTGTTTTCGTTAGTTTATGCAATAATTTTTCTATTTGTGGTTCATTTTTTATTAAGCTAATCGACTGATGGCTCAGGTTATCTGGAATGGTTAAAACTTCATACATTGCACCTAATTTACTTGCTAATTCGACGGCAATCGTATTGGCATGAAGCTCTACTCTTTGGCCTACGCTTCCTCTAGCAGGTAGGACATGTAAGTCCTCATACGTTTTTAGGCTTTTAGGCATATAGTGCACCATATTCGCCATAGTTGTTCCACCAGTAATTGCTATTGTTGTATGAGCCGTTAGCATTTCTTCTAATAAACTACAAATAGCAAAACCAAGACTTGTTTTGGTTTCTTCATCTTGTTCTAAATGACCCTTTAAAACAATAACACGTTTTAAACCAAGCTTTTCTTTAATGGCTTCTTCCTGTCTTGTAAGTTCTTCTAAATAGTGAAGTGGAAGGTATAAAGTATTTAAAATCTCTTCACCTAACTTAGTAATGGTAATGCCTTGCACTGCAACAGTTACTAAGCCATTTTGTGCTAGCTTATCCACTTCTCCTCTAATCATGCGTTCTGAAAGTGCCAAACAAGTGCTTAGGCTCCTTCTTCCTATTGGACCTTTTTGCATAATGGTTTGCAATAAAGTATAACGCATTTTAAATAACTCTATAGCCTCAGGAAGTAACCTTTCTATTGCTACAATCTTATTTTGCATATCATGCTCCTCGGGAACATTTTCGTCCCATGCTTTAGCTTTTTGTCCCACACCTTTATTGTATATAAATTCCTGCCATTAATCAATCTTTTTATGCTATATTTTTATTTTTTTTATAAAACCCACCTATGATTAACATTACTTACCAATTCTAGTTATTTCAAGACTTATCTTATGTTCACTCATTAGGTAATCTCACTATAACTAGCATGATCGGGTGCAAATAAAAAAGATGTCTATTTTCATAGACACCTTTTTATTTGCATACATCTATTTACTACTTATGCAATAGGGTGAAGATTCATATCTTCTGTTGTTAATGACTTATTCTCATCTAAAATAGTTTGTGCAATATTAGATGCGTGGTCTGAAATACGCTCAACGTTGCTAATCGTATCTAAGAACACAATACCAGCTAAAGAATCACAAGTATTAGCTGCTAAACGTTTCATATGGCGAGAACGTAATTTAGCTTCCATAGCATCTACTTTTTCTTCTAATGGTAAAGCATTCTTTGCAATGGTTTTATCTCCAAACTCATAAGCTTGCAGTGATAACTCAAAACATTTAATAGCTGTATCTGTAATGTCTTTAAGTTCATCAATTGCCGCTTTAGAGAAATTTAAATCTTTTTCAATTAATGTTTGTGCAAGTTCTGCAATATTTTCTGCATGATCACCAACACGTTCAATATCACTTACAGTGTGGAATAAACCTGTAATGGTTGTATGCTCATGTTCAGAAAGAGATACATTACTTAATTTAACTAAATAATGATTAATACCGTGTTGTAATTGGTTAATGATTTTCTCACGTTCAAATACTTCTTGTATTTTCTTCTCATTTCTTTCAAATAGTGCTTCTATTGCTACTTTTGCATTTTGTTCTGCAATATTACCCATGCGAACTACTTCTTTAACTGCATTTTCTACAGCAAAGGTTGGTGTTTCTAAAATACGTTCATCTAGATGTTGAAGTTCACCTTCTTCAGCTGCGTCATTACCTGGTATAATGCGCTCTGCTAAATATACGAGTACACTTGCAAATGGGAATAATAATAAAGTATTAAGCACATTAAATACCGTATGAACTATACTAATATGTGTTACCTCAATGCTTACAGAACCTAATTCTGGTGCCACAAATTTAAAGCCTATAAGGACTATAATAGCAAAGAGAAGTGATCCTAATAGATTAAATAGGAAGTGGATTGTTGCAGCTCTTTTAGCATTTTTACTAGCACCAATACTAGAAAGGATAGCTGTGATACAAGTTCCTATATTTTGCCCTAGAATAATGTAAATAGCTGAATCCCAAG
Source organism: Bacillota bacterium (assembly GCA_023393125.1). GTDB lineage: Bacteria > Bacillota > Clostridia > Lachnospirales > Cellulosilyticaceae > Cellulosilyticum. The sequence continues at coordinate 17,794 of JAEWMQ010000039.1, forward strand.
GTACAAGGGCAGCTGTTGCTAACGCTTGCAGAATACCAACTGAAGCTGAAGAGCTTTGGATAACTGCTGTTACAAGAGCACCTGTCAAAATACCTAATAAAGGATTTTTACCTAATATGATAAAGGCGTTTTTAATTTCTGATAATCCACTAAGTGGTTTAGCCGCATCACTCATCATATCAAGTCCAAGGAATAATGCACCAAATCCAAAAACAATTTGACCAATATGTTTGACGCTTTGTTTTTTCGCAAAAATTGTCATAATGACACCGATAACAATACAAATTGGAGCTAGCACAGACGGTTTTAAGAAACTTGTCCATTCGCCTAAAGAAACAATCCATGCAGTAACAGTTGTTCCTATATTAGCTCCCATAATAACACCTACAGCTTGTTTAAGAGACATTAAACCTGCGTTAACAAATCCAACGACCATAACCGTAGTAGCTGATGAACTTTGTATCAGTGCTGTAACACCTGCACCTACTAATACGCCTAATAAACGATTATTAGTAAGGACTCCTAACAAGTTCTTCATTTTGCTACCAGCTGCTTTTTGTAGGCCTTCTCCCATATACTCCATACCGAAGATAAATAATCCGAAGCCTCCTAAGAAGCCTAGGGCCACATTAAGCCAGTTTATATCATTCATCATTATCCTCCCAAGGTTGTTTTACATTCAGACTCATTTTATCATTATATTTTTTGATAAACAAGTTCTATTTTAGATTTCACAAAGAAATTCTTTTCTAATTTTTTCGACTTTTTTCTGGTTTTCTTATAGCATTTATATTATTATATTTTCTAAAAAAGCATTCTTTTCTTGATTTAAAAGGCTTTCACTTCATTGAATAGTTAATTATTTTCAAAAAAAGAGCTATTTGCCTTTCATCTAAGCAATAGCTCTTTTTGTCTATTTTTAATAAGTTTTCTATTCTTCGCTTGTTAAAATTCTATTCTCATCCAGAATGAGCATGGCTATGTTAGAGGCATGATCTGAAATACGCTCTACATTACTAATCATATCTAAAAAAAGGATACCAGCTAAAGGATCACAGCTATTTTCTGCTAATCTCTTCATATGTCTCGATCTTAGTTTCTCTTCTAATTTATCTACTTGCATTTCTAAAGGCAAAACTTGTTGTGCTTCGTTTTTATCACCTAATTCATAAGCTCTAATTGCCCGTTCAAAGCAATTTAAGGCAGTAGATGAAATATCTCGTAATTCTTTTTGAGCTTGCTCAGAAAATTTAAGGCCTTGCTCTTTAAAACTAACTGCTAATTCAGCAATATTATCAGCATGGTCACCTACTCGTTCAATATCACTTACCATATGAAAAAGCCCTGTTATGGTAAGTTGTTCTTTGTCTGAAAGTGCAACATTGCTTAATTTCACAAGATAAGCATTAATACCTTGTTGCATGGCATTAATACTTCTTTCTCTTTCAAATACCTCTTGCATCTTTTTTTCATTGCCTTCAAAGAGTGCCTTTACTGCTGTATCTACATTATGAGCTACAATATTTCCCATTCGAATGACTTCTTTAGCTGCATTTTCAATAGCAAATGCTGGTGTTCCTAAGATACGTTCATCTAAGTGCTGTAAGCCCTCTTCTGATTTCTTTTCTTTTCCTTTAATTAAGTGTTCTGCAAGGTATACCAATGTTCCTGCAAAAGGAAATAAAATAAGTGTATTAAGGACGTTAAAGCTGGTATGAACAATACTAATATCCGTAACGTTAATCAGTATATTTTGATACTGCGGTACTACAACCTTAAATGCAATAATCGCTATAATCATAAAAATGATAGAGCCTATAAAGTTAAATAAAAAATGAATGAAGGCCGCACGCTTGGCATTAATCCCTGCACCTATACTAGATAAAAGGGCTGTTACACAGGTCCCAATGTTTTGTCCTAATATAATATAAATAGCAGAACTCCAAGGTACAAGTCCTGCAAGAGCTAAGGCTTGAAGAATCCCAACTGAGGCTGATGAACTTTGAATAACAGCGGTTACTAGGGCACCTGTTAAAACACCTAATAAAGGATTACTCCCAAGCACCACAAACAAGTTACGTACGCTCTCTAAACCACTCAGTGGTTTAGCTGCACCACTCATCATGTCTAGTCCTAGAAATAAGCCACCAAACCCAAATAAAACTTGTCCTATAGATCTTGCCTGAGACTTCTTAGCAAACATGATTAAACCAACACCAGCAACAATAAAAATAGGAGCTAGTACCGAAGGCTTTAAAAATTTAGTCCACTCTCCTAGAGAGACAATCCATGCTGTTACTGTAGTTCCTATATTAGCCCCCATAATAACACCTACAGCCTGTGTTAAGGACATAAGCCCTGCATTTACGAAACCAACAACCATGACTGTAGTAGCCGATGAGCTCTGTATAAGCGCTGTCACACCCGCTCCTACAAGAACTCCTAATAAGCGATTACTTGTCAGTACACCTAGCAAATTTTTCATTTTACTGCCAGCTGCCTTCTGTAATCCTTCTCCCATAAACTCCATTCCAAATAGAAAGAGACCAAAGCCTCCTAAAAAGTTCAAAATTAATTCTAGCCAATTTATTTCTGCCATATGAATCCTCCGGTTAAATATGATTTATAGTTAATATTTCACATCCGGAATTTTTTATAACCTTTTCTTTAAAATAAATAGGAAAACAAAAAAACAAGTAACAAATAGGATTATTCTTTTCCTTTTGTTACTTGTTTTAGTATTTTATATTAAACTACTTTTTTATTTATAAAATAGTTCCTCCACCAATCAGCTTGTTCCCATCATAAAGTACAAGTGCTTGTCCTGGTGTAATAGCGCGTTGTTTCTCATCAAAAGTACACATAATCGTATCTTCATCTATCATCTTAATGGTACAAGGCTGAGCAACTTGATTATATCTAATCTTACCTAAGCAGTGCATTTCACCTTCTAAATGATCAAATGGCATAAAGTTCACCTTATTAGCTGTTACAGTTGTATCAAATAGATCTTCATTGTCAGCAATAACGACTTCATTTGTCTTTTGATTAATTCGTTGAACAAACCCAGGTTTACCTAAAGATAACCCAAGGCCCTTTCTTTGACCAATAGTATAGTGAATAATACCTTTATGCTTACCTAATACTTTACCATTTTTATCAACAAAGTTACCTGCCACTGGTTTTTTACCAGTCTCTTCTTCGATATATTTGGCATAATTATTATCTGGCACAAAACAAATTTCTTGGCTATCTGGTTTGGTAGCTACAGCAAGTCCAATTTCCTTGGCAATCGCTCTTACTTCATCCTTTGTATAATCTCCTAAAGGCATTAAAGTATGTGCTAATTGATGCTGTGTTAAGTTATAAAGTGCATAAGTTTGATCTTTTGCTAAACTTTTAGATTGTTTTAAACTATAACGTCCTGTTTCTTCATCTTTAATGACCCTAGCATAATGACCTGTTGCAATATAATCTGCTCCTATTTGAAGAGCCTTTTGTAACATAGATTCCCACTTTACATAACGATTACATGCAATACAAGGATTAGGTGTACGTGCATTTTGATATTCATCTAAAAAATAATCAATAACATGCTTTCTAAAATCACTTCTAAAGTTGACTACATAGTGAGGTATGTCAAGTTTTTGGCAAACACGTCTTGCATCGTCTACTGCTGAAAGGCCACAGCAACCGCCATCACTATCTTCAGGTGCCCCTTCTTGCCAGATCTGCATAGTCATTCCAATTACTTCATAGCCTTGCTCTTTTAAAAGATAAGCTGTAACAGAGCTATCTACGCCCCCTGACATACCTACTACTACTTTTTTCTTAGTCGTTTCACTCATTAGCAGCAACCAGAACCTTCTTCGTGATCATGGTCGTGATGGTCATGTTCATGCACATCTTCTACTGGTTCTTTTAAACCTTCAATTGTAATATTATTCTTTTTCGCATAATCCCAAAGTGCTGCGTGAAGTGATTCTTCTGCAAGTAATGAACAGTGCATTTTCACTGGTGGAAGACCATCAAGTGCTTCTGCTACTGATTTATTTGTGATTTTTAAAGCTTCTTCGATTGTTTTACCAATAACAAGTTCTGTTGCCATTGAACTTGTTGCTACAGCAGCTCCGCAACCAAATGTTTTAAATTTAGCATCTTTAATAATACCATCTTCTATTTGAAGATATACTTTCATAATATCCCCACATTTTGCATTTCCTACTGTACCAACACCACTAGCATTTTCAATTTCACCAACATTTCTTGGATTCATAAAATGATCCATAACTTTTTCACTATACATATATTTCACCTCATCATTAATGTTTAAGTTTTACTGCTTATTAATTAGTCTTATTTATTTTTAACTTGCTCCCATAATGGAGACATATCTCTCATTCTTTGAACGATTGCTGGCATCTTTTCAAGCACAACATCAATCTCTTCCTCTGTTGTTTGTGTGCCTAAAGTAAATCTAATAGAACCATGCGCTTTTTCATGTGGAATACCTAAAGCTAGAAGTACATGAGAAGGGTCAAGAGAACCAGATGTACAAGCTGATCCACTAGAAGCAGCAATACCATTCATATCTAATAAAAGTAAAAGAGACTCACCTTCTACATATTCTACCCCGATGTTAGCATTATTAGCTAAACGTTTTGTTGGATGTCCATTTAGTTTACAATAAGGAATAGATTCTAATAAACCTTTAATAAGCTTATCACGAAGCATTGTCATTTTTTCAACTTTAGCATCAAAGTCTACATAAGTTAACTCTATTGCTTTAGCAAGCCCTACAATACCTGGTACATTTTCAGTTCCTGCACGGCGTCCTCTTTCTTGACCACCACCATGGATTAAGTTTTCAAGTTTAAGGCCTCTTCTAATATATAAGACACCCATCCCTTTTGGTCCATTAATTTTGTGTCCTGATAAAGAAAGCAAATCAATATTTTGATCTTTTACATCAATTCTCACTTGACCTACGGCTTGCACAGCATCTGTATGGAAAGGTATTTTATGTGCCTTAGCAACCACGCCAATTTCTTTGATTGGCATAATTGTACCAATTTCATTATTAGCATACATAATACTAATGAGAATAGTTGTATCTTTAATAGCTGCTTCTACTGCTTCTGGACTTACTAAACCATTTTCATCTACATCTAGATAAGTTACTTCATAGCCTTGCTTTTCTAAATATTCACAAGTATGAAGTACTGCATGATGCTCAATTTTAGTAGTGATAATATGATTACCTTTACTTTTATGAGCTTCTGCAATTCCTTTAATAGCCCAGTTATCTGCTTCTGAGCCCCCACTAGTAAAGAAGATTTCATTTGTTTGTGCACCAATATATTTAGCAATTGTCTCTCTTGATTCATCAAGAGCTTTTTTATTCATTTGAGCAATTTGATAAACACTAGATGGATTACCAAAACTTTCTGTAAAATAAGGAAGCATTTCTTCAACCACTTCTTTGCGTACAGGGGTTGTTGCTGCATTATCAAGATATATTTTATTCATTTTGTAACCTCCCATAAGTCCTTTTAAATATAATAACTTTGTGCTGCATTTTCATTAATTTTTTCATAATCAGCCATGAGTTGGTCCAAAGTGATATTATCAACGACACGGTCAATACTATCCCTAATCTTCTCCCAAACTGGTTTAGTGACACATTTGCCATCTAAAAAGCAATGTGTATCACCTTCTTTACAAGTACAATCCGTAGGAGCTAAGGAACCTTCTAGGGCTCTTAAAATCTCTCCAATTGTAATGTCTTGTGGTGCTTTAGCTAAAGCATAGCCACCCTGGGCACCTCTTTGGCTAATGACTAATTTATTTTTCTTAAGGAGTGCCATAAGCTGCTCCAAATAGTTTTCTGACATTGAAAGTCTCTCAGCTATACTTTTAAGAGATATGTGTTTTTCCTTTGAATATACACCTAAATCCACCATAGCTTGAAGACCGTATCTCCCTTTTGTGGATAATTTCATCTCCCCACCTCCATTCCCTACCTTACTACTAGGAATTATATTCCCTAGCTTATCACTAGGAATTTAATTTGTCAATACTATACTGCTATGGAAATCACTTTTATATGAAATTTTTTTCTCATTTTTACATACTAATTAACATACAAAAATCACGTTCCTTATTTATTGTTAAGGAACGTGATTTTCTAATATTTATAGTTATAATAACAAACTGATTAGCATATATTTTAGAATAGTTTAACAGATTAGATATTTATATCTTTAAATGAGCTTAGGGCTTAATAATAATATATTCGGAAATATACTACCACTAAGTGACTTCTACACACTTTACCGGCTATAAGTGTGTTAGGGCTATCTTTAGGATACTTCAAGGAGGTAAGTCCTAAGCTCACTATTTTAAATAAATTTAGTTTGATTCTCATTTCCCTTCCAAAAGGGGATACTATACCATTTTAACATCTATGGTATATACTATTCTCTTATCTACTAATGTGTGATATTTTTTCAAATATTTTTAAAAAATATTTTTTACTATTTTACTCTTTCCTTACTTTAGTTTATTCAAGTACAAAGCTGTTTAGTGTCACTTTTTTTGACAAAATTTTTCTAACCGAACGATTAATCCTTTCTTCTGTCAATTTTCCTTCTTTATAGCTTTCTAATAGAGCATTATAAGCTTTTCCTATGTCGGCTGGCATTAAACAAATGTCATTTTCTGCTTCTATACAAAGAAGAGCTGCTTCTTCCACTGAATATTTGTTTCGAATAGCCCCCATATCCATAGCATCTGTCATTAATAAAACTTCATCACAGTTATAATGATCAAGTAAATATTTTCCCCATATCGTAGATAAAGAAGCAGGCGTATGTTCATCTACTCCTTTTACTACCAAATGTCCCCTCATTAAAGCCCCTACCCCCAATTCAAGCGCTTTTGTAAACGGGATGATTTCTTCTGCTTCTAAATCTTCTAGACTCTTAGTAATATACGCTAACCCTTCATGAGAATCTTCAAGTGTATTACCATGTCCCGGGAAATGTTTTAGGACAGGCTGGATACCTTCTTTGGCCAAACCTTGTGCAAAACTAATCACCATAGGTGTAACAGTTTCTGCTGTTTTCCCAAAACTTCTTTTACCAATAACTGTATTATTAGGTTCATTATAAATATCTGCTACAGGTGCAAAGTTCATATTAAAGCCTAGGCTACTTAATAGTTTACCCATTCTTAAAGCTTCTTTATAAGCTAACTGAGTGTCTCCTATTTCTCCAATACTAAAAGCCGCTTGAAAGGGAACTTCACTTATTTGGCTATTACTTCCTACCCTACTCACATTCCCTCCCTCTTCATCCACTCCTATAAATAAGGGAATAGTACTACTTGCTTGTAAATCATTAATTAATTTTTCTACCTGCTCTGTAGTCTCTATGTTTTCTTTAAAAAGAATAATACCACCTACAGGATATGTTGCAAGAAGTTCTTTTACCTCTTCATTCATTTGAGTAATGGGTATGCCTTGATTGTCTTTTCTAATCGCAATCATAAACAGTTGACCTATCTTTTCTTCTATTGTCATTTCCTGCATATAAGCCTCTATTTTTTCTAGAGTTGTTTTCTCTTCTATTTGCTCTTTATTTATTACTATGCTTTTTTCAGGTATCTCCTCATTTTGTTCTTTTTTAGTGTCTAGATTCATTACATTGTCATTAGCGACTTCCTTTTCCTGGGAGATATAATAGCCACCTAGGCAAGCTGTTATTATAAATATCATAACAAATAACAATATTTTAATAGATTTCCTCATTTAAGCCTCCTATAACAAGTAAACGTATTTAAACTATTTAAATTATAATGTATAATGTGTATGTTAAATTATTTTATACATATTAAACTATTAAGGAAGTGAAATGAATGCATCCAAGTGAAAATCTCGAAACACTTAAAGCTATCCTATATGATAAATCTTGTACATGTCCTCTTTGTGGCCATGCTTTTACTACTAAAACCATTAAAATCGGTAAAAATCAAGTGACATCTATTGATGAAGACCTGTATCCACATTATTCTATGGTTAACCCTTTGCTTTATGATATTATTGTTTGTCCAGAATGTGGTTACAGTGCTGTGACTAAAAACTTTTCTTCTTTACTACCTAGACAAAAAGAATGGTTAAGAGTTCATTTTTATAGAGGAGCCAAAATTCCTAATTACGAAGAATACACAACTCTAGAGGAAGCCATTCATAAACATAAAATTGCCCTCTTGGCTTGTATGACTAGAAAAAGTAAATTAGGTGAACAAGCTTATGTAGCTCTACATATTGCTTGGCTTTATCGTGATCAAGGTAATGATGCCGAGTCCAAATCTTTTTTAATACGTGCTTATGAAGCCTTTGGCGAAGCTCTCACTAAAGAGAACTTTCCTATTTTAGGCATAGATGAGGGTACGCTACTTTATATGCTAGCAGCTATGGCTCACGAGCTTAACAAACCAGAAGAAAGTAAACAATACCTTTCCGCAGTTATTACTATGCCAGGCTTATCTCCTCGTTTAAAGGACCATGCTTTAAATCTTAAAGAAAAATTATATGAGAAAAACGAATAGAATAAAAAGAAATGGGAGGCTACACCTAATTAGGATGGTAGCACTCCCATTTTTGCTTTATTCTTTTACCATGCAGGGTATTTTTTAAGCCACTCTTCTCCTTCTTCATAAAAATTGAAAAGATCCTCTGCCATGCGTTCTATTTCTCTGCTTAATTCTACCGATTCTATCCATCTAGTAGGAATTGCTCCAATTCCTAAATAAGCACCGAGTATTCCCCCGGCAATAGCTCCTATACTATCACTATCACCACTATGATTAACAGCTAATCTTATAGCTGCCTCAAAATCTGTAGGATAAGAAAGCACTGCATAAATAGCCATAGCTAATGTCTCATGCGCTACAAATCCATTCCCTAACTTCTCTATTTGCGCTATGCTTGGTGCTCCTTCTTTAGCTAAGCTTATTGCTGCTTCTAAGGCTATTACAACTTCTTCATTTTCAGGTTGCTCTTTGATCACTGCTAAAACCTTTTGAATAGCTACCTCTAACTCATCCCCTTGGATGAGAAAATGAATCATAAGTGCTAGTGCTCCTGCTGATAGATAAACACTAGGCACGCCATGAGTAATAGCTGCTGAACGCATTCCTAGTAAGAAAGCATTTTCCTCATCTTCAACAAGACCAATAGGCGCTACCCTTACCATTCCTCCGCAACCTTTGCTGTCATTAATAGGTATTTCTAACCTTCCCATGACGCCTTTCCCCAAAGCAGTAAGGCACGTTACACCTGGTTCTCTATAGGCATGTAACCTTCCTACTTTAATGAGCCACCCATCATAATCTTTCTTATTCCAGTGCGGTGTATTTAAACCTTGAGTATGAAGCCATCTTAAATAGGCTCTAAACAAAGTAACAGTAGTACCGTCTAAGGTTCTTTCCTGACCTTTTCGTCTAGCTCTTGTTTCACTACGTAGTAATCCTTCTGCTGTAAATAGTGTTAACTGCGTATCATCTGTAATTAATGCGTAACGTTGTCCGCAAGGAATATCTAATTCTTGTACGCCACTTGCTCCATAAATTTTAACAATCTCCTTATACTGCATAAACTCTATTGGTGCTCCTAATGCATCACCAATAGCACCGCCCATTAAACAACCATAAAAATTAGCTATACTACGTTTCATATGAGCCCCTCCAGTTTTATATTTTCGAACTATAATTAAATTTTAACAATCTATTTTGTATTTTTCAATGATTTTTGTAAATTTCATCAAAATTAATATGTTATTTTTTAGAATCTTCTTTTTATAGTTCTTAAATTATTGAATGCTTTCTTTTAAATGATCTCCTAGTTTTTTAATAACACTTAAATTCTCTCTCATTTCATTAAAACGTCTATTCTGTAAACGTGTTGCATTATTCACTTCTTCTGCCATAGCCGTATGTTCCTCTGAAATACTGGCTAGAACATTGGTTTCATCATTGATTTTTATAAATACATCTAAAATGGTATGGATACTATCTACTTCTATAGCAATCTGACCATTAAGGGTTTCTACTGCTTCTACTAAATGATTAAATACACCCTTAACGCTTTTTACTGCCTCTACACCTGTTACTGCCGCTTTACTTCCTTTTATAACTTGTTCTTTCGTAACAACTGATTTTTCTTGTAAGGAGAGAATTATCTCTCTAATTGCACTTACTACTTGACTACATTCTTGGGCCAAACTTTTAATTTCATCTGCTACTACAGCAAATCCTTTTCCAGCTTCTCCTGCTCTAGCTGCTTCAATAGAAGCATTCAGTGCTAATAAATTCGTTTGTCTAGCAATCCCTGTAATCGCATTTAAAAATTCACTAATATGTTCAATCTTGTTTTCTAGTTCTAGTACGTTACTTAGGCTTGCCTGAACCGCCTCCGTTATTTCTAGCATTTGGCGATCCATATCTTCAATTGTCGTGTGGCTATTAACCACTTCTGTATCAATGGTCGTACTTACCTTGCCCATCTCATCTGTTATTTCTTTTGCATAACTCATTTTATCTTCTGCATCCTTCATCCACTCGGTCAGCTTAACAATTCCTTTAGCTTGTTCTTCTGTTCCCATAGCCGTCTGTTCTATAGAAACAGTGATTTGATGATTTGCTTCACTTAAGCTTTTTATAGTTTCATTAACTTGATAAATATTTTGATTTAATATTTCTGTATTGGTGCTAACTGTTTGTACAGCTTCTTGAAGTTTATCTACCATTTCTTGGCTTTTCTTAATACTTTCTATACTATAGCGCATGTATTCTCCTCCCCATTTAGCTATAATATAAAAAATAACCAAGCCAATTTCAAAAATAAGCATCCCCTTAACACGATAAGCCAAGCTGACATTCTTGCCCAAAAGTGGCAATCCTAAAATAAAACTTCCTACCAGAAGAAATACATTAATAATAGCAGAATAAATAATAAGTACTTTTGTATTAAAATATAAAATGACTAAACTTGAACTTACCAGTAAAACAAGTAAGCTTGTTTCTGTTCCATTTTCTGCCACTGCTACTACTAGCCCTACTAAAGCTGGTAATAAGATAAGCACAACCCCTTTTAAAACCATTCCAATATTTTTACTTTTTACAACGATAGTTGCTAAAATAGGTGTTGCTAGAATGGCCCAATCTTCTATGCTAATACCTTTATTTCCTATAACCTTTTGTACAAAAAGTACTATGGATATAATCCATATAAGTCGTCCAATAAAAACATTCACCTTTTTTTCATCATATTGCTTAATACTATCTTCCATATTCAGTACTCCTCCTAAAATTCCTAAATTGAATTCCCCCTATTATAGACAATTACCTTTACTCTTCGCCACCATTTTCAGAAATCGTTGACAATAATATTATCTTTTCATCATTTTTGTACAAGAAATCAAAAAAAGAAGGCCATAGGCCTTCCTTCTTGATTTCGCTTATTAATCTAAAATAATATTATCAATAGCTGCTCCTGGCGCTACCATTGGTAATACTTTTTCATCTTTATCAATATGACAGTTAATAACAACCGGTGTTCTACTACCCCACGCTTTTTCAAAAGTAGTAATAAACTCATCTTGCGTTCTTACATCATAGCCTTCTATACCATATGCTTTAGCAAGTAACACAAAGTCTGGGCCACGATCTAAATCCGTTTGTGAATAACGTTTTTCATAAAAAGATGTTTGCCATTGTCTTACCATTCCTAACGTTGTATTATTCATAATAACAATAATAACAGGTACATCGTAATGGGCAATAGTCGAAAGCTCATTGCAGTTCATACGGAAAGAACCGTCCCCTGCAATATGTACCACACGTTTATCTGGTCTAGCAATTTGTGCACCAATACTTGCACCTGTCCCATAACCCATAGTTCCTAACCCACCTGAACTAATGAAAGTCCTAGGCTGAGTATATTTGAAGAACTGAGCTGCCCACATTTGATGTTGACCTACTTCTGTAGTAATAATAGCTTCTCCTGCTGTTTGATCATAAATGTTATTCATAATAAATTGTGGCCTAAGATTCTCTCCACTTTGGTAAGTATACTTAAACTTATCTCCCCAAAGCCTAATCTTATCTAACCACTCTTTATTTTCTTGTTTTGGTATAAGTGGAATAAGCTTATTAAGTACTTCTTTGGCATCACCAATAACAGATGCTAAAGTTGGTACATTCTTACCTACTTCTGCTGGGTCTACATCAATATGCAGTATGGTTGCATGTGGTGCAAACTTGTTTACATCACTTACCACACGGTCACTAAACCTTGCACCAATGGCAATAAGGAGGTCACATTCTGTTACACCTTTATTAGATGCTACACTTCCATGCATTCCTACCATCCCTGTTGAAAGTGGATGTGTTTCTGGAAAGCCTCCTAAGCCCATTAAAGAAGTAGCTACAGGAGCTGAAATCTTTTCAGCAAACTGTAACAATTCCTTTTGTGCCCCACTAAGGATAATGCCACCTCCACTATAAATGAAGGGCCTTTCTGCATTTTTGATTAAATCCACCGCAATTTCAATATTTTTATCATGAATGGTCTCGGTAACAGGTGGAATGCTTCTTGGCGTTTCATATTCATAGTCATATAAAGCCGCTGTTACATCTTTTGGCACATCTACAAGGACAGGTCCTGGCCTACCTGACTGAGCAATATAAAAGGCTTCTCTTAAGGTTTTAGCTAAATCCTTTACTTCCTTAACTACGTAGTTGTGCTTTGTAATACACATAGTAATCCCAGCAATATCCACTTCTTGAAAGCTATCTTTACCAATAAGTGCATTAGGTACTTGCCCTGTAATAGCTACCATTGGTATAGAATCCATATAAGCCGTCGCTATACCAGTTACTAAGTTTGTAGCTCCTGGACCTGAAGTTGCAATACATACACCTACTTTACCTGTAGCTCTTGCAAAACCATCAGCCGCATGTGAAGCGCCTTGTTCATGAGCTGTTAGTATATGATTAATACGGTCACTGTTTTTATGTAGGGCATCATAAATATTAAGTGCCTGCCCTCCTGGATATCCAAAAACAGTGTCTACTCCCTGTTCTACCAAGCATTCTATAATAATTTGTGCTCCATTGATTTTCATGATACTCCCCCTTACTCACTATACTCTAAATATCGCTCCTGTATTCGCAGATGTTACTAAAGAAGCATAACGTGCTAAGTAGCCTGTTTTAACTCTTGGCTCTGGTTTTACCCATACTTCTTTTCTCTTAGCAAGTGTTTCTTCATCTACTTCTAAGTTAATGGTACATGCATTCATATCAATGCTAATAAGATCCCCATCTTCTACTAAAGCAATGACGCCTCCTTCAGCAGCTTCTGGTGAAACGTGACCAATACTAGCTCCTCTTGTAGCTCCTGAGAATCGTCCATCTGTAATGAGTGCTACATCTTTATCAAGTCCCATACCCGCAAGACATGCAGTAGGCTCTAACATTTCTCTCATACCTGGGCCACCTTTTGGTCCCTCATAGCGAATAACAACTACATCACCTTTTTCGATTTTACCACCTAAGATAGCTGCTGTTGCTTCTTCTTCACCATTAAATACTTTAGCTTTACCTGTATGCACTAACATTTCTGGTGCTACCGCCGAACGTTTAACAACGCAAGCATCTTTTGCAAGGTTTCCTTTAAGGACAGCAATACCACCTGTTACTGAATAAGGATTTTCAATTGGACGAATAACCTCTGGGTTTTTATTTGTTACCTTTTCAAGGTTTTCTTCAATCGTTTTTCCAGTTACAGTTATAAGGGAAGTATCTAAAAGACCTTTTTTAGTAAGTTCTTTCATAACAGCTGCAACCCCACCTGCAAAGTGGAGATCTTCCATATGATCACTACCTGCTGGTGCTAAGTGACAAAGGTTAGGTGTTTTAGCTGAAATTTCATTAGCCATATCTAAGTTAATATGTACACCGGCTTCATGAGCTACTGCTGGTAAATGAAGCATTGTATTGGTACTACAACCAAGTGCCATATCCACGGTTAATGAATTGCGGAAAGCTTTATCATTTAAGATATCACGCATTTTAATATCTTTTTCAAACATTTCCATAACAGCTATACCTGTATATTTAGCTAAACGAATACGCTCAGCGAATACAGCTGGTGTTGCACCATTTCCTGGAAGAGCAATACCTAACACTTCACACATACAGTTCATACTATTAGCTGTATACATACCTGAACAAGAACCACAGCCTGGACAAGCATGATTTTCATATTCTTTTAACTCATCCTCTGTTATTTTACCAGCATTAAAAGCACCAACAGCTTCAAAGGCTACAGAAAGATTTGACTTTTTACCATTAACCATACCAGAAAGCATTGGACCTCCACTTACAACTGCTGTAGGAAGGTTCATCCTAGCTGCTCCCATAAGCATCCCTGGTACAATTTTATCGCAGTTTGGTACAAGTACCATAGCATCGAAGGCATGTGCTGTTGCCATACATTCAATAGAATCAGCAATCAGCTCTCTTGTTACAAGAGAATATCTCATTCCTTCATGTCCCATAGCAATCCCATCACATACACCAATAGCAGGAATTTCAATAGGTGTTCCTCCAGCTATACGAACGCCAGTTTTTACGGCTTCTGTAATTTTATCTAAATGTGAATGTCCTGGTACGATTTCACTTTTAGCTGTTACTACAGCTACTAATGGTTTTTGAATTTCTTCATCTATATAACCCATTGCTTTAAATAAAGAGCGATGAGGTGTTCTTGCAGGTCCTACTTTTACACGATCACTTTTCATATTTATACGCCTCTTTTCTTTTATTATTTCCTTTATAGTGATGACAACTAAGGCTCCTATAAGAGTTTTGCTATAAATAGTTCCCTTTAGAAATCCTAGAAGTTGTCTTTTATATTAGAAGTACAATGAAGAATGAATAATGAAGAATGAAGAGTTAAAAACCCTATTCTTCATTATCATTCAGTTATCAATTACCCTTTGGTTCTTCGTTTTAGTTCTTAATTATTAATTACTCTTTAATTCTTTGCTTTTCGCTATTAATTATTAATTGCTCTTCAATTTTTCATTCTTCATTTTTAATTATTAATTGCTCTTCCTTGTTCATTAGCATAATCCTTAAATGCTGCTAATAAAGCTTTAGTCACTTCTCCTGCATTACCTGTTCCAATCACTCTGCCATCTACCATACTTACAGGAATAGCTTCAGCTGCTGTTCCTGTTAAGAAACATTCGTCAGCATTATAAACATTGAATAAAGTAAATTCTTTCTCCACTAAAGTGAAACCAAGTTTTGCAGCAAGTTCCATAATACTTCTTCTTGTAATACCATCTAAGATACCAATATGAATCGGTGGTGTGTAAATCACACCATCTTTTACTATAAAAATGTTATCTCCTGTACACTCTGCTACAATACCATCATGGTTAAGCATTAGAGCTTCTGGCACACCAGCACGATTAGCTTCCATCTTAGCTAAAATATTATTTAAATAGTTAAGAGATTTAATTTGAGGATCTACAATCGTTGCTTTATTACGTCTTTGAGCAGAAGTAATAATAGGCATTCCTTTTGTATACATTTCTTCTGGATACATAGTAATATTACCTGCAATACAAAAGACAGTAGATTTTGGACATTTATTAGGATTTAAACCTAAATCTCCTTTTCCTCTCGTTACAACTAAACGAATATAGCCATCTCTTAAATCATTTCTTCGACATGTTTCTAATAGCACTTCTGTCATCTCTTCTTTTGTAAGAGGAATCTCTAACATAATGGCTTTAGCTGCCGCATAAAGTCTATCGATATGGTCTTCACATCTGAAAATACGACCATTATAGGCTCTAATCCCTTCAAAAACACCATCTCCATATAATACACCATGGTCAAAAACGGAAATTTTTGCGTCTTTTTCCTCCACATATTGTCCATCTAAATAGATGATTTGACTACTCATGCTCTCACTACCTTTTCTTTTAATCTCATTTATAAGTTTCTTACTATAACTTTATTTAATAGCTGCTACAACTAGATCTCCCATTTCAACAGTACCAATTTGTTTCATACCTGGGCTCATAATATCTCCAGTTCTGTAGCCTGCATCTAAAGCAGTCATAACTGCCGCTTCAATCGCATCAGCTTCTTTATCTAAGTTAAGTGAATAACGAAGCATCATAGCAGCTGAAAGAATGGTTGCAATAGGATTGGCTTTATTTTGACCTGCAATATCTGGTGCGCTACCATGACTTGGCTCATATAAACCAAGTGAACCTTCTCCAAGAGAAGCTGATGCTAACATACCTATTGATCCTGTAATAATACTTGCTTCATCTGATAAAATATCCCCAAATATATTGGAAGTTACAATAACATCAAATTGTTTTGGATTAACCACTAATTGCATGGCTGCATTATCTACATACATAAATGAATACTCTACTTCTGGATAATCCGTAGCTACACGGTTAACAACGACTCTCCAAAGTCTAGAAGATTCAAGTACATTGGCTTTATCTACCACGCATACTTTCTTATTACGCTTCATAGCCGCATCAAACCCTACTCTTGTAATACGTTCGATTTCAGCTACTGTATATTTTTCAAGGTCAGATGCAAAAGTTTTGCTATCGTCTTCTTCACATACAACCTTATTCTTTTCTCCAAAGTAAATACCACTTGTAAGTTCTCTTACAATAAGAATATCTAAACTGTCCCCAATGATTTCTTCTTTTAATGGACTAGCATGTTTAAGTTGTGGATAAAGTACAGCTGGACGAAGATTTGCAAATAATTTCAGTGCGCCACGAATACCTAAAAGACCTTTTTCTGGTCTATCTCCATTAGGAAGGTTATCCCATTTAGGGCCACCTACAGCGCCAAGAAGTACTGCATCTGCAGCTAAACATGCATCAATGGTTTCTTGTGGAAGAGATGAACCTTTATTGTCAATGGCTACTCCTCCCATCATTTGTTCATCATATGTAAATTGATGTCCGTAGACTTCTCCAACTTTATTTAATACTTTAACGGCCTCTGTAACAATGTCAGGACCTATTCCATCACCTGGAAGTGTGACGATTTTATATTCCATTTTCTTTTCCTCCCTATATCTATTTTATACAAACCACATAGGTATACATGCAATAACGACCAAGGCAACAAAAAAGCCCATTTCTACTAAAAGCATAATAACTAGCTTAACAACACTTTCTCCTCCACCTAGCTTATAACGATACTTAAGCAAAAGATAAAATAAGAGGTTTACCCATATAAATAGTAGCAAAGTAGATAGAATACTTATCCATACTGATAACATCAAATTACTACTACCTAAAAGATATATCAGCCTATTACATAAAACGGATATCACCATATTAGCAATAAAATTAGCCATATAAATGGGACTAAATACATTTTTTCCCTCATCATAAGATAACTTAATACCTGCTACATATCTGAATAAGACAGTCTGTATCCCAATAAAAAACCATTTACCAATAGCAATACCCAAGGGCGTAAATACTATAGTCATTAAACTTGATAGTGAAAATCTTAAATCACCTACTAATAAAGATGCTAAGATACTTATTACAGTAAGTCCCCAGTACAACCAAGTTCCGTACTCCTCATCACTATAGCAAGTGATTTCTCCATCCTTGACCAATTCTCTTGGCTTAATAAATAGTTTTCCTAATAATTGAGGTATCGATAAATAGATTTTCACTCCATCTGCCTGAGATTCTTCATAAGTTAAATACTCTTCATCGCATTTCTTAAGTAGAATATTGAGCACAATAGGCGTTACAACAAGTAACAACACAAAAATTAAAACTATTGAGAGCAGGACTACCCCAGGGTAAAATCCTATTAATTGATTGGCATCCATTGATTGACCATCCTTTTCATTTATTTTATATTTGAGCTTGGAAAGTTATGTCATCAATATGTCTATATCCATTCACTTTTTGTAATAAGCTAAATACTTCTAGCTTTGTGCTTTTATTTTATTAACAAGTCCACCTTGTTTAATAATATCTTGCATGAAGGCTGGGAATGGTTGCCCCTGATAGCTTTCACCTTTTGTTACATTAGTGATTACACCTGTATCAAAGTTAACTTCTACCACATCCCCTTTTCTAATTCCATCTGCTGCTGCTTCACATTCTAAAATAGGAAGCCCAATATTAATGGCATTACGGTAGAAGATACGTGCAAATGTTCTTGCAATGACACAAGATATGCCTGCTTCTTTAATAGCTAGTGGTGCATGTTCACGAGAAGATCCACAGCCAAAGTTTTTATCAGCTACAATAATATCTCCTTCTTTAACTTCTTTCACAAAATTAACATCAATATCTTCCATACAGTGAGCAGCTAACTCTTTTCCGTTAGAAGTATTTAAATAACGTGCTGGAATAATAACATCTGTATCTACA
>JAEWMQ010000067.1 GCA_023393125.1 Bacillota bacterium
CATCGATATCTCCTTCAGCAAAAGGTAATAGCATATCTTTTTCTAAAGTTTGATAGAGCATCATCTCAGCCTCTGACAAACTTACCTCTACTCTATTATCAATTCGATTAGGCATTTTCAAATAATCACAAGCTTTCATGCTTATACAAATATCAGAGAGCTTTTCATAAATTTGCTCTTCTGCTCCTAGTTTTGGCTTATAACTAAAAATGACTTCTCGACTTCGCTTGTCTGGTTCAAAATAGGTGTTTCTGTATTGTCCAATGAACTTACCTAACCTTTCCCCCATATCTAGCAAATAGATTTCAGCCCATAAGTCCATTAAACCATTAGGAGCAGGAGTGCCTGTTAATCCTATGATTCTTTTAGTGAGTGGCCTAATTTTACGTAAAGCCTTAAACCTTTTAGAGCTATAAGATTTAAAGCTTGAAAGTTCATCAATAACCACCATATCAAAGTCCCATTTATGATTCTTAACTAGCCATTCTACATTTTCTCGGTTAATGACATATAAAGAGGTTCTTGTTTCTATAGCTTTAAGTCTTTCCTTCTCAGATCCTAAAACTTTAGAAATAGTTAGGAGCTTAAGATGTTCCCATTTCTCACATTCTTTACTCCAGGTATCTTGTGCTACTCTTAACGGAGCAATCACTAAAACCTTGTAAACCTTGAAGTGGTTATACATAAGCTCATTCAAAGCTGTTAATGTAATAATGGTCTTACCGAGTCCACAGTCTAAAAACATTCCACAAATCTTATCTTTGATGATTCTACTCGTTGCATAGCTCTGATAGTCATGTGGTACATATTTCATCTAGTACTTCTCCTATCTGTTCTTTTCGATCAATGCAATAAACTAGAAAACCTAATGCTTCTAACTGTTTTTTTCGTTTTAGCTGAAGCGGCCTCATCTTCTTGCCTTTAGCTTTTAGTTCAACAAATGCTATCTTCCCATGAGGGAGGAGCACCAAACGATCTGGTACTCCATTAACTCCTGGAGATACAAACTTATAAGCTATTCCGCCTCTTGCCTTAACCATTTTAACAAAAGCTTGTTCTGTTCTACTTTCTTCTGCCATCAAGCTTTCTCCAAAGTTTTTTAATAGCTTTTTTGATATGAATCACTAGTTTACCAATCACTCTTAATTTGTTTTCACACCATCTATAAATTCTTTTCATGTCTCATTTCTCCTTTGATTTTTTATCATGCGTTGCCAATGTTTCCATTTAGCCATTAAATCCTTATACGCGTGTATATGCGTGTTGCGTGCGCTCTTTCTTTATTATATATATATTATTATTAATAGTAATTTTTGAGCAACTAAGCTACAGATAACTGCTATCCTTTGATAGAAGCTAATTTGAATGGTTGCCATAACAAATAATGTAGCAACACTTTTTAGCAACACAGCAACTTTTTTAATTTATTTTAACGGCAACGTAGCAACTTCTATTGCAACATATCTTCAGTTACATAACCATTAACAATTCCGTAAATAGGAAAACGTATCTTGCTATCGTATTTCTTCCAATTTTTTATCCTACTCATAATAGCTCGTATCTCATTACCATCTAATCGTTTAAGATTGGCTTGTTCTTTACCAAAGCATTCGCACCAGATTTCCATTACACAAACTCTGGTACGTTTAACTGTTCCTAATTCCTTAGTACCAAATTCGCCACCATTTAGAAAGCTTCTACGTTCATAGAGGTCCATGTTTGCCCAGCTCTCTGGTAAGAGCTTATTAAGGTATTCGCTTACTAACGATTCTCGTTCATCAGCTTCCATGGCTTCGGCTTGTTCTTCTATTGCTGCCTCTGATAAGCCATCTTCCAAATGAAGTTGTTCACCCTCCTTATAAAGTTTTAGCGTTTCGGCCCATAGTTGTTTGATTTCATAAGTTGAAATCTCCCAAGGCTTTTTAGCACTTTGCCCTTTTACTTTCATAGGCCAAAATCTGCGATTACCTGTGGTATCTCTTAAATAACCGTTTTCAGCATTAGTGGTTCCAATGAAGATGCATTGACGTGGATGAGGAGTAGGACGCCTTCCAAAGCTAGCTCTATAAATATCATTCTGTCTGGATAAGAAGCTTCTTAGAGTTTCAACATCAGCTTTTCTAAGTCCAGCTAACTCGCCTATTTCTAAAATCCAATAACCCTGTAATTTCTCAGCAGCAGTCTTATCATGCGTATCTGCAAGTTGCAAGCTATCAGAGAACCACTCTCCAGCAAGCTTAGCAATAAGTGTACTTTTACCTATTCCTTGGGGGCCATTTAAAACTAAGATAGTGTCATACTTACATCCTGGATTGAGTACTCTAGCTACTGCCGCGCATAAAACCTTTCTAGTTACTGCACGAACATATGGGCTGTCTTCTGCTCCTAAATAATCAACAAGTAAGGTTTCAACCCTATCGATACCATCCCACTCTGGCAAACTCTGCAAATAACGTCTAATAGGATGATAAGAACGATCATCGGTTACCTTTGTTACTGCTGTTAAATAGTTTTGTTTGCTAAAGGTACCATAGTGCAAATCAACATAACTCATGAGCTGTGCATCATCAGCATCTCTCCAGAACTTACTGGGATGCTTCCAAGGCACTTCACCTATAATCTCCATACCGTCACTGAACTGATTAAAGACAATATGCTTTAAATGCTCATCATGCTGTAAAATCAGAATCAAGTTTTTAAGGTTATTAACCACTTGCCCACTTTTACTAACTGTTAACTTCTCTTGCCACTTATCATCTATAGCATCAAACTCCTCTTCCACCTGTCCCATACGTTCTCGTACTACTTGACCTTTAACCACATCATCCTTGGTACAAAACTCCACCATAGCCTTATAGGAGGGGAGCTTAGAAGGCACTGTGCCTTCTGGTACCTCTATATCTAATTCTCTAAAGAGGTGAATCCTAACTAGGTCAAAGGCATTACAAAGTTTTCCACTAGCTGGATCAGTAGCATGATGTGAATAAGCGAACTTATCATCATAAATTACTACACCTGCTGTACTTTCTCCTGCAAGGTAATCATACCTATCAGGCACTATACTTGGCTTATAAATATCCCCCAAGAACTTTTCGATAGCATCTTGAATAGAATAAGTTCTACAAAAGGTACCAATAATGCCTTCCTTCTCTAATGGATCTGATTGCTTAGAAATATGCTTCTTAACAACGATGGTTTGTCTTGAAGAAACAGGCCAAGTTGAGCTATCTCTCCAATTTTCATAACGTGCTAATACCTTATCTGGATCTAGCCATATACCCTTCTGCTCTTTAAAGATAAATACTCCATCACAAGAGGTACTAGGCCAGTACATCAGCCTTACGGGTTCATAGGTTGTATCATCAAATTGGTCAATACCAATATCTTTAGCCACCATTCTGCCAATAGCTGAATACTCATCAGCTGTCACTGTTCTTGCAAGAGGAATAACTAGTCTTAATCTTGGATGCTCTGGCGTGTGTTTATGAGTAGAATAGATGCAACAAGTAAAATCATAGAACAGTTCTATCTGCTCCCATATATCTTTTAGTGCATCATCCATATCCAGTGTCAGCATAGAACGGTATTCCACATAACCATTTTTCCGTTTACCCTCTTTGAGTCTCCCGCCTACAAAGCCACCAATATCTTTTATAGCATCCTGTTTCATCTTGGAGAGTAGTCTATATTCAGCTACTGACTCACTGGTACGATACGTTTGACTCACACGCTCGGTAAAAGCTTCCCAAGTAAACTCCTGGTGCTTCCACACTTTATCCTTTCTACTATTTCCAATAGCAATTGTGAACTTCATTTTAGTCTCCTTTGCTGCTTAATCTTTCTTGTAATACATACATTCAAAACCATCTGCTCTAAGCGGTAAATCTTCTGCCCACATAGGTGGAATAGCCATCACCTCACAAAGTTCTTCTAAAGAACCTGTTCCCAGTGGTGCTTCAACTATCACCTCATCATGAACGTGCATCACAATCTCATAGCCTCTATCCCTTATGGCAAGCATAGCTTCAGCCAATAAATCCCTTGCTGCTGCCTGTACAATGTTTTCTACAAGCTTAGGGCCATAGGTTTCAATACGACACCAATGCTTGTTCTCACCTATTCCTTCATAAGTAAGACCTTCTCTACCAAACTTGTTTATTTCAATTCTAGGCCTAATATAAGAAAGTCTTCGTCCTGAAGGTAAAGTAATAAAAAGAATACCTCTTTCATAATAAAAAGCCAACTTACCTATAGTTTGTGGTGCTCTTTCCTTGACTGCCTTAAGTGCTGCTTTACCTACAACCCACCATAGCTTTGTAATATTTGGGTTAGCTTCACGCCAAGTAGTAACAAGTGGATTAAGTTCATTTTCATCTAATCCCATTTCTAAAGCACCCATAGAGGTTAAAGCTCCTACACTCCCACCATAGCCAAGGGCCAGTTCTGCAATCTTCCCTTTCTGCCTTAAGGGGCTACCTTTGGTAATTTCCTCTATAGATACTTTAAACATCTGAGAAGCAGAGGCTTCATAAATCTTGCCATGTGTCTTGAAAACATCCAATCTCCATGCTTCATTTGCCAGCCAGGCAATCACCCTAGCTTCAATAGCAGAGAAATCAGCTACAATGAAACGACTTCCCCTAGTAGGAATAAAAGCTGTACGGATAAGCTCTGAAAGTACGTTAGGTACACTATCATAAAGTAGTTCCAATGTTTCTAGGTCACCTTGTTTCACTAAAGTTCTCGCTAATGTTAAGTCCTTTAAATGGTTCTGAGGTAAGTTATGAACCTGCACTAACCTTCCAGCCCATCTTCCTGTTCGATTCGCTCCATAAAACTGCAATAACCCACGCACTCTTTTATCAGGACAAATAGCTCTATCAATGGCTTCATACTTCTTTACAGAGGTCTTTGCAAGTTCTAACCTCATTTCTAGCAATTGTTTAATTTGACCTGTAGTACAAGTTACCAATTCTCCAACTGACTTTTTCGACAAACTTTTTATACTCAAATCATTATCAGATAACCATGTCTTTAACTGAGCGACACTGTTTGGATTATCTAATCCAGTCAAGACTTGAGCACATCTAGTTACCTTCTCTTTATATTTACTATCACCCTTGATAGCATTTTTCACGAGCTGGGTATCAACTAAAATACCTCTATCATTAATTTCTTGATCTAACACATAAAGCTTTTGTTCTGTTTCACTAATAGGATAAGACACTAGCTTTTTACGAATAGCTCTTTCTACTTCTACATCACGTTTACAGTAATATTTAAACAGTTCCCATTTCTCCTGAGCATGTCTAGGTAAATTCCTTGTTCTATTTTCATTAGATTTTGTTGGCTTACAAGGCATACAAAAATATCTAATTAGCTCTTTACCTTCCTTGAGTTTCTGCTTTTCCAGTCCTAGTGCTTCTCCCACGGCCTCAAGAGATAAGGGGAGACTCAGCATAGCAGCTTGGACCTCTGTACAACGCCAGTCTTCTGCCGTGAGTTGAATACCTAAATACCTTGATAAAGCAGTTCGTTCAAAGCTAGCATTAAAAGCTGCCTTAATAATGGATTTCTCCTGAATAGCTGACAATACTTTATTAGGTACAGTTTCACCCTGTGCTAAATCAACGATCTCTACTTCTTCCTCATCAAATGAATAAGCTAGGAGCAATATTTCAAAGTCTGTAGCAGAGGTATATGCATATACCCCTGCTTTAGTTAAATTTACACTGCTATAGGTTTCTAGGTCTAAAGCTAACATTCTCATGATAAGAAGTCATCTTCTCCATAGGCTTCAAAATCATCTTCGGCTCTTGAATGACCGCTGAGTGGTTCACCGTCCTCTAACTTCTGTAGATTACCAAGACCACAAGCAATTCCCTTATTACCATTCTGATTAAAGGCATAAAAGTTAATGCTTGCTCTACCATAGCACCCACTGTATACTTCATTAGGATCTAAAATAGGTTTTACCTTCTTATCTACAATCTGTGGTTTATCTTTACTATTGGCATTGATAAAATAGCATCCTTGATAAGCTTCATCATCTGATCTATCGATATCGCCATCTCTTAGAGGTAGTTTAAGATTGGCTGGAACCTTACCTCCAAACTTAGCAATACCTTCTTGCTTAGCCTCTTCCATAGCTACTTGAATTTCTTCGATGGTTTTAGCATCTGATTTAGGGATAATTAAAGATACACTGTATTTTTCTTCACTTCCATTAATGCTCTTTGGTTCCCATATATTTGCATAACTAAATCTTACTTTGCCAGTTACTACTTTGCTCATTATTTTGTCTCCTCTTTAAAGTCATCTTTTACGGTGTTTTTAACATCTTGTCTCTTATCACTTATTGGAACTAAGGTTAATTTGCCTTGGGCTTTTTCTACCAATGATCCTAAGAGGTCATTAAATACGTTTTTACCTAAGAGCTTCTCCATCTCACTTAATCCAAGCAGTGACTGTTTGTAAATATCTTTATAGCCAGCTTCTACAAGTTTACTAATAACTTCTTGCTCACATTTGTATTTACGATTACTTCTACCTTCAACTAACTTATAACCTGACCACTCCTTGTTTTCATTTAAAGCTTTTTCAGTAGCATAGGCATAAATATCATTAGCCCAAGTTGCGAGTTTTTCAGCTAGGGGTAATATTTGAATAATCTCCTCATCTTCTAATAACGCAGGGAGTGCAAAGTCATACTGTGCTAGTTCTAAGAAATGCTCGGATCTAGCTCTACATACTTGCTTAGCTCTACAGAAACGACAGTGCTCTCCTGGTAAGAAGTCACCTTCTCCTTTATACGCCATGCTAGCTTTAGGCTTTAATTCTGTTTCAGCCCATTCAAGGAGCTCACTTGCTTTTATTTCATAACTAGAAATGTTCTCAAGCCTTGGTTGGCAGATGGTCATCCTAACTATCTCAATGTCATAGAGAACATCAAACAAAGTAAGTGCCCCTAAAGCATAAAGCTTCATCTGAGGATTATCTTTAGCTGATACTGATACTCCACGTCCATATTTAAGATCCACGATATCCAAGGTGCCATCTGCTACAATGATTAGATCTCCTGTTCCAAAACCCTCTGACACATAACAAGCATAATCTAAGCGTTGCTCCACTAAGATAAGTGGATCAGTACATGCTTCTCTTGCCTTTGCAATAAACTCTATAGCTAATGTCAGATAAACATCCGTGTACTCTTCAAGTTCTTCGCTGTCATAATGGCTTATAGGTCTTTCTAGGCTTTCTCCTAAAAAGGTTCTAATCTTATATTCACCTAAAGCGTGAGCAGCCGTTCCCTCCTCTGCAAAGGTACTGGTGGTGTTTCCAAACTGTTCCTCTAATCTTGCTGAAGGTGTACAATGAAGCCATTTATGAGAACTAGATGCACCCAGTAGTGCATGAGCTGGCATTAAAGAGCTTTCACTTCATTAAGAAGTGCCTCATAACAAGTAGGCTCCAAGTCTGTTAACTTATCAGCACCATACTTTTCAATAAGTGCTCTAATCTCAGGACCTTTTCCAGCTTGTGACTTCTCAGCAAGTACTGATCTAACTTCTTCTATTGAAATAGCTTTCTTTTCTGATGCTACGTTAAATAAACTATCAATATGCTCTGCTAGTTTGTAAAGATCCTTTGCTACTTGTAAAATCAGTTCATCTTGTTTCATGATTGGTCAGCTCCTCACATTTGTCATTAAAGTACTTAATCGGCATATCCATTTTTCTTGCTGCTTCGATTTCTACGCGCATGCCTTCTGTAGTTTGATTGCCAAACACCCAGAGCTCTTCACAATGAGATAATAGATGAAGTCCCAAAACAATACCTGCTTGGCGTTCCTCACTAATGCTCTCATCTAAGAACTGAGTATTATGAAGGTGTGGAGCAAATGGAACGGTTCCTTGGGTATAAGCAAAGCGACAATAAGCCTGTGCACTTAAGGTGTTACGTTCAATATCTCCTCTATAAGGAGAACAGATAAAAACTAGTTTCATTGCTGTAGTGCCTCCTTTGGTTGGATAATTTTGAGTAACTTGGTAAGTTTGGTAGCTAATTCTGTTTCTTCAGGCTTACTTTCTTTAACTGCAATGTGATTAGACTGTAATCCAGAAATAGTAATCGTAATGGTTTGCATTTTGTTCACCTCCTCGGGACTAATTATTAGAGGTCAAAATAAATTCCTCTACTATATAGCCACGAGAATGGCAATTATTAAGGATAAAAACATAATTTCCTTTAATTTCCTGTAGATTGTATTTAACCTTGAGTAAATAGCAGGTATTGTTACCCCTTCCTCTTTTGCTATCTCAGCTATTGATTGTTCACAGAAAAAGACCTTGAAGATGAGCTCCTGCTGCTCTGGCAGTAACTTCTTCAAGGCATTTTGTAATTGTTCGATTTTTCCTGATTCAATAGTTTCAGTTTCAATATCTGTATTTTCCGACACCTGTACTCCTTTTGCTTCTAGTACTGATAATAAGACGTGCCTCCTTGTTTCTCTTCGTTCTTGTTTCTTGGTACTGTCCTCAATTTCAATACATACTTCTGCTACCTCATCGGGTACATCAATTTCCATGATTTCTCCGGTAACACTTTCATATTTAATTTTCATCATTAATGCCTCTCATTCTGTAATGCTAACTTTAAAGTCGCATTTTGAATAATTGACATTTGTAAACCGGTCATAACAGCGAATATCAATGTTAGGGCAAGATTTGTATAAAGCTGTTATAAATGTGTATTTTTATGCAAAACCAGTGGAGACCTATATAGAAATATAATAAGTTTCCAGACATTAAAATAAGCAGCTACACCACTATGGGTATAACTGCTTACTCTGTTTTGGAGCATATTGGTATTACACTTCCTACGTTATAAAGGCATTGACTGCACATAGCCTTATTTCTATGGATGCATTCAACTGGATGTTCTAGCTGATAGCCTATTTGCTTTAATAACTTATTCATCTGATGCTCTAATCGCACCTCTTGTATTGATTTACTATCCATGCTAAGCCCTTCTTTCTTAGTAGGAGTATTGCCTAAAAAGGGATCAGATAAACAAGAAATGTTTATAAGACATACCTTGCAATCAAAATAAAGATAGAGGACTATTTCCCTAGCTCTCCACATCGGATTCTAATTAATTCCTCCAACAAAAAGACCATACCCCTTTACTGGAATATGGTCAAGCTATTCATTCATTAATCAATCTTGCAATCTAAATATTTATTTACATAAATATTTAATGTACATTTTACTCCCCAACCATTCCATCACCATCTCTATCATCCATATATTTATATAGCCAATGGTCAGAATAAATTGGCATTGAATATCCAGCGGCCTTAGCTTCCTTAATTGTGACCTTCCCATTTCCATTTGTATCGACTTTAGAAAGTTCAGCTTGCTCGTTAGAGGTTGTCTCTACTTTCTCACTTGTTTCTACTGCTGGTTCACTAGTTTCAACAACCTCGTTTTCTACTGCATCTGGGTTTCTATTTGGAAACTCATCAATAATATTATTACCTTTTATCGTGTATTCAAATTTATAACTAGATGGAATCTGTGTTGATGTATTTGGATAGGTAATAGTAGCAACAAAGTTAGTACATCCACCTGCATCTCTAATTACTTTTTCCATATAAGCTTGATCACCATGTCTGTTTAAAGTACTATTCTGTGGGGTTATATTATATGCATTTGATACTCCACCAAGTGAATCAGCAATTACATGCCCTTGGTCAAGGTCTGCTTGCTCAGTACCTGGTACATTAGCTTCATCATCATAATATCTTCCATCTGAATTTACTGGCTCTGTATCATCATTTTGAAGTATAATTTCATCTGCTAACACATAAACAAGTTGACCATATTCATTTGTAAGCCCCCAATATAACCTATCACCATAGCCAATGTCTACAGCAACATTATTTTGTCTATTTCCGGATCTATCCCCTCCGTCTACCTCAACTATTTGATATGATTGTCCATTATATTGGTAATAACCATTTTCTATATTGGTCTCTGAAGATGTTCCTGTTGCATCCTGTTCTTCCGTTTGTACAATCTCTTCATCATCTTGTGGAGGTTCTTCTGCAATCTCAGCATCTTCTATCTCTATTTGTTGTTCATCAATTGTTTCTTTTGCTATCTCTTGTGATTTTATATCAGAGTCAGTATTAGCACAGCTTGTCGCCATGAGACTGGAAAGTAATAGCATTGCTAATAGCCTAATTTGTTTATTTACTATTTTTTTCATCTTTTCGTCCCCTTTTTGACATTTTCCTTAATTATCCCATTTCAACTTATTCTTGTCAATTATATCATTATTTTTATGCAAGAAATGATTATAAAAAAAATAAGATACGATCGTAAGAATTTGATGCGAAAAATGCGAATTTATAACTTTTACAAAAAAGGCTTTCAGGTCTTGAAATTTATAATAAAACTTCAAATTGACCCGAAAGCCCTCGTATCTTTTAAGACTTTCAAGCCATCTTCTATATCATAAACTTTCTTTACATATTTAATAAATTTCTTCAAGTAACTCTTAATCATCTTCACCTCAGCTGTCATTTTTATGTTCAAGAAAAGATTATATATGAACTGGCCAAATGCAGTAAGAAAAGTTTGAATTTAAATTATTTGTGTAAAGATGCCTCAGGAATTTAAATTTATAGTAAAACCCAAATTTTTCCAAAAAATTCTATCTAAGTACAATTAATTGAAAATTATTAAACTATAGTGTAAGATTTAAGTAGAAGCAAAAATTCTCAGAAATGCAGAGAAAAGACCTACAAGAACTTGCAGGCATTAGTTCTGCATCCATAGCCAAACTTGGCAAAGGTATGAATATTGCTACTGATGTTCTTCTAAAAATCTGTGATGCTTTGGATTTTACTTTAGATGACATCATGGCAACGATAAAGAATTAACCACAACAAAAATACAAATACGGAGGTATCAACGATGGCTAAAATAACTGGAGATAACAGTGATGGATTCACAAACGAAACAGAAATAATAAATTATATCAACACCCAGAAGACATATGAAAATCTCAATTCAAATATGCAGGATTTCATAAAGTTTTTATTCTCTGGCGTAAATGTGTCAGGAATCCGTATTACGGCAACCAAACCCCAAGGAATGGTTAAGCCCGATATAGCTATCACTATTAACGGAAACACAAAATATGTTAGTGTAAAAAAAGGATCTGGAAATAGTGTACACCAGGAACAATTATCTCTATTTGAAACATTCCTTAAGAACAGTGGAATCAGCTCACAAATTATAACCTATCTTAAAGAATTCCATTATGGAGATGGTTCAATTGATGGTAAAGGTGGCACAAGAATTAGTGCAAACGAATGGATTTCAAATAACTACTCAAAAGTTTCATCCATTAATAAAGCATTCAAAGATAACACATTTTTGATTAAGGTATTTAACAGAATTCTTTTTGTTGGAAATGTCTCACCAGCTCCTACTGTCGATGCTATTTTTCATGGAAACATTAATCGTGCTTTATGGGCTAGTAGAGATGAAATAATTACTTATCTACTGAACTGGAATAATACTTCTAATAACATACATTTTAGTAATCTGAGTTACCAAGTATGGAATAGAAATCTGAATTATAATCCAAATACTGCAAATAGACGTCATGTTATGCAGTTGAAATGGGCTAGTTTAAGTGAAGACCTTACTTCAATAAAGAGAAACCGTAAATAATTCTTTGATTAAATAAAGGAGGAATTAACATGGCAGATAATTCACATGGAACAAACAACGAACTAGAGATGGCAGATTATCTTGATGGAAAAAAATATAAAGACCTAAATCTTACCATGAAAGAATTCATTAAGTACATCTGCAAAACTAAAAACATCCCTTTAAATGATAAAACAGCAATTGCTGCCGAATATGTCAAAAACAACAAGTTAAAACAAGATATCTATATAACAATTAATGGTAATAAAATGGGCATAAGTCTAAAAATGGGTTCTGGCAATTCATGTCATCAAGAAAAAATCGAAGACTTTGTAAGCTTTATTCAACAAGAATTGAATGCCTCCAATGAAATTTGTAATCTGTGGCGTTTCTTTATTTGGGCCGATGGTACTCTTAATGGAACCGGATCAATGGATAAGAATGAAAAAGGAAAAATTATATGCAGATTCGATGCAACAAACTTCAAAAAAAGCTATCCTGAAAAAAGAAAAGTTTTACAGAAATTCATTGATGAAAACAAAGCTGAATTGATAAATCGAGCATTATTCGTTGGAAAATATAATAGCGATGTTGACTTTGTCTATCATGGAACATATAAACAAGGTCGCTGGATTTCAAAAAAAGAAGTAATTGACTTTCAAATAAACCAAACATCTACATCTAACCGTGCTTGTTTTAAACTTGGAAGTCTTACTATACAAGCTTGGAATGTTTCATTAAAAGGAAATACAGAACATAAACGAGGCGAAATTCAGCTTAAATATGGATCAATGAAAGATGATTTTGATGTTCTAATGAAAGACAATGCTGAAACTATCGGAACTTTCCTTGGAGATTTAGAGGAATTTGCATTGAGTCAGATTTTAAACAAAAACAAAGATAACTCCATGTGGAAAATCTTATTGCCTAATGTTTGTGATTTTTCAAACTATTATTTAATTAAGGTATCATCACATCAAATGTCCTCTCTCAGTGGAAAAAAAGTAAAAACCAAAAGTGATGCATACGTAGTAAAAATGAATTTAACGAGAGAATTTCTTCTCGGCAAAGAATATGTATTAGATGAAACTGATATAAAAGATTTTTCATATGAAATACAGCATAACACAGGAATCTCAATAAAGATGAAGCAATCAAAGAACTTTACATACCAAAAACTTACGAGAAATTCATTCTGTAAAGCGTTTTCCAATATTGATGATGTGGAATTTTGGTTAACTTCATTGCTCATTTATAGTGCTGATAAAGAAAGATATAAAAATTCAAAAATAATAAATGATTTAGGGGATTCAGTGGATGAATACCTTGATAAAGTAAATCGTCTTATGGGAATATCCATCATAGATACAGAATGCAGTTCATTTTGGGACGCCGTTAGAAAAGTTGCTCAGCAAAAGATTAAATCCGAAATCCAATCTAATGTTGAATTGTCAGAAAATATTTTTATGGGGATGCATTGGTTTGAATCTCCCTATCACGCCATTTATCTCTATGAAGGTGGAAGATTGAAGAAAAATGAAATAACTGATTTTTCCATCACAACTGGTTCTGGAAGAAGCAGAGGAACGTACAACATAGAAATTACTCCTGCATAAAAACAAGGATCAAAGTGTCATTTCTCACTTTGATCCTTTTACTTATTTTTCTTTTAATATCTTTACTATCTCTTCTGCTATATCCTTTATTATTGGCACAACAACACTATTACCAATTTGCTTATAACTCTGATGAAAGTTTTCTTTGATTTTATAAGTATCTGGGTACCCCATTATTCGTAAACATTCTCTTTCAGTTAATTTTCTATTTTCCGAAACAACAACCGGAACATTATTTCCACCAGTTCCCATCTTTGCAGTTAAGCAAGGAGATACACCATCACATCTAAAGTTGCATCTTGATTTTCGTACTTCGTTCGCAATCAGCACATGAGTATTATCGAATCTTGGCCCCTCCATAAAATCAGACACATGGGCCCGAATATTATCTTGGCAAATTTTTGTAACCGTATATCCCGATGAAACATTCTCGTCTAAAAGAGAATCAATAGTATATTTTAATTCCTTCTCAGTTGGAAAAGGAAACTGAAAAGCATCAGTTATTTCCGGAAATCTTTTCTTATCAAATCCAACACAATACCATCTTGCTCTGTTTTGAGGATAACCTACATCTTTTGCGTTTATTACCTTGAAAATCGGAACATAATCAATTTCTTTAAGACATTCAATGATAGTGCTCATTGTTTTTCCACCATCATGATTACATAACCCTGCAACATTTTCCAAGAAAAAAGCGCTAGGCCTTTTTTCTTTAAGAATTCGAAGCACGTCAAAAAACAACGTTCCCCTTGTATCTTCAAATCCTAATCTCTTTCCTCCGATACTAAATGGCTGGCATGGAAACCCGGCACATAATATATCGTGATCGGGTATATCTTTTTCATCAATAATAGTAATATCTCCTGTTGGATACTCTCCAAAATTTTCTTTATATGTTTCTCTTGCGTACTTATCTATATCGCTTGAGAATACGCATTGGCAGCCCCAATGTTCCAATGCAACACGAAAACCTCCAATGCCACAAAACAAATCTATAAACTTAATCATTACTCATATGCTCCTTGTACAAT
Organism: Bacillota bacterium; assembly: GCA_023393125.1. Taxonomy (GTDB): domain Bacteria; phylum Bacillota; class Clostridia; order Lachnospirales; family Cellulosilyticaceae; genus Cellulosilyticum. Next base: position 14,374 of record JAEWMQ010000067.1, read on the forward strand.
TGTTTTATTATTCCTGTAATAACAGGTGGACTAACAGCATTACCAGATTGTTTATACATCTGAGTTGCGCTCATGCCAGTTGCTTTGATACGTTCCACAAATTCCTTATCAAAGCCCTGGATATAGAAATTTTCAACTGGAGTAATCTTACGAATACGTCTCCCTTTCGATGTCTTTATAAGTATTTTAGTAGAATCTGCTCTTGCTAAAACCGTAGGAGAAATCCCCTTTATAGAATACACTCTACGCTGTCGCTCTAAATCATTATGGACTTCTCTTGGTAAATCCAATAGCTTAATTATCTTAGCTTCATTCAGCAAGTTATCTTCCACTTCTACTTCTCGTAGGTAAGATGCTATTTTGTCTGTATCAAAGAAAAATGTCTCATCAACCTCTTCTTCAAGAATATCTTCGATATAACGTTGTTTGCCTTTAAAAGAAATCTTATCAAAGAAATTGAAGCCTCCAAAATCGGTTTCATTTAATTCTTTTTTTAAAGTATCAGCTTTCACACTTCTCTTATCAGGGTTGAACTTCTCCGTAGCCCCCTGGAATATACCACATATATAGGTTCTATCCCTATTTTGTGGAACCCCTGCTTCGCATGAATTAATGACAGTAAAATCCACTGTATATCCAATTTCATTAAGTGTACTTAATATTTTTCCAATAGTTGTTGTACCATCGTGGCTTATCAAATTCTTGACATTTTCAAGCAGAATATATTTAGGCTTTTTTTCTTCCAGTATTCTAGCTACATCAAAGAATAATGTTCCACGAATATCTTCAAATCCCTTTTGCTTTCCCGCAATACTAAACGACTGGCAAGGAAAACCTGCTAATAACAAACTATGATCTGGAATCTCCTTCTCATTTACTGCCTTTATATCTCCATGTAAATGTTCTTTGCTAAAATTTGCAATGTATGATTTTTGTGCAAAAGGGTCTATTTCTGATGCAAAAACTACTTCAGCATTAATTCTGGCTTTATTTAGACCTTCTTCAAAACCTCCAATTCCCGAGAATAATGAAACCACTTTAATCTTCTTTTTCATGTAATTGTCCTTTCCGCTAAAAGTATTATTTTGATTTTTCATCCTCTGATACTTTTAGGATTAATTGTGCATTGATTTTGTCATAATATATTTTAAATCGACTTTTCCCTTTTTGAATATCTAAGTTTTCTAATATACTTTTTGGCATCCTTATTCTCATATCTTGCTGCAATACATATGTGTCAAGATATATTAACTCTTCTTCTTTCATTATAAGAGCCTCCTCTTTTAGTCTAACTTTAGTCTGATTATAAACTGTTTTTAGTCCAACGTCAATGGATTACTATTACGTATTCTGTATAGAAATAATCAACGTTTTCTCCTACCACAGAAGATAATGGCACCACTATAAACTGTCTTGAACAATAAAATTTGACATTTGTTCTATCTGCACTTATAATTAGTCATAATTTAGGAATAGTTATTATATATAATATTTATTCATCTAAGATTAATTAAACAATAACGACCATTTTCCCTTAGACAGTAGTATTTATGTATATTCATAACTGTTCATTTAATTATAAAAAAGTGATATAGACAATTTAGTTTATATCACTTTTTTATAATTAAAATAATGAGTAGGATTTATCAATAATAAAAATTCCACCAATAGTTCAATTAGTATTCAAAGAGACTGCGAAAAAACTCTGTAAATAGCCTTCTCTGATAAATTCATAGACATAATAATTGAGATGGGCCTATCATTGTACCTATTCCACTATATTTTATTTAAAGTTGCAAAAGCCCCCTCATACATTATAGCTAACTTACCATATAGCTTTTCCCAGTTTCTAAGTAGCATAGACAATCTTTTAATTGCTTCAAATGTCGCTAGATACAGTAACTTTAGTAGTGTTGTATCACTGTAGGAAACACTTCTTTGAGGATTTAGTTTGAGATATGTGTTATTGATTTAAAGCCTAATTTCTTAACCTGGAAAATGTCTTGTTTAAGTTATTTTCTATCTATTTATAACCTCGAATCACGTAGTTAATCTTCTTTTATATTTAGACTACTTATTATGGTTTTTAATGATAAGTAGTCTAAATCTCTGTTTAGGCTTTCAAAACAATTCAATCTCATTCATCAAAACCTATGTACATCAAGGCTTTACATATCTTTTCGCAGTACCTTATACCTTTTGGCGTAAACCTTACATTACGCCAAATAGTGTACCCCCTATCCTTTGGGAACATATAATTTGCTCCTAATTCCCCCTAAAAACACACCAAGGCTTAGAACGAAAACTCGCTCTAAGCCTTGATATTACTAGGTTTATCTGCTCAGCTTCACTACAGTCTCAACGTGGGTTGTCTGCGGGAACATATCAACCGGTTGTACTTTTTCTACTTGATAGCCTTCTGCTACAAGGTAAGCTAGGTCTCTTGCTAAAGTTGCTGGATCACATGATACATATACAATTTTATTTGGTGCCATTTTGATTAAGGTTTCTAATAATTTATGATCGCAGCCTTTGCGTGGTGGGTCTACTACAATCGTATCTGCTACAATGCCTTGTTCATACATGTGTGGAATAACTTCTTCTGCTTTTCCTGTAAAGAATTCAGCATTAGTAATATGATTAAGGGCTGCATTTTCTTTAGCATTTTCAATAGCTTCTGGTACGATTTCTACACCATATACTTTTTTTGCTTTTTGTGCAAGAAATAGTGAAATAGAACCTATGCCACAGTATGCATCCCAGACGATTTCATTTCCTGTTAGTTCAGCATATTCTAAAGCTTTGCTATAAAGCACCTCTGTTTGCTCAGGGTTTACCTGGAAGAATGATAAAGGTGAAATCTTAAACTTTAAGTTTCCAATATGATCAATAATTGTTTCTTCTCCTGCTAAAACAGTACATCGGTCTCCTAAAATGGTATTGCTTTTTTCTAAATGATGATTAAGCACAATACTAGTTACTGGGGCAACTGCTTTAATAGCCTCTACGAACGCCTCACTATGAGGCAACTTTTGTCCATTGATGACTAAACATACCATGATTTCATCTGTATGATAACCTGTTTTAATCATCAAGTGACGTACTAATCCCGTATGCTTTTCTTCATCATAAATACTAATATGATGCTCTTCTAAAAAGGCTAATACAGCTTTCATAATCGCTTCTTTTTTAGGATTTTGAATATAACAATTTTCGATTGGAATTAATTGATGGCTACGAGGTGCAAAAAAACCTGTTTGTACTTTTTGGTTGATCTTACGAATAGGGTATTGTGCTTTATTACGATAATGAAAAGGATCTTCCATTCCTAAAGTTGGTAATACCTCTATTTCTTTAAGACCACCTATACGATTTAAGCAGTCTTTTACTTTTTTGGTCTTCCAATCTAATTGCGCCTGATAAGTAAGATGTTGAAGCTGGCAGCCACCACAGGTATCAGCTACTTCACAGATAGGCTTTGCTCTAAAAGGCGAAGGTGTAATAAGCTTCACTAATTTACCATAGCCAAAGCTTTTTTTCACTTTTACAATACGTACTTCTACGACATCACCAGTGACTGCTCTGGGGATAAACACTGTAAAATCATTAATTTTTCCAATGCCTTCTCCTTTTGAACCCATATCTATAATAGTAAGTTCATAATGCTCATTTTTTTCAATTGGTTTATCCATAGTTACTCCTAATTTAAACGTTTATTTTTATTATTATCTTCAAAAAGCAAGGTTTTAATAGCTTTTGCTACTACTTCATCATCAACTGCTTGCATGCGATCTGTCATGCTTTTTTGTAAAAAGCGTTCTAATAAAGGATTAGCTTTATTTACTTTTTCTTCTTTTTTCATTATTCTCCTCCTGCCACTCACATACAGTGTCTTTGCAAATGCAATGTTTACACTTCATAAAATCCGGTGTTGCTATTGGTGTATAATCTCCGTCTAACATTTGCCTCATTTGTTTCATCGTACGCTTAAGGCTATCTCTTAACTTAGCTGTATTACGGATGGTAAACGTTTTATTGGCATATACCAGTTTTCCATAAGGTGGTCTTTTCCCATAAACTTCTTCAATGATTAAAAAATAAGCTACCAGCTGATAGACATCTCCTAAATGAGGTTGATCTTCTGTTAGCTTACCACTTTTAATTTCTAATGGAATATAACGTCTAAGTAACCATGTTTCAAAGATAAAATCTGGCTTACCTTGCAAGGCTAAACGTTCTGCTACTAAAAGCTTTGTTCCTTTTTCGTCTTTATAAATAGCGGTTGCTCTCTTAACACCTATTTCTCTACGGTCTTTAACACTGATTGTAGGTCTAAGTCCTAACCACAAAATAAAAGTAAAACTAAGAAGTAAGCTTATTTCTATTATTTGAACCATCGCATAAAACTCCCTATTAAAATAGCACTAACTAACATTAATCCTAAAATGATTAAAACACGTTTTATGCGATAGCTTCTATAATAGGCCTTGTGAAATTTCACACCTTTAGTAAAATGATTTTCAGTTTTACTACTTTTATTTCCTAATGCCTTATATTGCTCCTTTAAGGCAGTCTGCCCATAGTAACGCCCATAATACCACTGGTAAGGGCAATAAACGAAACGGTTAATTTCATTAGCAGATATCTTTTTGTTAGCACTTATTTTCTCTTTTTTCATAAGGTTACTCTTCTAATATTTCTCCCTAATAATTTATGATAGCCTACATATGGTTCATCACTAGTTACTTCTAATAGTTCATCCATCATTTTAAGACGTGAATCTGAAAAATCTGCTAAGTGGACAATCATAGCTTCTATGCATTTAGGTCTTTTAGGTGATGCATATTCGTATTCGCCATGATGAGCAATCACCACATGCTTAAGTAGCATTTCAATTTCTGCTGGAAAACCTTCAATCTGGCTAGCTGCATCATGAATCATTTCTGCGCCAATCACTAAGTGTCCAATTAACTGACCTTCATCTGAATAATCATTTCTTGGAAAAGCAGTTAACTCTCTTAGTTTGCCAAGATCATGTAGTAAACAGCCTGCGATAACTAAATCTTTTTGAGCATTTTCATAAAGCTGCGCCATAGCAAGCCCCAATTTAGTCACCGCGATGGTATGTTCTAATAAACCATTTAAGTAGCCATGGTGAACACTTTTTCCTGCACTATGAACAATAAAATGATCATAAGTTGTCTCTTCTAAAAAGATATTTTCTAGAAGCTGCTTAATATACGGCTCCTGAACCTTTTCAATGAGCTCTAGTAGTTCTGCTTCTAATACATTTACATCTTTTTTGGTATGGGGAATAAAGTCCCTTAGATCATAACCACCTTCAGCTTTTTGTATTTTAGTTACATTAAGCTGCAAATTTTCTTGATAAAGTAAGGTTTCTCCCTCTACTTGTACAATATCATCTACCTCAAAAGGTAAAATATAACTATGAAAAGACCAAATTTTCCCGTCTATTACACCTGTACGGTCTTGTAACTTAATGGTACAGTAGTCTTTTCCATTTTTATTTTTTAAAATTTGTTTAAACTTACATAGGTAATAGCCTTTTATATTTTCTTGAGGCTTCATATCACTAATTTGTGTCATATGCTCTCTCCCTTTTCTTTCCTATAGTAATACTAACAAATCTAACATGAGTTTTCAACGCTTTCCATAGATTTCACTGTTAAATTCTGTTAATCATTAAAAAGACAAGGTATTCATCCTAAGCAACTTCTTTGTGCCAAGATTAATACCTTGTCTCTTTAAAATACGCTACTTTCTTGTTGATAAACTAAAATAGAAAATAACCGGCTCATTTTGTTCAGATTGAACCCCAACTACTTCTCCATGTTGTTTAATAATTTCTTTTACAATAACTAGGCCCAAACCTACACCACGCTTATCCATTCCTCGAGAACGATCGCCTTTATAAAAGCGATTCCAAATTTCTGATTGCTGCTCTTTTGGAATAGGCGGTCCTGAATTACAAATGGCAACCCAAATTTTATCCTCTTTTAAAGTTGTCCTTACTTCTATAGTACCATCTTCTCCTACAAATTTCATAGCATTATCTAAAAGGTTTTGAACAACTCTGCTAATGCCATCTAAATCCGCTATAACATAAGGTGGTTCTGCCTCAAAAACTTTTACTAGACTTATCTTTTTTTCTAAAGCTCTTTTTTCTAAACTAGCAAAATTACGTTCGATTAAACTATTGATGTTAAAAGCTGTTTTATGAGGTTCACCTCTAGCTTCTTCCATCTTATTTAATTCCAAAATGGTATTAGTCATACCAATCATACGTTGAGTCTCACTTAACACAATTTTTAAATAACGCTCTTGCTTCTCGGGAGAAATAGTCCCATCTAATATAGCTGTTACAAAACCCTGAATGGATGTTAAGGGAGATCGTAAATCATGAGAAACATTTGCAATAAAACTTCGTCTATTTTCCTCAATCTTATCTAACTCTTCTGCCATGTGATTCAGCGATAAACCTAGTTCAGCAATTTCATCTTGCCCCTTTACAACGATACGCTCGTCAAAGTGCCCACTAGCTATGGTCTTCGCAACTGTATTCATTTCTTTTAAAGGTTTAGTCATTTGCTTAGAAATGAAATAAATCCATATAAACATGGCTGTTCCCACAATTCCTACTACCTTTAAAATCAAATTTCTTACTTCATCAATGGTTTGAAGCACATAAGGCATAGGTGTGTGAATAAACAGAGCATATTGAACCTTATCTCCTGCTACCATAGGATAACCAATGGTTAAAACAGGCGTTGAAAAATAGTCTTTAAACCCATTCTCAAGCCCCACTGCATGTCCATCAAACACCTCTTGTAGGTTAGTCTCTTCTGGTAATTTTTGCACCATATTTTGTATACTATCTTTACTAATAACTATACCTTCACCTTTTTCATCTACAATCCAAGTAGTTGCTTGTAAGTAACTAGCCATGGCTTGAACACGATATAGAATTTTCTCTAACGCATCTTCCTTGGATGTACTATACGTACCTTCTTTATAAAACTCCATTGCAAGTGTTTGTGCTTGCTTAATCATAATGTCCTGAGTGTATTTAACAAAGTAGGATTGAAATGAGTGAGTAAAGGTAACAAAAAGCATCACAAGCATCATTATTAAAATACTAATATACACAGAAACTAACCGGCTAAATAAACTAGGAAATCTCAGTTTATCCATTATCTCTCGAATTTGTAGCCTACGCCCCAAACGGTCTTTATGCTCCATGCGTGATCACCCTCAAATTTATCTCTTAGCCTCTTAATATGCACATCTACCGTTCTTGTATCTCCAACAAAGTCATATCCCCAAATTTTGTCTAGAAGCTGCTCTCTAGTAAAAACTTGCTTAGGATGGCTCGCTAGAAAATAGAGTACCTCTAATTCTTTTGGTGGGAGCTCTACTAATGCCCCTTCATAGGTTACTGAATAATTATCTTTATCAATAATTAAATTATCAAGAACTATACGATTTTTAGGTGTCGTTTCCTCTACCGGTTGTGTATTACGTCTTAAGACCGCTTTAACCCTTGCAATAAGTTCTTTTGGATCAAATGGTTTCACCATATAGTCATCTGCACCTAATTCTAAACCTAGTACTTTATCAAATACCTCACCTTTAGCAGTAAGCATAATAATTGGTGTACGATTATGCTTACGAATTTCCTTACAGACATCATAACCATCTAACTCAGGGAGCATAACGTCTAATATCACTAAATCTGGATGATACGATTCAAATACCTCTAAAGCTAAGCGACCTGTTGCCACTTCCTTTGTATCATACCCTTCTTTATTTAAGTATAGAGCAATTAATTCGGAAATATTAGTATCATCATCTACTATGAGTATTTTTAACATACATTTCCTCCTTTCCTATCATTCACATTTTATTTTATCGTTACTACTGTAACCCCCATCTCTCCTTCTCCATAAAGACCTGGTCTTTGGTCTTGCACATGAGGGTGCCTTTTTAACTTTTGAGTAATGCCACTTCTAAGGGCCCCTGTTCCTTTACCATGGATAATAGTAACTTGTTTAAGGCCTGATAAATAAGCATCATCTAAATATTTATCTACTATTGGCCAAGCTTCATCCACCATCATTCCTCTTACATCTACTTGTGTGGATATGGTGCTTGTTTTATTCATATGATAACTTACTTGGCCTTTTACTTTTTTCTTTTCAGTCTTTTTAGGAACTTGTGTTTCTTCTTCTATAATAGTAAGTCCACTTAATGGAATACGCATTGGCATAATCCCTACACGTACTTCTACATTACCACTACGATCAGCTACCGCTGTAACAATACCTTTTTGCATTAAAGAAGTCACCATTACTTCTTGGCCTACTTCTACTGTTTTTAAAACAACTTTTTCTTTTCTACCTACTATTTTACCTACACGTTTATGTTGCGCATCAATAGTATCAGCCATACTCTTTTTAACATTATATAAGCTTTGCTCATCAATGGCAACTTGAGCTTTTCTAGCAGCTGCTCTTACTTCTTTTAATACTTTGTCTGTCTCCACTTCAGCTGCTTTAAGCATTTCTTTAGCTTTTAGTTCTGCACGTTCTAATACCTTTTTCTTAGCCTTATCTAACTTCTTACGTTCAGCTTGAATTTCTTCTTTTAATCGCTCTGCTTCATCACGAAAGGCTTTGGCACGTTCACGTTCCATTTCTGCTAATCGCTTACTTTGCTCTAAATCTACTAAGATATCTTCCATCTTAACAGCTTCTTTTTGTAAATAAACCTTAGCTTCATCTATTAAATATTCTGGTAATCCTAGTTTCATAGAAATAGCAAAAGCATTACTTTTCCCTGGTACTCCAATTAAAAGACGATAAGTAGGTCTTAAAGATTCTACGTCGAATTCACAACTTGCATTTTCTACCCCATCTGTAGAAAGAGCATATAGTTTAAGTTCACTATAGTGGGTAGTTGCAACCGTACGAATTTGCTGTTTTCTAAGGTGTTCTAGAATGGCCATTGCTAAAGCGGCACCTTCTATAGGATCTGTTCCTGAACCTACCTCATCCAATAATACTAAAGAATTTAGGCTCATGTCCTTTAAAATACTCACAATATTTGTCATATGTGCTGAAAAGGTACTTAAGCTTTGCTCTATGCTTTGCTCATCACCTAAATCTGCATAGATTCCTTCAAAAATAGCCATCTCACTGCCTTCAGCAGCAGGAATTTGTAATCCAATAGCAGCCATTAATGAAAATAATCCTATTGTTTTTAAAGTAACTGTCTTACCACCAGTATTAGGACCAGTAATAAGCAAGGTTGTAAAATCTTTTCCTACATATATATCTATCGGCACTACACTGTCCTTTGCCAAGAGAGGATGCCTTGCTTTTTTAAGAGAAATATAACCTTGGTTATTTAAACGTGGTTCACGACAATCATAACGAAGAGAAAATTCACTACGTGCAAAAATACCATCTAAACTAACAATAAGGTCATAACTCCTTGCTATTTCCTCTGTGATCGGTGCTATTTGATTGGTTAATTCAATAAGAAGCTTCTCAATTTCTTCTTGTTCTTTAACCTCTAAACTCTTTAGCGTATTGCCTAGTTCAACTACAGCCATAGGTTCAATAAAAACCGTAGCTCCTGTAGAAGATTGGTCATGTACAATCCCTTTAAATTGGCTTTTATATTCAACCTTAACAGGGATACAATAGCGGTCTTGTCTTAATGTTACAACAGGGTCTTGAATCATATCTTGATAATGATGAGAATGGATCATATTCTGAAGTACTTCTTTGATTTTAACACCTAGTGACTTCATTTGCTTTCTAATATGAGCAAGCTCAGGTGTAGCATCATCAGCAAACTGATCAGCTGCTATAATACAACGTGATATTTCTCTTTCTAGCGTCGTAAAAGGTGTTAAGCCTTCAAAATATCCACTTAATGAAGGATATACTTCTCCTGTAGCGATGGCATCTTGGTAATAGTTTTTCCCTTGTCTTGTTAACCTTAATACATCTCTTACAGCTAGTAATTCACCTGCACTTAAAATAGCTCCTATCTCAATATGCTTTAAGATTGGTTTAATCACTTTAAGGTTGCCAAGAGGCATTTTACCTTGCTTGATGCTTATATGAATGGCTTCGGCAGTTTCTTTTTGAAGCATCTTAACTTCTTCAAGCTCTGTAAGAGGCATAGCCTTACTAATAGCTTCTTTTCCACCTTCTGTTACTGCATAAGCTTTGAGTAATTCTTTAACTTTATGAAATTCTAACTTATAAAGTGCTTTTTCATTCATTATGTTACCTCGTATACAATATTTTACGCTATTTCTATTATGGCACATCTTGTGCTATTTGGAAACACCCTTCACCCCAATTTCCCTTTTAATAACAAAAAGAGTCCTTATAAAAGGACCCTCTTCTTATTAAAAATAATGTAAAATACGACTTCCCATGACATAATTACGGGTATAGTAATTACTACTTAAACGACTAAGCATAACGCCTCTTGTACTATCAGCATGAAGGAATTGACCATTACCTGCATAGATTCCCACATGGGAAATACGTCCGTTATTCACACCTGATGTATCAAAGAAGACTAAATCACCTGGCTGAAGTTGTGTTTTCGCAATTGGTACACCATCCTTAGCTTGCATATAAGAAACCCGACTAATGTCAATATCAAAACCTGCATAAACTTTTTGAGTTAACCCAGAACAGTCCACACCCCTTTTTAGGTCATTTCCTCCCCAAACATAAGGCGTACCAATAAAAAGTTTACCATAATCTACAATTTCTTCACCTAATACTTTACTGTACGGAATAAAGCTATCCTCGGGGGCTTCCACATAATTCTTAGATACCCAGCCCTCTTCACCTTTAACACTTACTCGATACCATTTCTCATTTTGCCCAAGAATATGAAGCTCTTGAGTATTAACTGACATAAGAATCTTACCATATTTACTAGGATAGCTTCTTACATTAATCTGGTCTCCTAATAGCTGCGCTGTTATACCTGTATAACTTGGAAATATTTTATTTTTAGCTGTAGTGTTGGCATAAATAGGCGTTAAAGCGGCCCATAAGATACCCATCACACCTACAACTTTTATTATTTTTTTCATTGTTTCCTCCTAAAATGCACACGCTAGGCGTGATTTAAAAATCAACTCTATTTCATTATGAACGGATTTTCCATTTTTTATACACTTTAGTCAGAAAATTGTTTTTATTTACCAGTGGTAATGATGTAATTCTCCTTGTTTTTTAAGATGCTCAAATTGATGTTGTCTAAATGCCTCATATAAAACAATGGCAACTGAATTAGATAAATTTAAAGAACGTGCTTCTGAAATCATAGGTATACGAATACAGGTTTCTTTATTATCTAATAAAATTTCTTCTGGAATACCTGCTGTTTCTTTTCCAAACATAATATAGCATTCTTCTTCATAATTGACATCCGTATAAGTCTGCTTAGATTTAGTTGTCGCCATATAGACTTTAGGATAGTTATTTTGTTTTAGAAATTCTTCATAATTTTTATAAGTTTTTACATTAACAAGGTTCCAGTAATCAAGACCTGCTCTTTTGATTTGCTTTTCATCTAAAGAAAAACCTAGAGGCTCTATTAAATGCAAGGTAGCTCCTGTAGCTGCACAGGTTCTTGCAATATTTCCTGTATTTTGTGGTATTTCTGGTTCGTGTAAAACAATATGCATCATCATGCTTCCTTCTTTCTTTATTTATTTTTTTATTTGTTTAGTTTAGCAAATGCTTCTGCAAAAGCAAAGTTACCTTCATCCTGCTTATTTTGCTCTTTGATGTACTTTTGTACAGACTTTTTATCTACCTTTTTATTTTCACTACGGTATTTTTTATTAAACACGCTTAGTTTTTCACGGAAAGTACACGTTGTACAAACATAGATTTGTCCTTCGCCCTCTCCTCTAAGCTCTAATTTTTTGTGACAGTTAGGACATCTTGTTTGAGTGAAACGGCTAATACTTTCTCTATAGCCACAACCTCTGTCTTGGCAAACATAAAGTTTTCCATGCTTACCTTTTACTTCGAGCATTAGCTTATTACACTCAGGACAACGTTTACCAGTTAGATTATCATGAATATATTTTTCTCCACTACCTTTAACCGCTTGTACCAATTCGTCACTATAAGCTCTAATCTTTTTCATAAAGACTTTAGGGTCTTGTTTCCCTTTACTAATTTGTTCTAGTGCCATTTCCCACTCAGCTGTAAGTAGCGGTGATTTTAAATCAACTGGCACTAACTCAATGAGCTGTTTACCTTTAGAAGTAGGCACAATTTCCTTGCCACTTTTCTCGATATAAAACATGTTGTAGAGCTTTTCTATAATATCAGCCCTTGTTGCAACTGTCCCAATGCCACCGGTCTCCCCTAAAGTCTTGGCAGCTTTTTGATCGACTTCTACGTATTGATGAGGTTTTTCCATTGCAGAAAGCAAAGTAGCTTCTGTAAAACGGCTAGGTGCTTTAGTCATTTGTTTCGTTTTAAAGAATTGTTCTAAAACAACGGTTTCTCCTTTTTTAACTTCTGGTAAGCTTTGCACCGCTTCATCCTCATCTTCATCTGCTTCTAGGTCATAGACTAATTTCCAACCTGGTTCGATTATTTTCTTGCCTTTTGCTACAAAGCACTCACCTTCACTACTTACCTCTAATACGCCTTCATTATAGACCATAGGTGGTAATAAAACACTTAAAAAACGCTTTACAACTAAATCATAAATTTTACGTTCATCACTATTAAGCTTTGACAAATCTGCACTTTCCTCTGTTGGAATGATGGCATGGTGATCTGAAACCTTGCTGTTATCTACAAAATGTTTACTTGGCTTAATCCCATTTTTAAGAACTTCTCTTGCTCCTATTTTATAAGGGCCTATAGCTACAGCATTGATTCTTTCTTTAAGGGTTGGTACGATATCATCTGATAAGAATCTAGAATCCGTTCTTGGATAAGTTAAGACTTTATAATTTTCATAAAGGCGCTGCATCACCGATAAGGTTTCTTTTGGGCTAAAGCCAAAGCGTTTATTAGCATCCCTTTGAAGCTCTGTTAGGTCATATAGGGCTGGTGCATATTGTTTCTTTTGTACTTCCTTATACTCAGTCACTTGTGCTTTACTGCCTTCTAGCTTGCTAATTAAAGTATCTATTTGTTTTTCATCAAAGAAACGGTCACCCTTTTTACCTTTATAAGCCAGCTTAATGCCTTTGCACTTAACTGACAAATTAAAATAAGGCTTAGGCTGAAAGTTTTTAATAGCTTCTTCTCTAGCTACAATCATGGCTAAAGTAGCAGATTGCACACGGCCTGCTGAAAGCTGTGCGTTAAATTTGCAAGTCAGTGCTCTTGTAACATTAAGCCCTACTAACCAATCTCCTTCTGCTCTGCAGACAGCAGCTTTATATAAGTTTTCATAATCTTTACCTGGCTTAAGGTTTTTAAAACCTTCTGAAATCGCTTTGTCTGTAACAGATGAAATCCATAGACGTTTAATAGGCTTTTTAACCCCTACTTTATCAATAGTCCATCTTGCTACTAATTCCCCTTCACGCCCTGCATCTGTAGCAATAATGATTTCATTAATATCTTTTCGTAGCATTAAGCTCTTAACGATTTGAAATTGTTTACCTGTTCCTTTTAATACAGTTAATTTCATAGGTTCTGGTAGCATTGGAAGAGTTTCCATACTCCACGTTTTATATTGATTCCCATAAGCTTCTGGGTCAGAAAGACCCACTAAATGTCCCATAGCCCAAGTGACTACATATTTAGACCCCTCAAAAAAGCCATTTTGCTTTTGTGTACATTTTAAAACACGTGCTATATCTTTTCCCACACTGGGTTTTTCCGCAAATACTAAAACTTTTCCCACTTTTTATCTCCTTATCTTCACGGCTTGTCATATATTGGTTCGTTTGATAACGTCTTTTATTATAGCATTTTTTCTAAGATATCAATAGTACTAAAAGCACCTCCTATTGTTTATTATAGGAGGTGCTAACATCAATTATTTATTTCTTCTTTTTAATGACCATATATCCTAATAAACCTACGATGACAATCGCGGCAATAATACCAAGTACTAATGGGACATTATAACTTGTTGATGTCTTGGCTGATGCTGGACTTTCTGAAGGCATTGGCATTATTGTTTCTGTGGGTGTGGTTGTAGCTACTACTGTCTCTGTAGGTACTGGTGCTACCTCAGCTGTTTTATTGGTTAATTCCTCTATAGCTGTTTTAGCTTCTGCTTCTGTTTTATAGAGCTGTGCTTCACCTGCTGCCACACCTAAATCATTACTACCTTCTAGCGCTGAAATAACAACCCAATATTCCTGTTGCTGGTCTATAGGAATATCTTTAATATCGCTGGATTGTGCTTCTGCCTGACCGTCTCCATTGGTATCCACACTAAATACCAAATTTAAATGATGCTCCGCATTAATAGTCGCCGTATACCAATGCTCAGCTTCTTCAGCTGTCATAACTGTTCCTGGAAATGCACCTAGTATCTCTCCATCATCCCCCCAGTTATATATATTCATACTCTCCCAACCACTATTATAAGCATGAATGACTATAGAAGTGGTAGCAGCTTTAGTATCTACACTTAGCCCCCAAATACTTGCTACAATACCCAATGCTACAAAAGAAGATCCCACTCTTTTTAACATCTTATTCATTTTATTCACTCCTCATATATTGAAATTTTAATCAAATCCCTATTGCCTTAATTGCTTATTCTTTTTATGTAGTAGGTGTGTCCGGCTGGAATAACTAAGCTGTCTTTTTGATGAGCAGAGATGTTATATAACACCTCTTGCCATCTAATTGTTTCCTCCTTTCCTTTATTAATTAGCTTGTAAGTCAATGGCACCTGTGTTTGATTAATGACTATATCTATTATTTCCTCATGATTATATCGCCTTATAATAAAAAGCTGTCCTTGATAAAATAAGCTTATTTCTCCTGTTTGAAGTACTTTTTCATGCTTTCTAAGTGCAATTAAACGCTTATAATAGTGATATAAATTTTGATCCCAGTGAGCTTCGCACCAATCAAATCCTTTTCTACATCCAGGATCATATTCACCTGTCATCCCAATTTCTGTACCATAATAAGTACAAGGAATGCCTACATAACCAAATAAAAAGGCTACTGCGTTTTTAAGTGAAGCTTTATCTTCTTTGCACAAAGTTAAAAATCTTTCTGTATCATGGCTATCTAAAAGATTCAGCATACCTTCATTAACTTGCTTAGGATAACGCATGTATAAACTAGTCAGTTGTTCTTTAAAAGCCTTAGCATCTATAGCTTTTCTAGCAAAATAATCTCCCATTAATTTAGTAAGTGGATAATTCATGACACTATCAAATTGATCACCCATGAGCCAAGGATAAGCGTTGTGCCAGTTTTCTCCAATAATCACCACTTCCTTATTAATGTCTTTTACTAGGTGTCTAAATGCCCTCCAAAACCCATGTTCAATTTCATCTGATACATCTAATCGCCAACCATCAATACCATAAGTTTTAGTCCAATAGCGTATAATGGAAAAAAGATAATCTCTTACCTCTGGATGAGCTGTATTTAGCTTTGGCATGTAAGGCACATGAGAAAAAGTTAAATAGTTAGGCGGCTCTAAAACCACTTTATCTCCTTTAATGAAAAACCAATCAAAATACTTAGATTCCCTGCCTTTTTGAATGACATCCTGAAATGGTGCAAATGCTATACTACAATGGTTAAACACGGCATCTAAAATAATTTTCATTCCCTTTTGATGTGCTTTCATGACCAGTTCTTCAAAGTTTTTTTCATTGCCAAAATAAGGGTCAATTCGCAGGTAATCTACAATATCATATTTATGATTAGAAGGAGATTCAAAAATAGGTGTTAGATAGATGGCATTAATACCTAGGTTTTCTAAGTAATCTAACTTTTCGATAATCCCTTTTAAGTCTCCTCCAAAAAAACTCTTAGGTGTAGGATCATCTTCCCAAGGTGTTAAAGGTGTTGGAGAATTTGCTGTATCCCCATTAAAAAAACGCTCTACAAAAATCTGATAGAAAATAGCATCTTGAAGCCAAGAAGGCTGCTCATGTACATCCTCTGTATTAATAAATGGATATTGAAAATAGTAGCAATATGCCATATCATCCTTGAATGTTTCTTCTAATCCCACCTCTGTTAAAAACAAATATTCCTTTCCTTTTTTTAGTCCAAAGTAATAACCTAATCTTGTATCCTCTAATTGAAGCCTGTATTCATAGTAATCATAATATTCATCTTGATAAGCCTTCTGCATTCGCCCACTCTTTTTATTTTGCCAATTAAACTTATTACCATAAAATAAGGTAACTTCCTCTAGATCATCTTTAGCTGTTCGTAAACGAATATGCAGTTCATCTAACTTATAGGCATACGCATAATTACTTTTTGGAATATGACATAATGCTTCTTTATTCATAGTAGTCTCCTTCATACTGTTTATTCAGCTTGAGAAGCAAGTATGGCCTCCCAAGTTTCTATCGTCTTTTTCTGTGCTTCTTCAGGTGTAAGCTCCCCATCATATAAAGAAATCAACGACTTCTCTGTAGCTGTCCAAAAGGTTTTAATATCTTTTACATTAGGCATAGGAAAAGAATTTTCAAATTGCTGCGTAAAAGGTTTCACTAAAGGATCTTCTCCTAGTCCCCTTACATGAGATACATCTTTTAAGGTTGTAATTTTATTAGCTTTTTCATAAAGTAATGAAGCACCTTCATCTGATACAAGGAATTCAGCTAATAATTGGGCTGCTATAGGATACTCTGTCCAAGCTGATACATGTGCTGTTTTCACCCCTGCAAAAGGCGTTAGGCTTCTTCCTTCATAGGTAGGTAAAGTAGTTACACCAAAATGAACGCCACTATCTCTAAAGGTTTTGATATCCCATGGTCCTGTAATCTCATAGGCCACCTTACCTTCCATAAATAAGTTCCTCACAAACTCTGCATTCCTTAAGTCTGTAGCACTAACAGGCATAATCTCACGAAGGCTATAGATAAGTTCAAGTCCCTTTTTAAAAGCCTCTGTTTCAAAACCAGGATGTGCATTATCATTACCATTTTCACCAAATGCCTGATAACCAAAAGCACTTAACAAAGGATAGGCTTTATAGGTATCAGAAGTAGAGTAAAGGAAATAAAATTTATTGTTTACTACATCATTATAAGTCTTAGACTTTTCTAATATTTCCTCTAACGTGGTAGCTGGTGTTTCACCTACAATATCCTTGTTATAAAACAAGCAACTGGTTTCAATAGATACCGGCACGCCATATAACTTATCATCTACTGTTACTGTTTTAATACCGACATCATTCATCTTTGCTTTAATACGCTTAGCTATTTGTGGATTAATCTCTAAAAACAAACCTGCTGCCATGCCTGTTGGCATATTATCATGCGAACTCATAAACACATCTGCTCCTGTGTGCGTTGGTCCAGTTAAAATCATTTTGTCAATTTCACCCATACCCACCTTTTCTACTGTAACTGGCACACTATATTGGGCCTCAAATGCTGCCGCAATAGCTTTGCCATATTCCTCATCTGATGTCCAAAATACAAGTTTCGCCCCTTGCTCTGGTACTACTTCTCCTGCTTCATCCACTTCATTACTCCCTACTTCAGTTTCATCTTCCATAGGCAAAGCCTTATTGCACCCCATATTTCCTAAACTCATTAACAGACTTAATGTAATCATGGCACATTTTTTAAATTTCACTTGTTAATCCCCCTTTAATTTCACTATTCTTTACTTGCCCCTGATGCAATCCCTTGAACTAAGAACCTCTGAAATACTAAAAATAATAGCGTACATGGAACAGCAATAACGACTGAACCTGCTGCAAAAGTTGTAAAATAAGAATTTTCATTACCTGTAATCATACTATACAGGCCAACAGCTACCGTTCTTGTTTTGTCGCCTGTTAGCAAAAGATTAGGTAAAATATAATCCATCCATGGAAACATAAATTGTGATACCATACAGTACACAATGATTGGCTTTGACATAGGTACAATAATTTTAAAGAACGTAGTAAGTTTCGTACTACCATCCATATACGCTGCTTCATCTAATGACATAGAAATACCATCTAAATAGCCTTTAACCAGCCACACATTATATGGAATAGCTCCTATTGAATAAAGCAGCACTAAGGCTAATGGTTTCCCTACCAAACCCAAGTTAACAAATAACGAGTAAATAGCTGTCATAGATAAAAAGCTAGGAAACATTGATAAGATAAGTAATGTAATAAGGCCTTGCTTCTTCCCTTTAAATTGAAATCGTGATAATACCCAAGCAGTGATTAAGATGAGAAAAACTGAAATGATTGCATTTAAAGTAGCAATTTGAAATGTGTTACTAAACCAGGTGGTAAAGTTTGTTTCTTGAAAAAGTCGTCTGTAGTTTTCAAAGGTTAATTGCTTTGGAATGAAGGTAGAAGTTGCTAAGCTTGTTCCTTTATTAAAAGAAGATAGGACAATCCATGAAACAGGTACAATTACAATAATAGACATGATGATTAATTCTAGGTTAACCAAAATGGTCTTTATTTTACTCTTCATGCTATTCCACCTCCTTAAAAGCTTGCGTTCTTCTAAAGTTATAAAAAGACACCGTTCCTATAAATGCAAAAATGATAATACACATAACAGCTGCCATATTATACATTTGGTCACTTAAGGTAAGCTTATAAATCCAAGAAATAAGAATGTCTGTATGACCTGCTAAATGATAATTTGGATTAGCTGGATTTCCTTCTGTTAAGAAATAAATAATACCAAAGCAGTTAAAATTATTAGCCAGATTCATAATAATGAGTGGTGTTGTTGCCCTAAAAATGAGTGGCAATGTGATATACTTAAAAGATTGAAAAGATGTAGCTCCATCAATGTGTGCTGCTTCATAGAAAGCCTGGTCCACATTACCTAATACCCCCTGAATCATGACCATAAACATAGGGAAGCCAATCCATAAATTAACTACGATAATCGTTATTTTAGCAATGAATGGATCAGATAAAAAAGGAATTCTCTCATTCACTAAACCTATATCAATAAGTAATTGTCCTAAAGGACCAAACTGACCATTAAGTAGGTTTCTAAATACTAATAGTGTAATCATTTGTGGAATAGCCCAAGGTAAAATAAGAATGCCTCTAAAAAAAGATTTACACTTAGCATATGAGCTATTTAGTAAAATTGCTTGAAATAAGCCTAAAAAGTAAGTTGTAAAAGTAGCACTCACAGCCCAAATAATCGTCCAACCTAAAACTGAAAAAAAGGTAGTAGACCATACAGGTACTTGAAATAACTTGGTGAAATTAGAAAATCCTACCCAGTCAATTAAATGAGCAGGTGGTAGATGATTTTTATTATAGTTTGTAAATGCCGTTAAAACTGAAAAGATAATAGGCATCACAACGATAAATATAATAGCTACTACAATAGGGGTTAAAATCACATATGGAAAGAATTTAGTACAAGTTAACTTCAAATAATCTTTTGAAGTTAAATAGGC
The DNA here is from genome assembly GCA_023393125.1 of Bacillota bacterium. GTDB lineage: Bacteria > Bacillota > Clostridia > Lachnospirales > Cellulosilyticaceae > Cellulosilyticum. The sequence goes on from JAEWMQ010000067.1 coordinate 34,020, forward strand.
CCCTTTTTCATCAATCATCTTACCGGTTTGATAGCTATCTCGTAAGTTCCATATGTAAATAGCTATAAATAAACCTAAAAACAATAGTGTAATAATCCCATTAATTAAAAGTATCGTTGAATGGTCTCCCGTTTTAATTCCTACCTTCTCTCCCAAGGTAATAAAACCCCAAATACCTTTTGTAAAATAACCACCATGAATCCTTATACTGAATTGCTTAACTTGACCACTTAAATACTCTAGCCAATAACCACTTTGTAACTCTATTCCTATGAATAGCATTTGTACAATGAAGAACAATAGCCCCTTTATGTATTGCTTGCCTATGAAAAATTGGCCCCCACCCCATATGAAAGCAGATAGTCCTATTGCCTTTGTACTTCTCTTCATTTCACATCCTCCCATCACCTAATACTCAATAACTTAATCGTTTAAGTTATCTTTAATTTATCATGATATTTTTCTATAGTCAATATAATTTTCACAATTTTATTTTTATTTAGACTATATTTTTGTTGCTTTTTACTAATGTTTTTACTTAAACTTTTTTTGTTAAGTAATTTTTTTAGCGTTACTCGCTTCTATTTACATACTTTTTGCTCTGCTCTTTCTTTTTATTAAGTTAAGTAATTAGCTGAATAAAATAAAAACACATATAAAAAAGAAGTTGCATTTCTGCAACCTCTTTTTAGTCCTATTAGTCTGGTAACATTAAAATTCTCGTCTCTGCTGCTTCATCATACTCCAAAGTTAAAAGCTGTTTAAGAATACAAACACCCATTTTAGCTTTTCTTTTATTACTTACCTCTATATACCTTGTATGTGGTAATAAAGTTTCTCTGGCTGCTCCTGAAGCAATAACTACTATTTGACTAGAATCTATATAACGTTCTACTTGTACACCTAGGTTTTCACCTATTATAATACCTTTTTTACCTATATGCCGTTCTAAAAAAACTTTCATATCAGCATGTTTTTTATGAATGAAAATGTCTTCCTGCTTAAAATCACTCATTAAAGTATTTCTTACCTTACCATTAATCACATCTTCCATCATTAAATACGGATAGGGATCACCTAGCATTCGTTTAGCTTGGTTTAATAGAAAAGTATAGTCTGGTAATACTTTATAAAATAGCTGTAATTCAACATCACAATCCATAAAAATAATAGGAACATAATATTGGCTTGTAATTTTTTTAAAATGTTTTTCATCTACATCAATAATAAATGCAGCCTCTAAAGAACGCTTAGAGATAATATCTATATTTTCAAGATCATGTGTCATAGAAATAACTGTATCATATCCTATTTGATGCAGCTCACCTTGGAGGTGAGCTGCTAAATCATAATAATATTGTTTTTTAGTCATAGGGTCTTCAGGTTTTAAATGAATCATAATTCCTACTAAATTGCTTTTCTTGTTAACTAAAGATCTAGCAGATAAATTAGGAACATAACCCATTCTTTTAGCTGTTTCTAATACCTTGAGCCTCATATCATGACTAATCTTTTCTTTTTCCGAATGGTTTATTACATAAGAAACCGTAGCTAAAGAAATATTTAACTCCTTAGCTATGTCTTTCATTGTGACCTTTCCCTTAGCCATTAGACATCCCCCCATGACTTATATGATCTCTTATTATCTTATCTCATTCCACTGCTTACTTGCTTAAATGAGCAATACGTTCTACCACAGCTTCAAGCATTGTTTCATATTTTTCTTTTTTAGCTTTTTCTTCCTCTAAAAGCTTAGCTGGTGCTTTTGCTACGAAGCCTTCATTTGCTAATTTTTTATTAACACGTTCTACTTCACCTTCAAGTTTTGCTTTTTCTTTAGCAAGACGATCTAGTTCTTTTTCGATATCTACTAAATCAGCAAATGGAATATAAACAGTTGCATTTGGAATCACTACAGATACCGCATCGCTATCAATACCTGCGTTGTCTTTTTGAATAGCAACTTCTGAAGCGTAGCCTAATACAGAGAAGAACACTTTACCATTTTCAAAAGTGCTAATTACTTTCTCATCTTCTGATACAACAAACACTTTTGCTTTTCTTGATGGTGGCACATTCATTTCACTACGTAAGTTACGAATATTACGTACAGCTTCTTTGATTAAGCTAATTTCTTCTTCTTCAGCTTTAAAGTTCCACTCTTCCTTAAAAGTAGGCCATGTTGAAATCATAATAGATTCTTCTTTATCTTGTAGTCCAAGGAAGATTTCTTCTGTAATAAATGGCATATATGGATGAAGCATTTTTAAAATCTCAGTCATGACTGTTTTAAGTGTCCAAAGTGCTGCTGGTCTTGTAGCATCTTCTTTATTGTATAGACGAGGTTTTACCATTTCAATATACCAGTCACAGAACTCTTCCCAAGCAAAGTCATATAATTTTTGAACAGCTACACCAAGGTCATATTTGTCCATATTATCAGTTACTTCCCCGGCTAAAGTATTTACTTTTGAAAGAATCCATTTATCAGCTGGAATTAAGTCTTTTAAATCTACTGTTAAATTGATATCTTCTCCCTCATAGTTCATCATAATGAAACGTGCTGCATTCCATAATTTATTACCAAAGTTACGGTTAGCTTCTACTCTTTCATAATAGAAACGCATATCATTACCAGGTGCATTACCTGTTACAAGTGTGAGTCTTAAAGCATCTGCACCGTATTTTTCGATTACTTCAAGTGGGTCTACACCATTACCAAGTGATTTACTCATCTTACGTCCATCAGCTGCACGTACAAGTCCGTGGAATAAAACATCTTTAAATGGAATTTCTCCCATTTGCTCAATTCCTGAGAATACCATACGAATAACCCAGAAGAAAATAATATCATAACCTGTTACAAGGACACTTGTAGGATAGAAATGCTTAAGTTCTTCTGTATTTTCTGGCCAACCTAAAGTTGAGAATGGCCATAGTGCTGAGCTAAACCATGTATCAAGAGTATCTTCATCTTGAACAAAGTTTGAACCACTACATTTAGAACATGTATGAGGTTCTTCTCTAGCAATAATAATTTCACCACAATCCTGACAATAGTATGCTGGAATTCTGTGTCCCCACCATAATTGACGAGAAATACACCAGTCTCTGATATTTTCAAGCCAGTTGTAATAGGTTTTTTCCATACGTTTTGGTACAAGATTTAGTTCTCCGTTTTTAACAGCTTCAATAGCAGGTTTAGCCATTTCTTCCATTTTTACAAACCATTGTGCCTTAATCATTGGTTCAATAACACATTTACAACGATCATGTGTTCCTACGTTATGCGTATGAGGTTCTACTTTTACAAGGAAACCTGCTGCTTCTAAATCAGCTACTAAAGCTTTTCTTGCTTCATAACGGTCCATACCTGCGTATTTACCACAAAGGTCATTCATACTGCCGTCATCATTCATAACACAAATCTCTGGTAAGTCATGACGTTTACCTACTTCAAAGTCATTAGGGTCATGTGCTGGTGTAATTTTAACAACACCTGTTCCAAATTCTTTATCAACATAAGAGTCTGCTACTACTGGAATTTCACGATCTACAAGTGGAATACGAACCATTTTACCTATTAAGTGAGCATAGCGTTCATCTTCTGGGTTAACAGCAATTGCAGTATCTCCAAGCATAGTTTCAGGTCTAGTTGTTGCTAATTGTACAAATTCATCACTACCCACTACAGGATAACGAAGGTGCCAAAAATGGCCTTCTTTTTCTTCATGCTCTACTTCTGCATCTGAAATAGAAGTCCCACATACAGGACACCAGTTAATAATACGTGAGCCTCTGTAAATATAACCTTTTTCGTAAAGTCTAATGAAAACTTCTTGTACAGCTTCTGAACAACCTTCGTCCATTGTAAAGCGTTCTCTATCCCAATCACAAGAAGAACCTAATTTTTTAAGCTGTTCTACAATACGTCCGCCATATTGCTCTTTCCACTCCCATACTTTTTCAAGGAAGCCTTCACGACCTAAATCTTCTTTTGTAAGTCCTTCTTGTGCAATCTTTTCTACTACCTTAACTTCTGTGGCAATACTAGCATGGTCTGTTCCTGGTACCCAAAGAGCATTAAAGCCTTGCATACGTTTATAACGTGTTAAAATATCTTGAAGAGTATTATCAAGTGCATGCCCCATGTGAAGTTGCCCTGTAATATTTGGTGGTGGCATCACAATGGTAAATGGCTTTTTATCTTTTTCTACTTCTGCATGAAAATAACCTTTTTCCATCCATTGATGATAAAGGCGATCTTCAACGCTACTTGGATCATATACTTTTTCTAACTGTTTCATATTATTCCTCCTTGTGGATTATCTACTTTGTAACTATTTAGTTATATACGTTTGCAAAATACATTCATTCTTCATGATGCGCCTAGCAAAAGAAAAACAAGACCGACAAAAGCGGCAACTAATCCTGCCATCCTTACTGCAATGACGGCACCCGATGTTAATAAACGCATTTCTGCTTCGTCCTTAGGATCCATTTTGGTTTTACCACGTACAATACGTCTAGCAAAAAAACAAATCATGAGCCCTATGCACAAAAGCACAAAACCTATCAATTGCATCGTCTCACTCCCTTACTGATGGCTTTTTAGGGGGTAACGTCAAAAAGAGCTCCTTCATCCCTATATAAGGACGAAGAAGCTCGCGGTACCACCTTAATTCTTTGCAAGGTTAATATAAACTACTTTGCAAAACACTTGTCAGCTTTAACGGGCATACCCGCCATGTCTTACTATTTTCAGACATGGTGCTCCAAAGCTACCTTCTAGTGCTCTTTTCGTAAGAAGACTTTCAGCTTATAATCTTCTCTCTCTACACGTAGTGACACTATACTCCTCTTTTTCATTGCATCAAATGTTTAATTACTTAACATTTTATGCACCTTTCTCCATTTTGTCAAGCATCCTACCTTCATTATAAGCCTGAATAGCTGCTGCTACCTTCTCTTTTAAATCCTCTTCTTGACCTAAAGCATAAATTTCTTTCCAAAGCTCTTCTTCATAAGCTCTTAAACCATGAATTTGTTCAATGGCTTTTTCACGTTCTTCTTTAATCTGTTTCATCTCATTAAGCTTTTTAGGTGTTAGAATCCAATCAGAAAGATTATTAATATAATCTATTTTAATTCCCTTTTCACTTAAAATAGCTAACATATCTTCTTCGATGTCATTAAGTGTCTCATTCATTTGTAAATAAATACGTTCATTATTTTTATTTTTTAAATAACGATTATAGTAAAGTTCAAGTTTAGCAACACTGTCTACTCCTAGCTTACGATATTGGAACTCTAGGTATTGCACTTGATTAAATAACCTAATTTTTGCTTTATTAAGGTATTTAACAGCTTTTTGCTGCAGAATTACATTTTTACTAAGTTCTTTGTCGATCTTTTCTTTTAAAATAACTACGCCTATAAATAATGCCACTACCACAAAACCTACTGCTGTTAAAACTATCCATATTTGCTCTCTTAACATCTGTAATAATGCAAAGGAAATAAATAAACAAAGAATAATAGCAATCATCATAACACCACTAAAACCCTTCAAGAAACGATAGCCTAACAAAAGAGATTCTCTTTCCTCATAAAGCTCTTCTTTTTCTTCTTCTAAATAAAAAATATGACTTTCCGTTTCTCTTCGACGTTTCTCTGCTATCTGCATTTCTTTAATCAAATCAGGTATTTCTTCTTCATACTGTCCTACTCTTGCAAGAGCTGAATTATTACTGATCAGTCTTCCTCTTAAATTCATCTTCTTTTCTTCTATGGTCTTAGCACGCCCTGCTAAAATGTCTAACTTATGTATAGCTTCTTTATCTAACACTTCGTATTGGTTAGCTAACGTTTCTTTGTTTTCTAATTCCTCTAGATAGTGTTGCGTACGACTCATTTTAGTCTGAATTTCATCTAACTCCTCAAATAATTCTCCTATAGAATGTTCATCTAATTTCGTACCTTTGCTCAGCTTATTTTTTGCAAATAAGGTTGTCCATATTTTCTTTATTCTACTCACGCCTAGTTCCCCTTTGCCTTATGCAATCTTCTATCTATACTATCATACTTCACTCATAAAAAAAAGAACCCCTAGGGGGTTCTTCTTAAAGCTCACTACCAAGTACATCACCAAGTGTTACTTTTTCATCACCTGATGTCATATACTCACTGATTTCTTCATCCATTTTAGCTGCTTCTAACTCTTTAAGAGAAAGACCAATCTTTTTAGCTTCTTTATCGATTGTAACGATTTTAGCTTGTACTTCTTGATCAATTTCTAAAGCTTCTTCTGGTTTATTAATACGTTTTTCACTAATTTGAGAAATGTGAATTAAACCTTCTAAACCATCTGCAATAGCGGCAAAAGCACCAAAGCTTGCAAAGCGTGTTACTTTAGCTGGTACAACATCGCCTACTTCAAAGTTACTTACTGCAAGTAACCATGGATCTGTTGTCATATCTTTTAAGCTTAATGCAATTTTACCTGTACTTTGATCTACAGAAGAAATAATCACATCTACTTTATCGCCTTCTTTTACAACATCTGAAGGATGTTTAATACGTACCCATGAAAGATCTGTATTATGAACAAGACCTTCAACTCCGCCAAGATCTACAAAAGCACCATATGGCATTAATTTTGTTACTGTTCCTGATACTTTTTCACCTTCTACAAGTGCTGCAAGTTTTTGCGCTCTTTCTGCTCCTGCTTTTTCTGCTGCAAGACGTTTACCTGATAAAACGAGTTTCTTTGATTTAGGAATAAACTCAATAATTTCAACTTCAACATCTTTACCTACATAAGCTGCAAGATCTGCTACGTAAGTATTTGATAATTGAGAACCAGGAATAAAACCACGAAGTCCTTTAATAGGTGCTACCACACCACCTTTAACAACTTCTTTCACGTGTACAGTAAAAGTTGCTTTTTTCTCAAATAACTCTTGAATTTCTTCTAACGCTGTTTCAGCTTCAGCTCTTCTTTTAGATACAAGAACATTGCCTTCACCATCATCTACTTTCATAACATAAACATCAAAGGTATCATCCTCTTTAATGCTTGTACGATCTATTTCATCATAAGATACTTCTTGCCAAGGAATAAGGCCATCTGCATGATATCCAATATTCACAATAACACCTTGTTCGCCAATAAGTGCTACTTTAGCTGGTAAGATTTGACCTCTATATATACGTGTCATTGATTTATCTACTTCTGCCATTAAGTCCGCCATGGTTAGATTTTCTTCCATTTTTAAATCCTCCTTCGTATTTTACCTATACCTTTTCTATTATACACATTTCTTCATAAAAAATATAGAGTGTTTCTAAGTTTATTTGATAATTTATTAAGCTTAAAACAAAATTAAACCCTTTAGAGTTAAATGTAAAATGAAATATGATATTGTTCATTATTGCTTATGACTATTTTTTACCACTCAATTATATATTCAGAAAAATAATTAACTATGCATTAGTGAAATCTAAGATTCCTTCATAATACGTTCTGCTAATTCATTGAGATATTCCCAGCGTTCCATTTGATACATGAGTGCTTCCTCTTTAGCTTCCTTTTCAATTGTTAGTTCTTGTAAACGACCATAATGAGAAGCATTGTTACTCATCTCTTCTTCTATTTGTTTAATCTCTTTTTCTAAAGTCTCGATGACTTCATCAATTTTTTCGTATTCTAATTTTTCTTTATAAGTAAATTTGACTTTAGCTGCTTGCTCTGTATTTCTTTTACTAGTTGCTGACTTTTCTTTTTTAACTTCTTCTTTAATCGTTTCTTGTTGTAACCTTCGCATTTTGTAATCCGAATAGTTACCTGGTATATAAACAATATTACCTTCTCCTTCATAAGCAAAGATCTTCTCAGCAATACGGTCTAGAAAATATCTATCATGCGAAACAGCAATAACGGGACCATTAAAATCATCAATATAGTCTTCTAAAATTTGAAGTGTTTGAATATCTAAGTCATTAGTAGGCTCATCTAGGAAAAGAACATTAATGTCTTCCATTAAAATACCTAATAAGTAAAGTCTTCTTCGCTCTCCCCCTGAAAGCTTTTCAATCGGTGTATATTGGAGAATAGGTGGGAATAAGAAGCGTTCTAGCATTTTACCTGCTGAAATCAAACTACCATCTGCTGTTTTAACATATTCACCACGTTCTTTGATATAATCAATAACACGTAGCCTTAAGTCCATCTCCTTATTCTCTTGGGTATAGTACCCAATCTTAACGGTTTCACCAATTTCAATTTTACCACTATCTGGCATCATACGTTCCGTAATTAAGTTAAGTAAAGTAGATTTTCCCACCCCATTGTTTCCAATAATACCAATGCGGTCCTCTCTTACCACCGTATAAGTAAAATCACGAATGACTTGTTTATCTCCAAAGCTTTTATTTATATTTTCAAGACTAATAATTTTCTTTCCTAGTCTACTTGTTCCTAGGCTAATCTCTAAGCTTTGTTTATGGTTACCTTCTAAACTTCCTTCTAGTTCATAGAAGCGTTCCTTTCTAGCCTTTTGCTTTGTACGTCTCGCTTCTACTCCTTTTCTCATCCATTCTAATTCTTGCTTATATAGTGAGGAATTCTTTTCCCTCATACGCTCTTCTATACTTTCACGTTCTGCTTTTTGCTCTAAATAAGCTTCATAATTTCCTTCATATTTATAGAGCTTGCCTTGATCTAATTCTACAATTCGATTGGTGATACGCTCTAAAAAATAACGATCATGTGTAACCATTACCAGTCCACAGCGCTTATTCTTAAGAAGCTCTTCTAAATAATCAATCGTATCATTATCTAGGTGATTAGTGGGCTCATCTAAAATAAGTAAATTGCAAGGTCTAATTAAAGCACCAGCTAATGCAATTTTTTTACGTTGTCCCCCAGATAATTCACTTACTTTTTGATTAAAATCCTCAATACCTAACTTGGTAAGTACCGCCTTGGCTTCACTTTCTAGTTGCCAAGCACCTTCTGCATCCATTTTTTCACTTAACTTTAACAATTTAAGTTGTAAATCTTCATTTTCTGGCTCTTTTTCTAATTGGGCTATTGTACTTTCATAATCACGTAGCACTCTCATAAAAGAAGATGTACCTTTAAAAACTTGTTCTATAACAGTAGATTCTTCATCAAATTGTGGATTTTGAGGAAGATATTCAATTACCAACTCATTAGAAGTAATAACTTCCCCCTCATCAGGTGTTTCTAATCCTGCCATAATCTTTAGTAAACTACTTTTTCCTGTCCCATTAATCCCAATCATACCTATTTTTTCTGTATCATCAATCCCCAAAGAAAGATGATTAAAAATAACCTTCTCTCCATAGGTTTTTTTAATATTATTTAAGGATAATAAAATCATAAACTCTCCTCTTCCTTATTACTTATTTCTCTATTTATTTTTTCCTCTATTCATATAAAGGAGTTGATCAATGCAAGACTTTCTTTTAGCTTTCATGACTACTCCTGTATAAATCGCAAATACACATGAACCTAATGTACCACAGATAATGTCTTCCATGGTATCTTGTAAACTTCCTAGCTGAGCATTTGTGTTTAAAAAAGTATCTCCTGCAAATTCAATCATTTCCCAAATACCTGCAGCTGCTATTCCTACTGCTAATATAAAAGTTACAATAACACTTATTTTATTTTGTTTAAATAAAGTATGATCCTTATCTAGACTTACTAAAATAATAAGTGCCACATAGCCTATAAACACACCGGAAGTAGCATGTAAAAGCACATCCCAGAAGAAAATGTATCCATAAAACCCTAAGTATGATCCTAGCCACTGAGCCGCAAAAATAAACAGCACATAAAATAATCTTGCCCCTATAGGAATATTCACCTTTGTCCATTTGGTATAAATTTCAGGTACAAAAGTTAATAATAAACTACCTAGCAATAAAATGAGACGATCGAATCTCAAAGTGCAAATAAGATAAATACTACTAATCAAAAAAATCAATTGGCATAAGTAGATAATCCCTTTACTCCATTTCATAAATGATTTCATATCTTCCTCCCTTTACCTTACATGTTTTTAATATATTGTATGCTAAAAAAACACTCTTTACACTTCTTATTATAAAGTCCAGTTTGTATGTAAGTACCTTTCCTTCTGCAATTGTTTTATTATATCATACTCTTTTGTATAAAACATGAAAAATAGGTATATACTATGATTGCATTGATAAGATGCAACTGGCACCTATACAAATGCCCTGTCATACTTCCATCATTTTTAAGAAGTTTTATCACCTTTCAATCTTCATTTATACTATTCCCCGATAGTTCCCTTGAAGATTGAACATATCTTACCCCATTAAAAGCGACTTTATTATTAAAGTCGCTTTTTCTATGAATAGAAATCTCCCTATCATGTTACTTTTTTGTCTGAGTTGGTAAATTATTGTCCTCTTCTCTTTCCCAATTAATTGCATGGATTCCTTAAATCTCATAACTTATAATAAAGACTAATCATTTGTAAACTAGGAAAGAAGGGAAAATATGAAGTTTCACAAAATTAACTACCTATTACCTCTTTGTTTACTCGCTTTAATAGTAGGTTGTCAGCCCACCTCCTCTATAACAATATCAGAAGCTTCCCAAGCGCCTACTCCCATTATAGCTACATCTACACCTTCTCCAACGCCAACACCTACAGCTACCCCTACACTTCCTCCCCCTCTTACATTAAAAGCTTCTGAAATTTTAAATGCACCTACCTTTGCTGAAGGTACACCTGTGTCTAAACATGGTGCACTTAAAGTAAATGGTATTCATATTACTGATGAGAATGGGGATATTTTTCAACTACGCGGGGTCAGTACTCATGGTATTCAATGGTATAGCCAATATGCAACTGAAGCTACTTTTAAAACACTTCGTGATGATTGGCAAGTTAATGCCATCCGTTTAGCCCTGTATGCAGATACTGAGTCTCAATATCCCGAAAATCAAGACTCTTACACAAATATTTTAGAAGAGGCTATTGCAGCTACTACTAACTTAGGCCTTTATGTCATTGTTGATTGGCATATATTAGCAGACGGAGATCCTCTGATGCACCAAGAGGATGCTAGTTGCTTCTTTGATTACTTTGCAACTAAATATCAAAATTATCCCAATCTCATATTTGAAATCTGCAATGAACCTAATGGCGGTAAAGTGAGCTGGGATGACTCTATCAAACCTTATGCTGATACCATTCTTAAGGTGATTCGTAAAAATGCGCCTCAGCATTTAGTCATTGTCGGTACACCTAAATGGTGTCAAAGTCCTCTATCAGTAGTAAGAAATCGTCTAGAAGATCCTCAAGTTGTCTATGCTTTTCATTTCTATGCCAATTCACATAAAGACCCTCTAAGAGAAACTTTTGAAAATGCACTTACCAAATATGAGATTCCTCTTTTTGTAAGCGAATTTGGTACATGTGATGCCTCCGGTACAGGCGACATTAATATAGAACAATCTAATATTTGGTTAGACTTACTTGACCAATATCAAATTGGTTGGATGAATTGGAGCTTATGCGATAAAGATGAGTCTTCTGCACTTTTAGTAACTAGTGCTCCTTCTTCTAATTGGTCAGATGAACAACTCACAGAAAATGGACATTTCATCAAGGCAAGACTACAATCTTATACTAAATAGCTAGTCTCTGCTTTTCATATACTCACTCCTATAGATGATAAAAGGTGTTAGCCATGGCTAACACCTTTTATCATCTATCATTTTATTATAATCTTATATGATTTACTTTATCTACTATTCCTGGGTTTCTGCTTTACTTGTTGCTCTTTTTAAAGGCTAAGAACTCATCATAAGTTCCAAGACGATCAATTGTACCTGTCTCTGTAATTTCAATCACACGATTAGCAATTGTTTGAATAAATTGGTGGTCATGTGAAGTGAAGAGCACATTGCCTTTGAATTCGATTAACCCATCATTAACTGCTGTAATAGACTCAAGGTCTAAGTGGTTCGTTGGTTGATCAAGCATAATAACATTAGCCCCAGATAACATCATACGAGAAAGCATACAACGTACTTTTTCTCCTCCTGATAATACCTTAGCAGCTTTAAGTGAATCTTCTCCTGCAAACAGCATACGACCAAGGAAGCCACGAAGGTAACTTTCTGTTTGATCTTCTGAATATTGACGTAACCAATCAATAAGGTTAAGATCACATCCTTCAAAGAACTCCGTATTATCTTTAGGGAAGTAAGATTGTGAAGTTGTTACACCCCATTTGTAAGTTCCTGCATCTGGCTCAAGTTCGCCAGCTAAAATTTTAAATAAAGTTGTTTGTGCAATTTCATTTTCTCCAATAAAGACAATTTTATCATCTTTATTAACACGGAAGCTTACATTATCAAGCACTTTTACACCATCTACTGTTTTTGTAAGACCTTCTACTGTTAAAATCTCATTTCCAACTTCACGATCTGGCGTAAATCTAACAAATGGATACTTTCTTGAAGAAGCAGGCATATCTTCGAAAGTTAATTTATCAAGTAATTTACGACGAGATGTTGCTTGTTTCGCTTTTGATTTATTAGCAGAGAAACGTGTAATGAAGCTTTGAAGCTCTTTAATCTGATCTTCTTTCTTCTTATTTTGTGATTTCATTAATTGTTGCATCATTTGACTTGATTCATACCAGAAGTCATAGTTACCTACATACATTTTAATTTGACCAAAATCAATATCTACTGTATGTGTACATACTGTATTTAAGAAGTGACGGTCATGGGATACAACGATTACTGTTCCTGGGAAGTCTAATAAGAAGTCTTCAAGCCATTCAACTGAATCAATGTCTAAGTGGTTAGTAGGCTCGTCAAGAAGTAAAATTCCTGGTTGCCCAAATAATGCTTGTGCAAGGAGAACCTTTACCTTTTCTCCACCTTGAAGGTCTTTCATTAACATATAATGAAGTTCTGTTCCAATGCCTAACCCTTGAAGTAATTGAGCAGCTTCTGATTCTGCTTCCCAACCATTGAGCTCAGCAAATTCACCTTCTAACTCAGCAGCTCTTTCACCATCGGCATCTGAGAAGTCTTCTTTTGCATATAAAGCATCTTTTTCTTGCATAATTTCATAAAGTCTTGTATTACCACGGATAACTGTTTCTAATACTTGACATTCATCATATTGGTAATGATCTTGTTTAAGAACAGACATACGAATGTTTTTTGGAATAGACACTTCACCTGTTGTGCTTTCTAATTCTCCAGATAAGATTTTTAAGAAAGTTGATTTTCCAGCACCATTTGCCCCAATAACACCATAACAGTTCTCAGGTGTAAATTTGAGGTTAACATCTTTAAACAGTGTTTTTCCTGCAAATTGCAGGCTCATGTTATTTACTGTAATCATTTAATCTATCATCCTTTATATGTGTATTTCATACCTCATTAATAAATGAGACATGAGCTTTTATTTTTAACATATTTTTTACTAACAGTTTGTATTATAACATACAAGTCATTGAGTTTCTATATCAAATTATAGAATATAACCCAGCATGATTTTAATATTGTCCACATATGATAATATAAACAGATTTCTACTTTTTAAATACTTTAAGATAATAAAAATGCTAGAAATCATTATATAGCAAGACCATTCATTGCTAAATTAATTAAAACAAAGGAGTTTAATAATGACATTTATCACACAGTTTGTTAATTGGCTAATGACTTTTGTTGGCGAATTAGGTTATATGGGTATTTTTATTGTAATTGGATTAGAATATGCTTGTTTTCCGATTCCCAGCGAAGTTGTACTTCCTTTTGTGGGGATGAGTATTCCACAAACCAATCTCCATTTTCTTCCTGCTTTTCTTATAAGTATACTAGCTGGCTTAGTTGGCTCCTATATTTGCTACTTCATTGGTTATTATGGTGGTCAACCCCTTCTAAATAAGTTTTCTAGCACTTCTAACGGTGTGCATAAAGCTATGAACACTTTTAATAACTGGTTTGGGCGTTATGGTCGTCTTGCCGTCCTGTTTTCTAGGGTTATTCCTCTTACAAGGACGTATATCTCTCTTTTTGCTGGTGTTAATGCCATGTCACTTTTAGAATTCTCTCTTTATTCTATTACAGGTATTGCCGTATGGAACCTTGTTTTAATGAGCTTAGGCTTTTATCTGGGCAATAATTGGGAAGCTATTGAAGGGATTTTAAATACGTACAGCAATATTGTTGTAGTCCTATTAGCTATAGCAATTGCACTCTTTGCCTTAAAAAAATGGTCTGATGCTAGGAAAGCAGACTAACCTCTGTCATCAATTGGCTCCTAGAAAAGATAATCCATATCTTTTCTAGGAGCTGATTTTTTCACCTACAAATGTCTAAAATTGCCTTTATAAAGAAATAATATTATAATATCTAAGAACTTATTTATTATTATTCTTATTTTATATTGATCCATTTACAAAGGAGGTTGGATATGACAAACAATTCACTTGGTCTTATTGTAGAGGGAGGAGGCATGCGCGGTGCCTATGCTGCAGGTATTTTAGAGGCCTTTCTTGATTATGACCTATACTTTCCTTACGCCATTGGTGTCTCTGCTGGGGCTAATACCTTATGCAGTTATTTATCTAAACAAAAAGGAAGAAATGAACGTCTTTATACCAAATGGGTTACCGATAAGCGTTTTATTGGATGGAAAAACTTTTTTAAAGAAGGTGGTTATTTTGGCATGGATTTTTTATTTGACGAGTTGCCTAGAAACCTTGATCCTTTTGATTTTGAAACTTTCAAGCAAAGTAGTACTACCTTTAAGGTAGGAGTTACTCACTGCAAGTCTGGTAGTCCTCACTACTTTGAACCTATTAAAGCTTCTTCGCTTGATGATGCTGATCGTATGCTGCGTGCTTCTAGTAGCCTCCCTTTCATTTCAAAAATGGTCGAAATAGAAGGTGAGCATTATTTAGATGGTGGACTTTGTGATTCAATTCCCATCGGAAAATCTATAGCAGATGGTAATAAGAAAAATGTTATTATCTTAACACGTAATGCAGATTATCGTAAACAATATTCTAAAAATATGCATCGTTTAGCCAAAGCCTATGGTAAAAAATATCCTCAATTAGTTCATTGTATTGCCACACGCTATCAACATTATAATCAAACTTTAGAAAACATCCATCAACTGGAAAAGGAAGGTTCTGTTTTTATTTTAAGGCCTGAACTGCCTTTAGAGGTAGATCGTTTTGAAAAAAGTGTAGATAAACTAAAAGTTCTTTTTGAACAAGGCTATGAGCAAGCTACTACTGCATTACCT
>JAEWMQ010000012.1 GCA_023393125.1 Bacillota bacterium
TTGCTATATGTAAATGTTGTATAGCTAAGACCATATCCAAATGGGAATAATGTAGAAACATTGGCAGTCTCATAATAGCGATATCCAACGAAGATACCTTCTCTATATTCAGATGTTTTTTCAAGTCCTGGATAATAATTGGCACAAGGATTATCCTCATATTTGATAGGATATGTTTCTGCTAAACGACCTGATGGACATACCTCTCCATATAGCACATTCATTATAGCTTCTGCTCCTGCTTGTCCTAAAAGGTATCCATGAATAAGAGCTTTAGTATAGTTTAACCATGGCATCTCAACCACACATCCTGCTGATAAAACCACAACAACATTCTCATTAACTTGGCTAATTTCCTTTAATAAGTCAATTTGATTTTGTGCTAAGACCATATGATCTCGGTCCATACCTTCGGATTCTTCGATTTCACTTAATCCTAAATATAACAGAACAACTTCTGCCGCTTTTGCAAGCTCTAACGCTTCATTTTTTAGTGCGTCATCACTTACGCCACTACGCGTATACCCTTCAGCATACCCTACTAATTCTATATTCATTTTAGATGAAACATCTAAAGTATTATCAATCTTGGTTGCATTTACCTGACTAGAACCTGCTCCTTGATAACGAGGTTTCTTCGCAAAGTTACCTATAATAGCAACTTTTTGTCTTTTATCTAGTGGTAAAATTCCTTCTTCATTTCTTAATAAAACGATGCACTCCTGGGCTGCTTTACTTGCCTTATCATGGTGCTCTTCAATGTTAAATTCTTTTTTTGTTTTAAAATCAGTTTGTTTTGATAGGTCAAATACTATATCTAATAGGGTATCGACTCTTTGGTTTAATACTTCTTCTGTAAGCGTTCCATTTTCTATGGCTTCTAGAATTAATCTTTTACCATCATTACCAGTAGTTGGCATCTCTAGATGACTTCCTACTAAAACACCTTTTGCATGATCATTACTTGCACCCCAGTCAGAAACTACAATGCCGTCAAATCCCCATTCATCTACTAATACAGATTGTAATAACTGTTCATGTTCGTTGGCATAAATACCATTGATCTTGTTGTAAGAAGTCATAATGCTTTTTGCTTTTCCCTCTTTAACTGCAATCTCAAATCCGGTTAAGTAGATTTCTCTTAGTGTTCTTTCATCTAATACGGAATCATTAGACATTCTACGTAGCTCTTGGCTATTTACTGCATAATGTTTTGGACATGCACCAACACCTTGAGATTGAATCCCTTGAATTAAACCTGCTGCCATCTTACCTGATAGGTATGGATCTTCACTAAAATATTCAAAATTTCTTCCACATAGTGGACTTCTTTTTATATTAAGTCCTGGACCTAATACAATACTAACCTCTTGCACCTGAGCTTCTTTTCCAAGATAACTACCAACTGATTGCATCAGTTCAGGGTTCCATGTATTAGCCATGGCTGCTGCTGTAGGAAAACAAGTGGCTGGTACACTGGCATTTAAACCAAGGTGATCAGCATCTCCTGCTTGTTTACGAATACCATGTGGTCCATCTGACAGGAAGATGGACGGAATTCCCAAGCGCTCTATATCAACTGTTTCCCAAAATCCTTTTCCGGACATCATGGCTGCTTTTTCTTCCAATGTCATCTTATTAATTAAATTAAAATGTTTCATACTGTCCTCACTTCTAGATTGGTTTATTTAAAACCTTGTCTATATTGTTAGGGCTACTATGTTCGTTTCTTAACATAGTAACCCTTTATTAATTAATCTTCTACTCTACTACGTTTATACTTCTTAATCATTACAACTTGAAGACCTATGAATGCACCTGCTAAGATAACGTCTACAACACCTAGCATAATTTTCCATGCTGGAATACTTAGATCGTAGTTTTCATCAAAGTATGCACGGCTATTAACTGCAGTGTACATAATGTTTTTACTTGCTTGTCTCATTGCGATGATGCTAGTTGCACTTTGTGTATCTTTTACTTTATTTGTTTCCGCATCGTAGGCAACTAACATAAGGTCATTACCATTTCTAATTTCTTGATCTGCATTTTGGTATCCGTATACACCGAAGTAGTCTGTAATAACCATACCACGGAATCCCCATTCATCTCTTAAAACAGTGTTTAATAAATCATCATTTGCACCAGCATATTCTGTACCAATGTAGTTGAATGCTGACATCATTGCTTTTGCTCCGCCTTCTTTTACAGCAATTTCAAATGCTTTTAAGTAGATTTCGCGGATTGCTTGTTCATTAGACCATGTACAAATCATACTATTTCTATTAGTTTCTTGATCATTTAAGGCAAAGTGTTTAAGGTATGCGTATACACCTTCTGTTTCTGCTCCCATAGTTGCTTTTGCAGCCATCCATCCTGAAAGAATTGGATCTTCTGAGTAGTACTCAAAGTTACGTCCTGCAAATGCACTTCTATGAATATTAAGCGCTGGTGCATACCAACCACTTACACCCATTTCATCTGCCATTTTACCGATATTTTTACCGAAGTCTTCTGCGATATCTTTATTCCAAGTACTAGCAATCATAACTGCAGATGGGAATCCTAAAGAACCTACACCTGTAAAGTTGTTATTGATTGACGCTGGTCCATCACAGTCGATTGTTTTAACTTTTCCTACACTCTTAATCTCAGAGGTTTGGTATCCACCGTAAGCGATTAATGAGTTCATTTCATCTACTGTTAAATTATCAAGTAATGTTTCCCATCTTGGATCATCGTAGTCTGCACCACGTAAATCCATTAATGTAATGTCATTTTTAGCACCTAATGTAGGCATTACATCATCTGCGTTATTATAATCTTCTGGGTTGTAATTACTGTTGTTTACAAAAGTATCTTTGTATTCTTGTGCTAATTCATAAGATGCTGGCGCTTTTGTTGCTTCTTCATAGTTAGCAAAGCCATCTTGTCTTGATAAGTAAGTGATTCCACCATTTGCATAGTCAAATAAGTTAGTTGCTGCAATGTGATCTGTGCTCTTACTATTGTCACCACTGTAAACTACAGTCTCGCCTACAGTATATGTTTTTGTATCAATTACATTGTGTGAATCTATATTAATAGAAATGTCGTAGTTACCAGCTTCTAAAACATATGCTTTCTCAGTTTTTTCATCATAAGAAGCCAAATCTTCTAATGCAATGCTGATAGAAATTGTGTCTTGTTCACCTGGTTGTAACATTTTTGTTTTAGCAAACTCGATTAAGTTTGTTGTTGCTTTTTCAATTCCACCGTTAGTGTATGGAGGGTTGTAGTATACTTGTACTACATCTTTACCAGCAACAGCTCCTGTATTTGTAACTGTTACGTCAAAAGAAATGTGACCGTCTTTTTCAGTGATTTCACTCATTGTTTGTTCGAATGATGTGTATGTTAATCCATATCCAAATGGATATAATACAGTTTCATCATAATTAATGAGTCCTTCTTGTGCTGCTGTCTCATAGAATTTATATCCAACGTAAATACCTTCTACATAGTTAACAAAAGTAGGTAAAGTTGGTGTTCCAAATGATTCGGCAGCAAATTCATCCATATTTGAGTAAACAAAAGCACCAAAATTGTTAGCTGTTGGTGTAGCTTCAAGATCATAAACAAAAGTATCTATTGTTTTACCAGATGGATTTACATCTCCGTTAAGGATAGCACCAAGTGCATTAAAACCAGATTGACCTGTACCAGGGCACCAGATTGCACTTTTGATTTGTGGATATTCATTTACAAATCCAAGTTCAAAGGCATTAGCACCATTGTATACAACAACAACATCATCGAAGTTAGAACATACCATGTCTATCATGTTTTTTTCTGATTGACTTAATTGTAGGAAGTGCTCACCTTCTTGGAATTCCTTGTAGTCTTCTGAGTTGTCTGTGAAAGTTACTTTACTAACATCTGTTGGTAAGTCTGCACCTTCACCACCAACACGAGTGATCACTACTACTGCAGTATTAGAGAATGCTTTAGCATTATCAATTAATGTATCAGTGTATGTAGAAACTGGTGGTTCTGGTAATGTGAAATCTTGTTCAAACATTCCAACTACAGGACGTTCTGAACGGTATGTAGTATAGAACTCACTTAATTCAGTATTTAATTCAAAACCTGCATTTTCTAACCCTTGTAATAATGATACAGTTTCATATGCATCAGATAATGAACCAGATCCAGTTCCACCGTAGCAAGGATTTGTTGATGCCCAACCAAATACATTTAATTTTGTGTTTGCTGATAATGGAAGTTGTTTGTCATTTTTTAATAACACAATTCCTTCTTCTGCAATATCTTCACAAAGTTCTCCAGCAGCAATGGAAGTTTCCTCAGAAATTGTTCCCTCTCCTGTAGATAATGTAATCAGATTTGCTAATGGTCCATAACAAATTAAATTAGCTGTTACTACAACTGCAAGTACAATTGCACATAAAGCTTCTTTACGAATGAACTTCTTGTTACATTCTTTCATCTTTCTACAGGCAATCATTACAATAATTGCAAGTAGTAATACTATCCCAAATCCAATTAGATATGGCTTACATGATTTCAGTACGCCTAGGACGTCAGCCCAGTTAATGTCTAACATGATTTATATCCTCCTTTTTTATAGTATTACGGTGTAGCACTCGTTACCCCATTTACTATATTGTAGTATCATAATATCTGATTTTTTTATTTTTAATAACGTTGACTTCGTAAACTGTAAAAATAATTCGCAAAGTGCAATACATATTGTATATTTTGCACTAAAAAAGCACCTGTAATTTTGTATTTATTTACAAAATTACGGTGCTTCCCCTGATAATAGTGGCAAAATTATGGATAACTCAAACCAATTGTTATTTGTCTCAATTGACACCTGACCATCATATTTTTTAGCGATCATTTTAATGCTTTTTAACCCATACCCATGAAACTGCTTATCCTTCTTAGTTGTTTTAGGAAGTCCTTCTTCATACAATAAGATATCTTCAAAATAATTTTCAAAACAAATCATTAAAAATCCTTGTTTTTTAGCAACAACAACATGTATTAAGCGCTTTTCTACATCCTTCACCTTTTTTACATACTCTATGGCATTATCTAATGCATTTCCAAAAATATTACAGATATCTCTTGTCTCCATTTTTTCAAGTAGGGCACCATCCACAACGCAAGTAAGCGTAATTTTATTTTTTTGACATTGCATCTTCTTGCTTGTGAGGATAACATCTAATACTGCATTGCCTGTTTTATTCTGCAGTTCATAGGCTGACATCTCTTCTTCCATTGCATCTAGCCAATTATTTCTTATCGTTTCATTGGTTTCTAAACGTAATGCCGTAATTTGATGCTTTAGGTCGTGATACATCTGTCCAATCATCTCTATATTTTCTTTAGATTGTTTATACTGAAAATACTGATTCTGCAATATATTATTTAAAGACTCTAATTCCTTTTGATATCTTGACTGATAACACAGTATGTAATGCGCGAATAAAATCGCATATCCTCCAAGATCAACTAGGGTTCTTATGGTGATAATCTCCCCAGGATATCTTCCGATAAATGCTGAATCATTGAATACAAATCCTATATTACTCATTGAAAAGACGGCCATGGCAATAATAACAGCACCAAATGCTTCTTTAGGACTAATTGTTATCTTTACTCTTTGAGATAAATACTTCTTTCTTATTACATAGATTGTGAGTACGCAGACTGTATAAATACTCAGCATAAACATTACTTTCCATATACCTTTTAATACTCCATCTGTCCATATCCCCCAAAATAATTGCCTTTCAAAGGATGCAATAAATTCCGCTAATACAAATGCATGAATGCAGTAATAAAGACAGTCTAAAAATTTACTTTTGCTGCAAATATATATGTAGCTGAACATAAGAAAAATAGAAATACACATACAAGGAATCCACCATACAATATTGACTTCTTCTGTGAGCACTAAAAATGTGGATTGTATGAATAAAAACACAATAGAAATCAATGTAATCTTACGTCTTTTATATTTTAGTGGTAATGAAAGAATATACATCAAACAAGCACTCCACTGAGCCATAGCAGTATAAAAACGTGGTATCTCGGCAATTATATTAATCATCTGCTTGTTCTCCTCATATATGAAGATAAGACATCTAAGAATTCTCGTTTTTTAGACCGACTAATACTTATAGGTAAACCTGCTACTATGGCATGACCATCCTTCATTCCTTCTACATGGTTTAGATTAATCAAGTAGCATTTATTACATCTAAAAAAGCCTTCCTCTTTTAACTTGTTTTCCATATGAATTAAACTTCCACTTACGCTAAAATCACCGCTAACAGTATGGTAGATTAAATCATGATCTTGTACTTCAATGTAGTAAATGTCATCAATTCGAACCTTCCTTGCACCTCCACGAAATACGATAGTTAGATACCGGTCCTCTTTTCTTTTTATACGTGAAATTGCTCTTTCGATCCTTTGTAAAAATGCAAAGTAACTAACTGGTTTTAGCAAATAATCTAGTGCATCTACAGAATATCCACGTATTGCATACTGAATCATGTTGGTAATAAATATAATAATGACTTCATGATCTAGCATTCGAATCTTCTCTGCTGTAGTCATTCCATTAATATGCTTCATCTCAATATCTAACAATATAATATCAAATTGTCCTTTGAAGTTGTCTAGCAAGTAAAGTCCATCCGTAAATACTTCTACGGCAAACTTCTCACCTTTTTCTTGTTCATATTGTTTTAAATAGCTTTGTAATGTATCAGAATATGTTCCTTCATCTTCTACAATTGCAATATTCACCATTGTTTTCTCCTAGTTGTTCATAATCATAGCGTCTAAATTGATGCATAGAATGACATCTTTTCTTGAAAATATTATTTTTTATGCAATATTTTTATTATATCAATGTTATTTATTATTGTAAATATAAGGAGATTTAACCTCTAAGAGTGTCTACTGTATTCGAAAATGAACTTAATGGTAGAATCAGCATATAACAATACCAGTATTTTAGGTGAGTCTCTATATAACTTTTTAAATAGTCCATTAAATACGCCCCCACTCATTTAGTATATCAATATCCCAATAATTAAAACTTCTAGCCGAATATCTTCTGATGTGCTTCTTCAAGCTTTATTCTGCCTCCTAAAACATCTTCATGATACACCC
Source organism: Bacillota bacterium (assembly GCA_023393125.1). Taxonomy (GTDB): domain Bacteria; phylum Bacillota; class Clostridia; order Lachnospirales; family Cellulosilyticaceae; genus Cellulosilyticum. The sequence continues at coordinate 7,195 of JAEWMQ010000012.1, forward strand.
TTAGTAGTTCTCCCACACTCCATGCTTGAGCATAGCAGCCTCTTGCAAAATGTGGGCTATCTCCATCAAATATTTCTGCAATCGTTCCCAAACATTGATTTTCAAGGTCTACTTCTTGATCACTTACAAGACTTTCTACAAATTCTAGTGCTTCTTTACTATACTGATTTACCTTACAATAAGCCGTAAAAAATGCTCCTATAGGAAAGCCCCAAGTGGTTCCTTGATGATACGCCATATCTCTATCAAATAGTTTTCCTTTATAGGTAGGATGATAGTCCTGATGAGTAGGCGATAAACTTCTTAAACCATAAGGTGTATATAAGTCTTCAAAGACCTTGTGAACGACACTCTTTTCTTTTTCTTCTGAAAGCATGGTAAAAGGAAGTGAAACTGCCCAGATTTGATTTGGTCTTATACTCCTGTCTCCACCTTTTTCATCCACTACATCATATAAACAACCATCTGCTTCATTCCAAAATGCCTTGTTAAAAGATGCTTTCACCTGCTCCGCAAGTTCTTCATAACCTTCTTTGGACTGATTTTCAAATTTCTGTTCTAAACATCCCATAATTTTTAAAGCATTATACCATAAGGCATTAATTTCTACTGGTTTACCATGCCTTGGTGTCACCACAATATCATTGACTCTCACATCCATCCAAGTCACTTGATCTAAACCTGATCCTGCCCAAATGAGTCCATCCTCTTCCATATGTATTGAAAAATGTGTCCCTTCCCTATATGCTTTTATGATCTTCTTTAAATAGGGGAAGATTTCTTGTTCCACAAATCTAATACTTTCTTGACTATTGCTATAAAGTAAATAGCTATAAGCAGCATGTACAAACCATAGGGAAGCATCTACCGTATTATAAAGAGGCTCTCCTTGTCTACTTGGAAACATATTAGGAATAAGACCATCTTTTTCATATAACACAAAACTCTTAAGTATTTCCCTAGCATCCTCAAAACGTCCCGTAGCCAAAGTAAGCCCATTAAAGGCAATCATAGTATCTCTTCCCCAGTCTAAAAACCAAGGATACCCTGCCAAAATGGTTTTGCGATTAATCGAGTCTCTTTGCACAATAAAATGATCTGCTGCTATAGGTAAGTACTTAGCAATTAATCTATCTTCTTTAAAAGTATTTCTAAGTTTACTTATACGAAGTTTTTCCTGGTTAAGCACTTTTTCTGGATTTATTTCTCCCTTTTCTAAAGTGCATACTAGATAAACTGTCGTCTTCTCATAAGGTGCTATATTGATTTGATAACTACCAGGCTTATAAAGCTGCTCAGTGCAAGGGTCTCCTGTGGTTTGATCTACATCATAAAATACTTTTTCAGTAAGTTGCTCTTCTTCCTTAAAATCCCCTTCTGTACTCCACAAGCGAATAAGAATTTCCTTATTATATTTAGGAATAAATTGTTGCTCATTTTTTAATGCTTTACGTATTTCTTCCCCTTCTTGATTCTTTTTTTCAAACGCTAAATTTATCTTCCTAGAACATTCACCAGGATTCCTACAAGTCAAAAGTGGTGAAACATCCAATACTGCTGCCTTACTATTACCCTGAATATCATACGCAATAACTACAGTATTTTGCTCATATGCCAAAGCTACTTGTTTATCGATCACCAAGCCATTAATCACATAACGATAATGTGGAAGTCCATCATAAGAAAAGCTTTGCTGATTTTCATAGCCTTTTACAATCGTTTTTTGATACTTCGTAGTTGTTAAAGGCCAAATGTCATCCTCACAAATCACTTTTTCCTCTAATTTATTTAATATCATATAACGTTCTTCTGGCGAAGTTAAACAGCCTACTAGTAAGCCATGATATTTTCTACTATTAGCCCCTGTTACAGTGGAGCCTGCAAAACCACTACGCCCATTGGTAATGAGCCATTCTCTTCCTATGCCTCTTTCATAACTTGTCCAATCTCTTTTTCCATATCTCATCCTATTTTCCCCTTAAATGAATTTTAATGATTGCTTTGCTATAGCTATTTCGCCACTACCACAAATAGAAATTTGAATAATGCTGTATAAAGTTAAGTTGCCGCTATATAGTCCGACTAGTGTACTTGCTTCCATCTGCTATCTCACTCCGCTAAGAAACTCTAAATTCGTAATCCTTATGAACGGGCGAAAACTCGCTACGCTCAGACACTCGCCCTAAAACCCATAAGGATTACTTCATTAAGAGTTTCTAAGCTCTGCTCCAAGGCCTCTTCCAGCAAGTCCACTAGTCTCCCTACATAGCTACTGTTTTACAAAAACAAACTACTAAGAAGCTTTATACATTATTGTGAATGAAGAGAAAACAGAGAAAATCCTTCGTTAAGAATTGCTGAGCTCTATACGTTATTATTGCTAGAGCGAAACATAGAAAACCTCTTATACGTTTGAAGTAGCATTTTATTTTTCTTCACGCCGCTTTATTGTCAGGAATGTTTATGAGCTTAATAACGTTTGGAAGAAATGAGAGGGGAGGGCTATCTAGAAGGGTAACTTGGGAAAGTTTTTTAGAGGCACTTGGTGAGTGTTTGGGATGGGGGTTAGTGCGAGTGTCTGAGCGAAGCGAGTTTTCGCACGTTCATCCAAATAAGCGAGCCTAGTGCATCAAAAAACTTGAACCGGAACACTGGAAGATAGGTCTGCCCTCTCATTTCCTCCCATAAGCCTTTCTCATAAACGCCTCTACAAGTTTCCATTTTATTATAACTCATTTTTAGAAAAATTTTAATTAGGGAATTATTCTTCTCAAGACATATATATAAATGTAAAGATTATTAAACCAGAGTCCATTCAGTTTAGTTCCTAGCTTAGGTGCACCAACTACTCTGAATGGAGCCCCTCCTCCTTGGTTTAAGCTTTTACTATAAGCTATGCTATACCTCCAAAAAGCATCACGAGACGCTGAGGGGCTACTTAGAATGCCTTTTGGAGCAAAGCTAGCTGGTAGTAACACTTAAAACAAGAAGCTGGAAAAATAGAAAAGCAGAGTTAGTCTCCCTAGGGCTAACTCTGCTTTTTTGCGTTTATTTAAAATCACTTAATCTTTATAGCCATTGGTTCCTGAAGCTGAACATGGTGAGAAAAAATAGGTGACATATAAACGATATCATATGGGTAATTATCTAGCGAAATTTGTACAAAAAATGTATTTGGTTTTCTAATGTCCTTTTTCTCTTGTTCATTCCAAATCCCACTAGTTGTTGACCAACCATTAAATTCATATTCTTTACCTTGCTCATCATAGTATCGGCTTTCCCATATTTGATAGTTTGCGTTCTCCTTGTACTGTACCCCGCTAAATGTTAAATTCCATCTATTACCCATTCTCTCTGAACTTTCAAAAGTAATACCTTCTGGTAAACTCTCAGCACTTGTATTTACTAAATCTAGCTTCATCCTTTGTTTATCTTTATCTAGCCATTCTACACCAGTGATATATAAAGTAAGCTCTTTACTTTTAGAAAAAAAGCTACTTTCTGCTCTATAAGAATTCATCATTGGAGAACCTTCTTTTCCTGTTGCAGATATACCATTACCTACTTCATTAAATCGCTCTCCTTTTTCATTTTCCACGTAAAAACTCATCTTTTTAAGATAAGCTGAATTTTCTTCTTCATCATCCAAAATAATCCTCATATGGGTAGGATAAATTTCTATTTCTTCTAATACTAATTTCTGCTCATCTATTACCATGGGCTTATTTATTGTTATTTTCTCCCCTTGAGCTGTGTAATAAGGATCAAATGATAATTCAAAAGTAAAGGTCCCAATAGAAGGATATTGTTCATATGTTCTAGCTTCTACAGACTCTTCCTTGGATCCTGGTACTGGAGCATCCCTCTTGATACGGTCTTTATAATACGGCTTATTGTCATAAACATCTATTTTCAAGTTTAATCCTTCAGGTACATCATAATCTACAAAATCTATGGTTATATGATTTAATTTTCCATCTGGGACGCCATAACTACTAAACGATACACCATATCCATCTATTATATCTCCATTTATATCATATATATTAGGTCTTATATCCACCTCTTCATACATCTTAGATTCTAAGGAGTAAAAAATATTAATCTGCTTCTGATCTATAATCAGATATTCAATACGTACTTTCATGTCATTGATTGTTTGTTCCTCTTGAATAGGTTGCACATATTGATTTTCAAGTGCTGCATCTAAAGAAGGTGAAAAAGCAACCGCCTTTGCTAACTCTCTTATAATAGGAATATTGCCACAGCTATAAGCAAATGTAGGAACACTATTGACTAGTAGGGTAAATACAACTAAAAATGTCAAACATCCTCCTATGGGTACTCCTACAAACCCCTTCCATCTACTCACTTTTAATTTAGCTTCCATACGCTTCATTGTATAGTCGAGTGCAATAGGCGTTTCCTCTATTTCTTGTATTAATAGTTCATATTCTTCTTTTCTATTCATTGTTTACTCCTCCTCTCCTAATTCTAATTTTAGTAACTCTAAAGCCCGTCTTTGTCTAGTAACTACTGTCCCTTGTGGAATAGCCAATGCTTTTGCAACCTCGGCTAAAGTATATCCGGAAAAGTAACGTAAAATAATCACATCTTTGAGGGGTATAGGTAGACTTCTAATGGCTTCTTTAAGAGGTAATTGATCATAATCATAGTCTTCACTTTGTTCAATCACTAATGGTTCTTGGCACTTTATTTTAGATAGCCGCTTTAATTCTTTTTTACACTCATTAATCAAAATACGCGTCATCCATGTGGTAAAATACGCTTCCTCTCTAAGCTGCCATAGTGCTTTATAGCCTTTATAAATTGTTTCATCAACAGCATCTAAGGCATTTGACTCATTCCCCAAATACAAATAGGCCGTCTTATAGAGCTGCTGCTTTATGAGCTCTGCTTGTCTGACGAATTCCTTCTTGTTCATCTTCCTATTCCCCTTCTTTTATGTATGTTCTACTTATTAGATTACTTTATATAGATTTTTGATTTAATAAAAATAAATTTTTATCATTATTATCTACTATACTGCATTTTAGAAAACTTTAACTAATAAACATAAGAAAGCTAAATTAAGCACATAGGCCTTAACTTAGCTTTTTGAATTAATTTCTTATTGCTTTATTTACTTTTTAATTAAACCAAAGGCCTAGTTCTCTTTCTGCATGTTCTAAGGAATCAGAACCATGAATAAGATTTCTAGTTACTGTATTGGCATAATCTCCTCTGATAGTACCTGGAATAGCCTTAAGCGGATCTTTATCTCCCATAATGCTTCTCATCACTGCAATGACATCTTCTCCTTGAACTTCCATAGCCATAACAGGGCCTTCAAGTATATACTCTACTAATTCTTTAAAAAAGTTTTTCCCTGTATGCTCTTCATAATGTTTCTCTACTAGTTCTCTTGCTGGACTAAGTAACTGTGCTTTAGTAATCCTAAAGCCTTTTCTTTCAATTCTTCGAATAATTTCTCCCATTAATCCTCTTGCTACCCCATCACTTTTAATCATAATAAATGTTCTCTCCATAGATCCTTCTCCCTTCTATTTGTTCTCTATCATTCAGTATAGGCTACTTACTGCCTTTATATACAAGCTAATGCTAGCTAAGCATAGTTCACTTTAGTATGATTACTTACTAAAGGTGAACGTTTATTTTATCTGATAATTCTGTTAATATATCACCTATTATACCCTAATTCTTAAAAAAAAGACAAATATTAATGACTCATTATATCTACATGCATATTTATACATAACTTGTATTTCAGAAGGCTAACTTACCTATTTTTTTCTTCTCTTATTACCCTCTCTCTTCTTCTACCTCACACCTTCATTTTCAATTAACTAGACTTTTAATTTGTATTTTTCTTTATAGAGTTACTTTATGAATAGACCTATTTTATGGTGTTATTTTTACTATATTACTTAGTACAACACCCAAATCCATATGGTAATTTAAAACATATTATGTATTTTTATTTATTTTTTGTAGTTTTTTGTGTATAATGTAATTAAGTTAACATAATCAGGAGGTATTATATGCAAATTATTGGAATTCTGGTCATTGTCGCTGGCTTTATCCTAAAGCTTGATACAATTGCTGTTGTTCTTTCAGCTGGTATAATCACAGGATTACTAGGCGGCATGAATATCGTTGAAATTTTAGATACTCTTGGTAGTACCTTTACTACCCAACGTTCTATGACCCTCTTCTTATTGATTTTGCCAATCATTGGTTTATGTGAGAGATACGGACTAAAAGAACGCGCAACACATTTAATTCAAAAACTTAAGGGTATGTCTGCTGGACGTATTGCAACTCTCTATTTATTTATTCGTGAGATTGCTATTGCAGCAGGTATCAAACTTGGACAAGCAGAATTTGTTCGCCCACTTATTGAGCCTATGGCTCAGGGGGCTGCTATTAGTAAATACGGTGCTATAGATGAAAAAACCGAAGAAGATATCAAAGCAATGACTGCTGCTTCAGATAACATAGGTAACTTCTTTGCACAAAATATTTTCGTAGCTAATTCAGGTGTTCTTCTTATCGTAGGAACCTTAGAGGAACTTGGATATCAAGTGGATGCTCTATCTGTAGCCCAGGCTGCTATACCCGTAGCTCTTATCGCTCTTATTTTTGGCTTTATTCAAAATACACTTTTAGATAAGAAAATCGCTAAACGTTATGCAAAGAAAGAAGGTGCTAAATAATGAGTAACTCTGTTTTACTTGAAATCTTTTATGTATGTATAGGATTACTAATGTATTTAGTAGCCTTTAATATCATCAAAGACCGTACTAGCCCAGCACGTATGGGTACTACTCTTTTTTGGGCTATCTTAGGAACTATTTTCACATTTGGTAGTTTACTGCCTGGCGCAGTTGTTGGGTTTTTATTAATCATCATCGGTATCTTAACAGCTACCAAACAAGTTAAGATTGGTAAAGTGAATGTTCCTAAAGCAGAATTTTCTGCAGCTAAAGCTAAAGAGTTAGGTAATAAAGTTTTTATTCCATCTATTACTATTGCTGTTTTAGTCATTTGTATTGCTAAATTCACTGGCTTTAGTGGTACTGTGGCTATAGGTATAGCTGCCTTTATTACTATTATTCTTACTCTCTTTATTACTAAAGCAGATGTTAAGACTGTTTCTGATGACAGTAATCGTATGCTTCAAGCAGTTGGTGTGACTTGTATTTTACCTCAGCTTTTAGCAGCACTTGGTTCACTCTTTACTGCTGCTGGTGTAGGGGATGTCATTGCTGATAATATTTCTAATTTCATCCCTCAAGGTAATATATTAATTGGTGTCATTGCTTACTGTATTGGTATGGCTGTCTTTACTATGATTATGGGGAATGCCTTTGCGGCCTTTTCTGTTATTACAGTTGGTATTGGTGTTCCTTTCGTCTTTATGCAAGGTGGAGATATCGTTATTTGTTCTGCATTAGCTCTTACAGCAGGTTATTGTGGAACACTTCTGACACCTATGGCTGCTAACTTTAACATTCTTCCAGTAGCCCTTTTAAATATCAAAAACAAAAATGCTGTTATTAAATATCAAGCATATGTGGCTATTCCATTACTGCTTGTTCACATTGCTTTAATGTACTTCTTAGGATTTTAGGCGTTTAAATTTATTAATATAAAGGGAGGACTAACTATGAAAGTATTAATTACAGGGTTTGATCCATTTGGAGGAGAAACTATTAATCCTGCTTTAGAAGCAGTGATGGCACTTCCAGATACCATTGATGATATAGAAGTTATCAAACTTGAAATTCCAACAGTGTTTGGAAAAAGTCTAGCTAAAATAAAAGAGGCTATTAAACGCCATCAACCTGACGTAGTCATTTCTGTTGGTCAAGCTGGTGGCCGCTTTGGTATTACACCAGAACGTGTAGCCATTAATGTAGATGATGCGCGTATTAAAGATAATGAGGGCAATGAGCCTATTGACGCTAAAGTAGCAGAAAATGGACCTGCAGCTTACTTTTCTAACTTACCAATAAAAGCTATGACACAAGCTATGGTAAAAGCAGGCATTCCTGCTTCTGTTTCTAACAGTGCTGGTACCTTTGTATGTAACCATGTCATGTACGGTGTACTTCATATGATTCATACAGAGTTTCCAAATATCCGTGGTGGTTTTATCCATGTGCCTTATATTCCAGCACAGGTTACAACTAAACCTAATATGCCATCTATGTCTCAAGCTGACATTACTAAAGGCCTTGCACTTTGCATCCAGGCAGCCAAGGCTCATACTGAAGATTTACACATTGCAGCAGGTGCTATCTGCTAGGCATGGCATATAGCTTACTTTTGATATAAAACATTTATATTTCATTTTGAATGATGCTGTCTACAATCATTATTCTTATTATCTGAGCTAGAATTGTAGGCAGCTCTTTTCTCTAAGACATTTTATATTGCATCTAGAAAGAAGGAGAAGCATAATGGAAAAAATATTTGTTTATGGCTCATTACGCCAAGACTTTTGGAATCATGACAGAGTATTAAAAAATCGTATTAGACATATTCAGCCAGGTACTCTAAAAGGGTTTTCCCTATATCATCTTCCTGCTGGCTATCCTGCTATCGTTAAAGGAGAAGATGTTGTACATGGTGAAATATGTACCCTTTCTAATGATAAACATTTAAAAAGCATTGACCTTCTAGAAGGGTATACAGGTGATGCTAGTAAAGATTTATATATTCGTGTAAAACAACCTATCTTGTTAAGTACAGGTGAAGAAGACTTTTGTTGGGTTTATTTATATACTAATGAACAATATGTAAAAAATAAAGGCAAGTATATAGCTCATGGCGATTGGAAAAAGTTTATGTTCCATAACAAGTCCTACAAATAAGTAAAAAAGTGCGTTCCCAAACCATGGGACGCACTTTTTTATATCCGTATCAAATTAAAATCTAACCTTCACTATGCTTCTTTTCTTTTTTTGTGACCTTCAGCAGTTATTGGAGTAAATGTCATTTCTCCATCTACGATTTGTATATCAGAAGCTTTTCCAAAACCTTTTACAAGTCTTCCTTTTTCTGGTGTTAACTGAAACATATCAAAATCTAACTCTTTTAAAGGTGCCATCATCTTTTCACCATACTGTTCTTTAAATAGCTCCCATGCAGCTTCATTAACTGTTTCTAATTTTTTAGCTGTGCAGTTTAAAGTCATTCTAGATCTTGCAAATAATATCTTAGCATCTTGTTCATCTTCAATAAGCATAATTGCTATATGAGGATTATTCATTAAATAATGATAATGATCTGCTGTTTCACTAATGAAAATATAAAACTCACTTCCTATTTTTACATAAGGTGTGTAGCTAATCGCTGGCATACCGTCCTTAGTTATTGTACTCATCATTATCGTTTTTTGATTAAATAATGGTTCCATCTTCTTCCCTCCGCTTCTGCTTGGTTTATTATATATCGTCATGAATAAGTCTTTTAAAATCAATTTATAAATATAGTACTTAATGCTATATTGTAATCATTATAGTCTTATAATAATTATTATTCAAGTATAATTGTTATCCTTTACTGTTTTTTACAATACTTAATGTATATTTCTAATACTTTGGATAAGCCATAAAACGCCTCTTATACCTACGAATGGCGTGTAAGGATAAGTAATGACTTGATCCATATTAGGATTACTTACCTGCATTGTAGCCTTAGCTTGATGTGGCATTTTTAAGGTTGCTCCATCTGCTAATAAGAAATAAAGTTCTTTCTCTTTTAAGTAAGCCTCACGCTCTTTTTCATTATAGCCTGTACTTATATTTAAGCTGCTTTCCTTAATGCTATGAATCACTTGAGCTTTATCTACTTCTAACCCTAATTCCTCTAATACAGACTTCAGTCCTAAGGTAGTATCATAATCTCCATAAATCGCACACTTTTTACAGCCTATGTAACTATAGAAGTATCTCCTTAGCTGCATCATCTGTTTTTTTACTTCTCCTATTTCTTTGGACAAGCTTCCCTCATTTATTGGCCAGTTACTTTTTTCACTAACAGCTTTTATGAAAGTAGTTGTTCCTCCAATTCCATAAGGTTTCTGATAAACATAAGGAATACCAAAAGTTTCTTCCATCCACTTAGCTACTGGAAGTGCTTCCTTTCTTAGAACAATATTTAAGCTTGCCTCAGCAGCACTTTCTAAATCTGCTACATTAGTAGATGCCGTAAAAATGGCTTGTACTTTCTTATCAAAGAATGCATCCATCATACGAATGATCTCATTGCAATCTGATTGATACTGATACTGATCAATATTGCATCCTAATAAATTATAAGTTTCTCTCTTCTGAGTTGGTGATTTTACTAAATGTTTGGCCACTAATAATAAGGCATCTTCAACACCCTTTGCATAGTCTCCTTTAAAGCCACCAACTTCGATAGGAATAAGCGTTGCCTTTACACTTGGTGCTAACTGCTTACATGTTGCTTTTACATCTGCTCCTATAATAGAAGCAATCGAAGAAGCCATAACAAAAATATACTTTGGTGCTATGTTCTCATCTAATTCAAGAATAGCTTTCTCTAACTTTTCCATCTTTCCAAAGGTAACATCCTTCTCTTCCATATGGGTTGAGTAAGTTCTTGCACCTTCACCACTATTTAGACTTCCAATCCCTTCAATGGCATAGTGCGTCGTCCCTGCTGGGCCAAATTCTAGAATACAACTATCTTCTATACTTGATAGGGTCCATAAAATTCCCATTCGGTCAGACCCTAGTGGTAGATATTTATAAATTTCCATGTGGACGTCCTCCCATCATTTGCTTTCTATGTCCCATGCCTTCTAAATCAAGTAGACCTAAAATATGTTTCATGATACCAATAGGTAGTTCATAGCCTACCTTTTGTGCCTCCTCATCAAAGGTCATTTGTAGTAATCCTTTTTCTCTAAGAAGCATAGGATTTTCATGACCTATATAAATATCTGCACCTATGGTTTCATATAACTCTCGTAAAGGGGCAATATTAGCAATACGGCTAATATAAGGATTATATCCTTTTTCAAGTAAGCGTTCTTTAAAAGGTAGATCCACTTCATAAAGCTCTCTTACTTGAATAAAAATAGGTTCTAGACCTAAATCTGAGAGAAAATCTACTGTTTCGAAAACCATCATAGGTGTATTTCCATAAATTAATTTTTTTCCTGAAAGCTTTTCCTTGCACGCTATAAGTAGCTCATTATATTCTTTTTCTTTCTCAGATAGCGCGTCTAACAATTTAATATCTAAGGTTTCCTCTATTATTTCATAAAGCTTTCGAATAACTTTTTGGTCCATTGCCTTTCCAAAATAAATATAAGGAATATCAAACTTTTCTTTCATAGCCTCCGCTAATTCTAAGGCTATATGATCTGTTACGATATTTAATTTAACACTTGAGGCTTTTTTAAGCTCTTCTAAAGTACATTTAGATGGAATAGTGGTTCTCACTTTAACACCTTGCGCCTTTAATAACTGCATCACTTCTGTTTGCTCAATGTCCCCTTGTCTATGACCTAAAATATTAATATCCGATCTTTCCCCCTGAGATTCTTCCATGAGCTCTATTAAACTACCTAGGGTTCTAGTCATTCCAGGAATATGTGAGCTACATTTAAAGTGCTCTGTCTTTACACTTAAAACTGGAATTCCTAAGTCCTCCTTTAATTCATCTTTGAGCCCATCATAGTCCTCACCTATCAGCTCTGGTACACAAGTAGATACCAGCATAACCACTTCTAAGCCTTCTTCTTTTGCAATTTCTTTAACGGCCTCTTTTACCTTCTCTCCTGCCCCAAATACTACGTCTTGTTCTTTTAAAACCAAGCTATACACTTTGTCTTGTCCTTTTTGTCTATGATAAGCAAAGTTTTTCGTATAATAGGTACATTCGCCAGTACCAATAACGATGACACCCAGGTTTTTAACATAAGAGGCTGTTAAAGCCACGCCAAACAAAGGGCAATGAGTGCCTGGATAAATAGCATAGGATAGTGCTTTAATATCCTTATCTGTTTCTATTTGATTTAATTTATTTAATATATCTAATGAATAACTCATACGCTCTCCTTATAAATCGTCATAGGATGAATACGTGGATTTTCAGAAAGTGGATCCTGATCAATTTCGCATTCAATTTGGTAAACCTCTTGTAAAATGTCTTTATTAATAATGTCCCTCGGTTTGCCACTCGCTACAATCTTACCTTTTTTCATAATATAAAGGTAATCACTGTATCTACTTGCTTGGTTAAGCTCATGAAGTACCATAACAATCGTCATATTTAGCTTTTCATTAATTTCCTTAACCAGCTCCATGAGTTCTAATTGGTGAGAAATATCTAAATAAGTGGTAGGTTCATCTAGAAAAAGGATATCTGGTTTCTGGGCTAACGCCATAGCTAACCATACTCTTTGTCTTTCACCACCTGAAAGTGTAGCGACTTTTCTCTCCTTATAAGCTAACACACCTGTACTTTGCATAGCCCAATGAACGATTTCCTCATCTTCCTTAGTTCTTCCTTGGTGCCAACTTTTATGAGGATAACGACCATAATACACCAATTGTTTAACCGTCATATCAGCTGGTGCACTATTATGCTGTGCAAGTAGTGCTACTTTTTGAGCCACAACTTTGGATTTAAGCTTTCCCATTGGTGTATCTTCTAAGAATATTTCTCCCTTTATAGGTTTTAGCATTCTACATAAAGTTTTTAGCAGAGTTGACTTGCCACATCCATTGGGCCCAATGATAGAAACCACCTTGCCCTTTGGAATATTTAAGCTTAAGTCTTCTATAATAATGTTGTCTTCATAACCTACTTGAAGATGATTTGCACAAATCATTAGACATTACCTCTCTTTCTAAGTAGATAAAGGAAGAATGGTCCACCTACAATAGCCATCATTACCCCTACTGGGATCTCAATAGCTCCACCAATAGTACGTGCCAAAGTATCTGCTAATAAAAGGACAATAGCCCCTAAGACAATACTAAAAGGCACTGTATATTTATGGTCACTTCCCATAAGCATTCTAGCCATATGTGGCACAATGAGTCCTACGAAACTAATAATTCCAACTATTGCTGTGGCTGTAGCCGCTAAGAACACCGCAACAACAGAAATAATCAGTCTCGTTCTAGTCAAATTAACCCCTAGATTGATCGCCGCTTCATCACCAAGCTGTAAGATGTTTGCACTGCGAATCAAAAATAAACTTGCTACTAACCCTATTACTGTATAAGCTCCTAACATCCTAACATCTTGCCATGTCTTTGTAGCTAGGCTTCCATTGAGCCATAATAAAGCAGTTTGAATACGATCACTATACATAACTGAGAAGAATGAAATAATCCCACCTAAAATCGTATTAATTGCTACACCAGCTAGAACAATTCTTCCTGGCTGTAATCCATTTTTCCAAGCCATCATATACACTAAAAAACAAGCTATCCCCCCACCTATAAAAGCAATAATAGGTAGAACTGCTGTATACTTAGGTGCTACTAATAAAATAATAACGGCTGCTACAGTTGCTCCACTTGAAACACCCGTAATCCCTGGGTCTGCCAACGGATTCTTCATAACTGCTTGTAAAAGAAGACCTGACACAGCTAAGCTTGCTCCTACAATTGCAGCTAATATATTTCTTGGTAATCTCATTTTAAGGACAATGGTTTGAATCATCTGATTCTCTCCTTTAATGAGCTCGCTTATGATTTCCTTTAACCCTAATTGCACACTACCTATTGTAGAAAGAAGCAGTAAAAGGATGAGTAAACTGATAGCACTTAATGAAATAATCATAACCTTACGGTATTCTGCTTCTTTAGACCTCTTCATCTTTACCTCCGATCAAGCCATATATATATGTCTTATTTATAATGATTAAGTCACTATCATCAATTGTAATGATAGTGACACTTTTTCACTAAAACGTACATTAATATAGCTACACACAACTATTATTTAATACTTCTTAATGTTAGCTCCTATTAATTGCTATAGAAGATTTCACCTAAAGTTGTTATTGCTTCTTTGACACGAATATTAGCAGACACATTAAATAAGCTTGAATCTAAGTCAATAACTCTTCCTTCTTTTACAGCATCTAAAGTAGACCATGCAGGGTTTTTAGCAAAGAAATCATCAAATGACTTTTTAGTTTCTTCTATATTTCCATGAGCGAATCTTAAAATGTAATCTGGATTCTGCTCAACAATTTGCTCTAAACTAAATTGAATATAACCTGAAGATACGTCTGCTCCTAATTGATTTGTGATGTTTTCACCACCTACTATTTCTACAAGACTTCCTACATAAGAAGAATCAGTTGCCAACATAAAATTCTCACTAGCCCCAAATAAAACAGCTACCTTAGGACTTTCTTTACCTACTGCCTTATCAATAACAGCTTGCTCTGCACCTTTTAGCTCTGCTACAAGTTCAGAAGCTTTGTCTTCTTTATAAATGGTTTTACCTAGTTCTTCTATAGAAACAATGAAATTTTCATAGGTAGTTGTATCAAAGTAAAAGACATTAAGTCCTAATGCATCTGCATTTTGCTCAATACTTTCTTTAAAGTTTTTGTCTACTATAAAGACATCTGGAGATAAAGAAACAACTTTTTCTAGATCTGGATTCATAGACATACCTACCTCCTCTAGACCTTGGTAGCGCTCTGGTAAAGTAGTACTTGTTGTTGGAACGCCTACTAAATCTGCTTCTAAATAATCTAATACCTGAGTAGCTGCTACTGTACCTGATACAATACGAAGCTCCTTGGTTTGTTCATCAGGTTGCTTTTGTACTTCACTTGCAGCCTCTTTTTCTTCTGTAGTAACTGTTTTACTAGCCCCTGTTTCCACTTGCTCCTCTGTTGTACTCGCAGATTTACTTGCACATCCTGTAAGTGCCATCATTCCTACTATTGTTAATGCCATATATTTTTTTAATTTCATCTTCTTATTCCTCCATAATTTTCTTTGCTAAATTAATATAAACTTGTCCCATCTCATGACTAGGATCATATTCTATTACTGTTTTACCAGCATTTTCTGCTAATTGAATCATGCCATCTCTAGGCACCTTATGAAATACATCTGTATTAATCTCTTCTGCTAAACGTGTGACAAGTTCTTCTTCATCCTTTACATTCTTAGCATTTAAAATTAAACCTTTTAACCTAGCATAGCCCTTGTTTTTAAATTGATTAACGGCTTGTGAGATATTAGTAGCCGCGTACATAGCCATCATTTCCCCTGAGGTAACAATGTACACTTCCTCAGCGAAACCATTTCTAATAGGCATTGAAAAGCCGCCACATACGACATCCCCTAATACATCGTAAATAACAATGTCTGGTTTATAGATTTCAAAGGCATTAAGCTCTTCTAGTTTTTCAAAAGCGGCAATAATACCACGACCTGCACAGCCTACTCCAGGAGTAGGTCCACCTGCTTCAACACAAAGCACGCCATTAAAACCTTCAAAAACGATATCCTCTAGTCTTAATTCCTCTCCTTTTTCCTCCATTACCTTAAGTACTGTAGGAATAAATTCACCTTGCATTAAGTTCTTAGTGGAATCAGATTTCGGATCACACCCAATCTGCATTACTTTATATCCTAAAAAAGATAATGCTGCTGATAAATTCGAGGTAGTTGTTGATTTACCTATTCCGCCCTTACCATAAATAGCAATTTTTTTCATCACTAACTCCTTTTCAAGCTTATACTTATAACACTTAAACTACAGGTTTGAAATTCTGACTATTAAAATTTAAATTTTGATAATCATTTTCATTTACTTGTGCCATTATATCATGCTATACTCGTAAAGTATTGAACAATCTTTTTATCTTTTTGAACGAAATTAAGGAGTGTAGAATGGAATACTTGTTAAATCACACAGATATATGCGCCCTCATTTACTCAGGCCAGCACCAAAGAGCCCTTGATAGCTTTCATCAAAACTATATAAATCATCTTACTAAGGTATGTATAGCACATTGTAAGCTTTATCTAAGTAGCCTTAATCAAAGCTTGTACAACTATATTTTGATTCACGAAAAAGTTTCACTACATCGTTGTTGTCTAGAAAACCACCAGAAAATAAATTTTTGTGGTTCTCTAAGTCAAGTTTATGAACTTGGTAAAGCTATACTCTCTTCCTATAGCTTTTGCACAGAATATCTTATTGAAAAACATGAAAATCCAACCATAAAAAAAGCACTCATGTTTATACATGAGCACCTAACCATGAATTTATCTTTAGAACAGATTGCAAACTTTATTAACATATCGCCAACATACCTTTGTACGCTATTTAAAGCTCAAACAGGTTATACCATTAAAGATTATATTCATTTTAGAAGGTCTGTACTAGCTAAAAAACTACTTCAAGAGACCGCTTTAACTTTGGAAGAAATATCCATTCGATGTGGTTATAATAGTTATTCATACTTTAGTAGACAATTTAAATTGCATATGAAAATATCTCCAGCCACTTTACGTAAAGAAAATATTTGCTTAACTTCCAATAATACATGCATTAAATAGTTTTTATTAGCCAGTAAACAAAAAGAATAACGATGAAATAATTATTATTCATAGCACTTTTGGTAGATTTTATAAATTTCTTCTTTACTTAACGGAACATAACTATTTCTTAGAATTCTTTGTTGTTTCTCTAATATAGAATCTGTAAAAAGCTCTATTTGAGCTTCTGTCATACCATATACTTTTAGTGACTTCTTCTCTAGTATATGACTAAGTAACTCATCAAGTTTGTCATATACTTCTTTTGATTTGCACTGTAATATACTTGCTATCAGCTTATTAAGCTCTTCCAATTTCCCCTGTGGTGCTAGTCTCTCATAAGCTTTGAGTACCTCTATAAATAGTGCATAATTGGCTTCCCCATGTGGTACATGATAGATTCCTCCTATAGGATAACTCATGGCATGCACCGCACCACACCCTGCATTGCCAAATGCAACACCTGCATAAGTACTGGCCAATAGAAATTGGTCTAGTAATACCTTCCTTTTCTCCTGCCCATTTCTTACAATCTCTTGATAACCTGTTAATATCATTTCTATAGCTTTATTAGAAAACATCTCTGAAAAGGAAGTTGCTTTAGGTGATAAAAAGGATTCTACTCCATGAATAAGAGCATCAATAGAACTGGTTGCAAAAAATTTAAATGGTAAATCCTTTATAATTTCTGGTATAAGTATAGCATATTCCGCATAAAGAGCATCTACAGCTAAACCTAATTTGGTAGATTCCTTTACCATCTCTAAAATAGAAATATTAGTCACTTCACTTCCTGTGCCACAAGTTGTAGGAATCATAATTAATTCCTTATCTTTAATAGGGTCTAACTGGTTGTGAAAGAGATGTTCTACTGGAGAAATGTTCTTTAGTGCAAAAAGCTTTGCTACATCTAAAATGGTTCCTCCTCCTATGGCAATTACTCTTTTATAGTGGATCTGTTGCACCTCTCTATATATCTTTTCCACCATTTCATCTGTTGGTTCACCTGTGCCATACTTTCTTAAGAAGATAACGTTGGCTTCACTTTCAAAAAAAGCAAAGAACTTTTGCCATGTATGTTCACTTGTGATGACTAAGTCTTCTTTTCCTATTTTGAAAACAGCTTGAAAGGCTTCACAGGTATCGAACAAACAAATTTCTGGTACTACTTTAAACTGTTTCATACATCTATCTTCCTCCCTGTTCATCCCATTTTAGTTGCTTTTTCTATAGCCTTCTCTAAAATATTAAATCCTGCCTCCAACTGCTCATCTGTAATCACAAGTGGACTTAAAAACCTGATGACATTTCCATAAACCCCTGCACTTTCAATCATTAATCCATTTTTTAAAGCTTCATTGACAATCTCTAATACAGCTTCTGGATTAGGTTCTTTTGTCTCTTTGTCTTTAACAAACTCTATTCCTAACATAACCCCTATGCCTCTCACATCACCTACTATTTCATACTTTTCTCTAAACCTCTTGAAACGTTCAAAGCACTTATGGGATAACTCTAGTGCTCTTTTAGGTAAATCTTCTTTGTCCATAATCTCAAGTACTTTCAGTGCTGCAGCACAAGCTAATGGATTACCACCATAAGTTCCACCTATAATTCCTGGTGTAATCCCTTCAAAGATTTCTTCTCTAGCTGTTACCGCAGATAAAGGAATTCCCGCTGCAATGGATTTAGCTGCTGCAATAATATCTGGCTCACAGCCTGCTTCTTTCCAATAATCAGATACAAATAATTTACCTGAACGTCCGAATCCTGTTTGCACTTCATCAGCAATAAGTAAGATTCCTTCTTCATCACATATTTTTCTTAGTGCTTTCACCCATTCTAAAGGTGCAGGTATAAATCCCCCTTCACCTTGTACAGGTTCTACTACAATAGCAGCAATATATTGGGCCGGTGAACTTTCTTCAAAAACTTTGTTGATTTTTTCTATATAAAACTGAATAGCTTCTTCATCACTATAACCTTTAGGTTTACGATATAAGTACGGAAATTCTGCACGATATATCCCATCAGGAAAAGGTCCCATCCCTACTGAGTAAGCTTTCTTAGAGGTCATAGTAGCTGTTAATAATGTTCTTCCATGGAATCCCCCTGAAAAAACAATGATATTTGGCCTTTTGGTATAAGATTTAGCTACTTTAACGGCATTTTCATCTGCTTCAGCCCCACTATTAGCAAACATGGTTCTTAATTTACTTCCTCTTACAGGCATAAGGCTATTGAGCTTTTCAGCTAACTTAATATAACCTTCATGAGTTACCATATTCACCATGCCATGAAGAAAATAATCTGCTTGCACTTTAACAGCTTCAACAATTTCAGGATGGCTATAACCTACATTTAGTACACCTACGCCACCAACCCAGTCTAAGAAACGATTGCCATCTACATCTTCAAACATTGCCCCTTCTCCCCTTGCAATAACACAAGGGTAAGTACAACGAATAGCTGATGGAATGGCTTCCTTTCTTCTCTCTATTATTTCTTTTGCTGTTGGACCTGGAAGTTCATTTGTAATGATTTTAGGCAAACTCGTTCTTAACATATTATCCTGCCTCCTCTTATCTTCCTTTGCTTAAAGATTGAACTCTGCTTTAGTATCTATAATGGCTTCTTCCATACGGCTTAGAACTGCATTAATTTCCTCAAAGGTAATAACTGCTGCTGGCTCAAAGCGGATACATTTTGAATTAACCAAAGTACCTGCTGTCATAACTCTTCTTGCAAAAAGTCCTTTAGCAATGGAGTATCCTACTTCACACTTTACGAACTCAGTAGCTAACATTAGCCCTTCTCCACGCACCTCTTCAATTACAGTAGGATATTTTTCTGCTAATCCTTTTAATCCTTCTTTTAGATATTTTCCTTTTTCTTTACATTGCCTTGGTATATCGTTTTCTAACATATACTTAATAGTAGCAAGGGCTGCTGCACAGCATACTGGATTACCACCAAAAGTAGGTGAGCCTAAAAGCCAAGGGTTATCTACTAATTCTTTAGTCCACATATGTGGTCTACAAATAATTCCTGTGATTGGCATAATTCCACCACCAAATGCTTTACCAAAAGTCATAATATCAGGTGTTACCCCTTCTGCTTCACATCTCCACATAGCACCTGTACGTCCCATACCTGTTTGAATCTCATCAAAGATTAAAGCTACACCATATTCATCACAAATTGCTCTTACTTCTTTGAGATAACCTACTGGTGGTACGATGATTCCTGCTTCTCCTTGAATAGGTTCTAAAATAACAGCAGCTACTTTTTCGCCTACTGCTATTAAGTTATGAATCGCCTTTCTCATATCTTCTGCATTACCATATTCCACATGTTGTACTTGTTGTACCATTGGTGCATAAGGTACACGATAAGTATTCTTTCCTCCCATTGATACAGCACCCATTGATTTACCATGGAAGGCACCTACTGTTGAAATATACCATCTACCACCTGTGGCAATACGCGCAAGTTTAAGAGACATTTCTACAGCCTCAGCGCCTCCATTAGTAAAGAAACAATATTGTAAATCTCCTGGTGTAATATCTGATACAGCTTTGGCAAGATAACCACGAAGGGGATCTAGAAGTTCTTGAGAGTGTAGTGCTTGATGATCAAGTTGAGCCTTAACAGTCTCTAGAATTTCATCATTTCTGTGTCCACAGGTATAAATACCAAATCCACCTAAGCAATCAATAAATTTTTCACCGTATAATCCTTCACAATAGCTACCTTTATCAGTCCATTCTACAACTGCCGCATTAGTAGAAACAGATTTTCTGTATTTAAGCCAACCTGGACTTACATATTCATCAAAGTAACATACAGTATCTTTTGTAATTGTTTCTTTTTCTACCGTTGTTAAGGTGTCACTTTTTATATAACCTACTACTTTTTCTAAATCTGCTATAACATTTGCATGATTTTTCATATTCCTCATCCTCCCTAAAATTAACTCAAGAAAGGCGTATCTCTACTAATGTGAGATACGCCTTTGTATACTATGATCTTTATTTGATTTGTTATATTTATTATAAATAGATCATCCATTAAACACAATTATCTAACTGTGCCATTTTAATAGTATATCTACTCTTTTTAGAGTAAAAAATAACCTTTTTTGTGTACACAAGAGATAGATTATGCTAAACTGAATATTATAAATTTTGTTATCCACAGGGGGTTTCTATGCAAAAAAATGAGTTTCTTTTAATGAATAATATTATCTATCAGATATATAGTATTGATGATTTTGCCACCATGAAAGAAACCTTTCTTAATCTTATTCGTATCATACTACCTAATACCTGTGCGAGTATTCTTATGTCTGATTTTAATAAGACCACGCCTACGCTTTGCAATCCATTATGTATTCCAACCTCTTTTACTGAGCTAGAGCAAAAGTACATTATGCTTCAAAGTGACGATACGACGCGTTGGATTATGTTCTCTAAACAAGGCATGACAATTAGGGAAAGTGACTTGACCCCTGAACAGGAGCTTGTTCGAACCTCTTTTTATCAAAAATGTTATCTGCCCTTTGGCCTACATTATTCTGCCCAGCTTTATCTTGTACATAAGGAAGTCTTCCTCGGTGTTGTAACACTTTATCGTTCTAAATCCCAAGGAGATTTTACGGATGAAGAGCTTGATACCTTAAAATTATTTGGTGATCACCTAAATTTACGTTTTTATAAAGAATTTTTTACAGAAAATGCATCTCAAATGAGGTGACCCCTAAAAGTTAGACTTTAATAGCGAGACAGTTTTGGCTGCCTCGCTATTTTTATGCAGCCAAGAGGCTAAGTCTGTATTGCACCGGACTCAGCCATCCTAGTTTCTCTTTTATTC
>JAEWMQ010000018.1 GCA_023393125.1 Bacillota bacterium
GTAAATTAATAGAGGCTTATAGAGAAAACGAAGAGAATCATTTTAAAGAAGGCGCTGTAGAAAATGAAGCAACTAGTGATACAGCTAAGGGTGAGGCTAAATCAGAACTAACGCCATCTGAAAGAAAAGCTTTAGAAGAAACAAATGAGCTTCTAGGAATTGAAGAGATTCAGCAAAGCGTATCGACTATTTTTCCGAAGGTAAAGTCTGCAATAGTAAGTAGGAATAACTTGTATAAAAACGAAGAGGATTATGTCAGACAATTAATTTTAAAAGATGAGTCTAACCAAGGTAATATAAATTTAACTGTAAATGCTAAAACTGCAGAAGTTGGAAGCTATTATTATTGGAGTGATATGCCAAGGGATGGTATTAAGTATCAATGGAGTGAACAAGAAGCGGTAGCTTTTTTAAGTAAGGTAGCGCCCCAGGCTTTTAAAGAGACTAAATTAATAGAAGATCATAACCAGGCTAAAGATGATCCGGAGAAGGAATCTATTAGCTATTACTATGGACGTTTAACTAATGGTTATTTAGTAGAGGGGGACGGATTAAGCGTAACTTATGATAGATCTTTAGGCGAGGTTACAGCTTACTCTAAAAATTGGAGTCAGATGGATTTTAAAGCTCCTAATGGGATAATCAGTAAGGAACAAGCGCTTCATAATGTAGGCTTAGAGTTAGTTTACATGGAAACAGAGAAAGGGGTATATACACTTGCGTATACCACTAAAGAGAAATGGATGCTTATAGATGCATTTACAGGAAAACAAGTCGATTATTCGGGTAAGGTTATTGAGGAAGAAGTACAGAAATTTTATACTGATTTAAAAGGACATCCTAAGGAAACAATTATTAAGAAACTATTTGATAGTGGTATTTATTTAAAGGGCGCAAAATTATCCCCTAATACCTCTATTTCTGAGGAAGACTTTTTAAATCTTTTATGCCAAGTTACCCAAGGTTATGACCTAGCTGAAAGTAGAAACAAGGATGAATGGGTTAAAGCTATTACAGGAGAAGTAAGTAGTGTTATGAAGCAAACTTTAACTAGGGAAAAAGCAGTTTATTATATGATTAATACAACTACTTATAAAAAGGTAGCAGATGTCTCAGAATTGTATATATATCCTTTTAAAGACCAAAAGTATGATGAAAGCCTAAAAGGTCATATAACCTTAGCATATGGCCTAAAGCTTATTCAAAAAGATAAAACAGAATTATTTAGGCCTAAGGATATGTTAACAAGGGCAGAAGCTTTAGAGATGATTTATTATTTAATGCTTAGTAAAGAAGAATAATGAAAGATAAAGGGAGTTAGAGCCAATAGGTTACTAATTCCCTTTATTTTTTATAACTAGGAGTATAATGTAAATGAGAAAAAGGGTGATACTTATAAAATATGCTATAATAGAGAAAAGGAGCGTATTAGGATGAAGACAATTACGAAAATTAGTAGACAACAAAATGGAGAACGTTATAACATCTTTTTAGACGAGGAATTTTTTTGTGGTGTGACAGAAGATACCCTCATTCGTATGAATCTAAAAAAGGGAATGAAAATAGATGAGGAAGATTTAAAAGTACTAGAGGAAGAGGAAAGTAAAAATAAATGTTTTTCTTATGCGGTTTATCTTTTAGGAAGGCAAAATTATTTTGAAAAGGTCTTGATAGAAAAACTTAAAAGAAAAGAATATAGTGAAGAAGATATTCAGTATACTATAGAAAAGTTAAAGTACTATCATTACTTAGATGATAGCCAACTGGCTGAAGCCTTTGTAAGAGATAAAAAGAGATTTTCTAAAAAAGGACCTAGATATATCAAAGAAGCCCTAAGAAATAAGGGGGTTTCACAAGAGCAAATTACTAAGGCTTTAGAAGAAAATTACAGTACCGAAGAAGCCTATGAGAATTGTATTGGTATAGGAAGGAAAAAACTTGAATATTATAAAAAGAAAACAGAAGACTTGTATCAGTTAAAAGGTAAGTTGTATGCGTTCTTGGCACAAAGAGGTTTTTCGTCTGAAGTAATTAAGCGTGTAATAGAAGAATTAACAAGAGATGAATAAATATGGAGGTGAGTAATGTGAGAAGAGGTTATACCATTTATGAGTCTTCCCTATTAGGACCTATTAGTATAGTTGTTTGTGAGCAAGGCGTAGAAGCTGTTTTCTTAAAGGGGGATGGTTTTGAAGCTTATCAAAAAGAAAATCCTGAGCTGGAAAGGGATGAAGCTTTGTGTAGCAAGGCAAAAAAACAGTTAGATGAATATTTCAAAGGACAACGTCAAGCATTTGATTTAGAACTAGTGACAAAGGGGACTGCATTTCAAGAAAAGGTATGGGAGGGTTTAAAACAAATTCCATATGGGGAAACTATAAGTTATGGGGAATTAGCAAAAAAGATAGGAAATCCTAAGGCTGTGCGAGCAGTAGGAGGGGCTAACCGTGCTAACCCTATACCGTTAATTGTGCCTTGTCACCGGGTAATAGGTAAGAATGGAAAAATGGTAGGGTTTATGGGAAATCAAATAGATATTAAAGAGAAGCTATTAGCTCATGAACTAAAATATAAGTCATAAATGAGAGTGTGAGGAAAAGAATGTTATTAAAGCTAGTAAAAGCAGTGATTAGATTTGTGAGGTGGGTATTGAGCTTTTGTATGACGTTAGTACTGATTGCAATAGGAATCTATATTTATGCAAGATACATAGAACCAGAACTGCTGACTGTAAAGCAGCAAGTTCTAACGACACAAAGCATTCAGCTATCACAGGAACCACTTAAGGTTGTACAGTTTAGTGATGTTCATTTAGGATTAGGTTTTACCAGTAGTCACTTAAATAGAGTAGTGGAACGTATTAACAAGTTAGAGCCAGATTTAATTATTTTTACAGGAGATTTAATAGAGGATAATAAAGAGTTTACAGAGGTAGAAGAAACCGCTGCTATTTTGGGGAAGCTTAAAGCAACTTACGGTAAATTTGCTGTATATGGTAATCACGATCATGGAGGAAATGGTACCAAAAGGTATGCAAAGATATTAGCATCAGCTGATTTTCAGCTACTAGTCAATGAAAATCAATTGATTACTTTAAAGAGTGGCCAACGTATTAATTTAATAGGGATTGATGATAAACTATTAGGTAAAGTTAATATTGAGAAGGCTATGGAAGGGATTCGCAAATCTGACTACAATATCTTTATTTCTCATGCACCTGATGTGGCAGATGAGGTAACAGGCTATCCTATTGATTTACAACTTTCAGGTCATAGCCATGGAGGGCAAGTAAGAATTCCCTTTATAGGTGCGCCTTTTACACCGCCCTATGCTAATAAATATATTAAAGGGAGATATACATTTAAGGATAACAAGCGTATGATTTTATACGTGAATTCTGGAATTGGAACAAGTCAAATGCGTTATCGATTTGGTAATATTCCAGAGATTACTTGCTTTTTAATAAAGAATGAAGAGCTTAAATAAAATGATAAAACACGTTTTCAAAAGGCATCTAAAAGCCAAATGAAGACGTGTTTTTAGTTGTTATAACAGATATACAAAGTAATAGCTTAATCTAAATAAGTGACAATAAATAAAATGAGGCATGGACATGAATAAAAATTCACTTTTACTCATAAAAATAGAAAAAACTATTGAAATAAAATAAAAATATATGTATAATTATAAATATAATAAATGTTTATTCATTAAAGTGTAAATAGATATGGAGGGATTTTCGTGAGATTAATACAAGGAAGTATTACAGCACCAAAAGGTTTTAAAGCAAATGGGGAACATATTGGCATTAAAAATAAGAAGAAGGATTTGGCAATTATTTACAGTGAAACACCTTGCACTTATGCAGGGGCTTTTACACAAAACGTGGTAAAAGCAGCACCAGTACTTTGGGATCAAGAGGTTCTTACCGAAGGAGAAAAGGTTCATGCCATTGTTGTTAACAGTGGGAATGCTAATGCAGCTACAGGACTTCAGGGAGAAAAAGATACAGAAGAAATGGCCAGTTTAGTGGCAGACGCTTTTAATATTAATAAAAAGCAAGTTTTAGTATGTTCTACAGGTGTTATAGGTGTACATTTACCTATGCAGGTTTTAAGAAAAGGAATTGGCTCGGTAGCAGAAAAGGTAAGCGCAACTTATGAAGGCGGAGAAGCTGCTTCAGATGCTATTTTAACAACTGATTTGGCGAAAAAAACGATTGCACTACAAGAGAACATTAATGATACCACTATTACTGTAGGAGGAATGGGTAAAGGTTCAGGAATGATACACCCTAATATGGCAACCATGTTAGGTTTTATTACAACTGATGTCAATATAACTAAGGAGATGCTACAAAAAGCTCTTAAGAAAGCTATTGATACTTCCTTTAACATGATTACAGTTGATGGGGACACAAGCACCAATGACTCTGTACTTGTTTTAGCTAATGGTATGGCAGGTAATCCGATTATTGAGGAAGAAGGAGAAGCATTTGATAAGTTTTATGAAGCTTTATATGAAGTATGCAAATATATTGCTATTTCTATTGTTAAAGATGGAGAAGGTGCTACTAAATTATTAGAAGTTAATCTAGAAGGTGTTAAAAATTTTGAAGAAGGTAAATGTATTGCTAAAAGTGTTTTAACTTCTAGTTTAGTTAAAACAGCCTTCTTTGGAGAGGATGCCAACTGGGGAAGAATCTTTTGTGCTATGGGTTATTCGGGTATAAGCTTTGATCCTAACAAAGTAAATATTAGCATTGAAAGTATTGCTGGAACTGTAGCAATGCTCAGACAAGGCTTACCTGTTAAATTTAGTGAAGAAAAAGCTAAGGAAGTATTAGAAGAAAATGAAATTAAAATCCTCATTAGCATGGGGGAAGGGAGAGAAAGTGTAACAGCTTGGGGGTGTGATTTGAGTTATGATTACGTCAAAATTAATGGAGATTATAGAAGTTAAGTAGTGAAAGATAAGGGCTAATAATAACAGCATAGGACAATAGAATAAACTTTAGGGGGATTTGAAAATGAATGAGGGACTAGAAAAGGCAAAGGTTTTAATAGATGCACTGCCTTATATTAGGGAGTTTAATGGCAATACAGTTGTTATCAAATATGGTGGAAGTGCTATGTTAGACCCAGAAATTAATAAGACTATTGTACAGGATATTGTACTTCTTAAATTAGTAGGTCTAAAACCAGTAATTGTTCATGGAGGAGGACCTGAAATTAATAATATGCTTAAGCGCCTAGATATTAAGTCTGAGTTTATTAATGGACTTCGTGTTACAACAAAAGAAACAATGGAAGTTGTAGAAATGGTGCTAGCAGGTAAGGTAAATAAACAAATTGTAGAAATGATTTCTGGGCAAGGGGGCTGTCCAGTTGGGTTAACAGGTAAAGATGGTAAGATTTTAAGAGCTAAAAAGCTTAATAAAGATGGTGTAGATTTAGGTTTTGTAGGGGAAATTGAGAAAGTGAATACAACATTAATCAAATCTTTAATTGATAACGATTTTATTCCAATCATTGCACCTATTGGTTCAGATGATGAAGGCAACACCTATAACATTAATGCGGATTATGCAGCAGTTGCAATTGCTGGCGCACTCGATGCTCAAAAATTAGTATTCCTTACAGACGTAGAGGGTGTACTAAAAGACAAGGATAATCCTGAGTCACTTATTTCTTTCTTAAGTGATGATGAAGCGAAAAAGTATATTGAATCAGGCATTATTGCAGGCGGTATGATTCCAAAAGTTGAATGTTGCATGGAAGCCATCGACGAAGGTGTTTCTATGGTGCATATTTTAGATGGAAGAAAAAAGCATGCACTTATTCTAGAGATTTATACACCCAATGGCATTGGTACCATGATGTATAAAAAGGAGGATTAGAGATGGAACAAGGAATTAAAGAAGGCGACAAATATATCATGCATACCTATGGACGTTTTCCATTGATACTTGAACGTGGTGAAGGTGTTTATTTATATGATGAAAATGGCAAGAAATATTTAGATATGTATGCAGGCATAGCAGTTAATGCTTTAGGATATGCACATCCTAGGCTTACTACAGTTTTAAAAGAACAAGTCGAAAAAATAATGCACGTTTCTAATTACTACTACACAAGTAACTTAATAGAAGCTTCTAAGCTTTTAGTAGAAAATTCATCTTTCGATAAAGTTTTCTTTTGTAATAGTGGTGCAGAGGCTAATGAAGGTGCTTTAAAGTTAGCGAAGAAATATGGTAAATCAAAAAGTGAAGATAAAGTGCAGATTATTGCTATGAAAAAGTCCTTCCATGGAAGAACTCACGGTGCCCTAGCAGTAACAGGTCAAGAAAAGTATCAAAAGAGCTTCATGCCACTTATACCTAATGTAAGCTATGCGGATTATAATGATATCCATAGTTTAAAAGCGCTTATAAGTGATAAAACTTGTGCAGTAATTTTAGAAGTGATTCAAGGAGAAGGCGGTATTATTCCTGGAGATTCTACGTATTTACAAGAAGTAGAAGCACTTTGTAAAAAATATGATGCCCTGTTAATTGTGGATGAAGTACAAACAGGTATAGGAAGAACCGGTACTTTATTCGCATTTGAACAATTTGGGATTAAGCCAGATATAGTGACTATGGCTAAAGGACTTGGTGGTGGTGTTCCTATTGGTGCTATGGCATGTACAAGTAAAGCAGATGTGTTTATACCTAGTGATCACGCATCCACTTTTGGAGGAAATCCACTGGTAACAGCTGCTGCAAAGGTAGTACTAGAAGAGCTCATAGATAATCAGCTATTAGAACATGTGAAAGAAGTAGGTGCTTACTTAAAAGAGGAACTTATAAAGCTTCAAGGGGAGTTTGAATGTATTAAAGAGATAAGAGGGCTTGGGATGATGCTAGGCATGGAACTTACCTTACCGGCTTTAGATGTAGAGAAGGCCTGTATGGAAAAAGGGATGTTAGTAGTTGGAGCAGGGGAAAAGGTTGTGCGTTTTGTACCACCACTTATAATAGAAAAAGCCCAGGTTGATGAATCGATAGCTATTTTAAGAGATGTTTTAGCTAATAGATAAGAAACAATAGATGTATTTACCTCCCATAAGTGGTACAATACATCTATTATTTTTATTTGTAGAAGGGGAGTTGTGATGTTAGGAACTATAGTCAATACAGTTGCTATTTTAGCAGGAAGCATAGTAGGTCTATTTTTAAAAGGAGGTATTTCGAAGCGCTTTGATGACGCCATTATGAAAGCTTTGGGTCTAAGTATTCTGTACATAGGTATATCAGGAAGTTTAAAAAGCACAGATACATTACTACTTATTCTATCTTTGATTATTGGTGTTATTATTGGAGAAGCTATTAACTTAGAAAAAGCACTAAATGTATTAGGAGAAAAGATAGAGGCACGTTTTAAGAAATTAAATAAAGGTGGGAGTATAGCAGAGGGCTTTGTATCAGCTAGTTTATTATTTTGTATTGGTTCTATGGCTATCGTCGGGGCTATCCAAAGTGGATTAGAAGGTAATCACGAGATGCTTTTTGTTAAATCCATGTTAGATGGTATTACTTCTATTATTTATGCTTCTTCTATGGGAATAGGTGTAGCCTTTTCAGCAGTGGCAGTTCTGCTTTATCAAGGAACTATCACTATTGCAGCTAGCTTTTTAGGTAATGTTTTAACAGAAGTGCAAATCATTAATATTGGAGCTATTGGTAGTGTTGTTATTATGGCATTAGGACTCAATCTCTTAAAGATTACAAAGATAAAAGTAGCGAATTTCTTACCAGCTTTATTTATTCCAATGATCTATTATATTGTTCAAAGTCTGTTTTAAAAGCATAAGCGTATTAATCCTGTTTTTTATTTGATGGAGTAAAAATGCCAAAATAAACATATAACTAAGATGAAAAAGACATCTAGGAGGTTTATTGTAGCATGAAAAAGTCAATTTCAAAAAACTTAACCAAGGGCGTATGTATTGTTTTAGCTGCTATTATGCTTTTAGCTCAGGTAAAGGTGGTATTTGCAAAGGAGCCATTTGTCATCTGCATTGATCCAGGACATCAAGCAAAAGGGGATCCTAAAAGTGAACCTATTGCACCAGGCTCAGGGAATAGAAAAGCAAGAGTTTCTTCCGGTACTAGTGGTGTTGCTACCAAAAAGCCAGAATATGCTGTTAACTTAGAAGCAGGTCTTATTTTAAAAAGTTTGCTAGAAGAAAAAGGCTATAAAGTAGTGATGACAAGGGAAACTAATGAAGTTAATATAAGTAATGCAGAAAGGGCTCAAGTTGCCAATAGTGCTAAGGCTGATATGACCATTCGCCTTCATTGTGATAGCATTGGTAATGGTGGAAAGTCAGGAGCTGTACTTCTTATTCCATCTAAAACAGGTAAGTATACAGCAGGCATCCATGCTGCTAGCAAGACTTATGCGGAGTTCTTAAAAACAGCTTTGCAGCAATCAGGAGTTAAAGTAAATGGGATTTTTGAAAGAAGTGATATGACAGGGTTTAACTGGTCCGCAGTACCTGTAGTGATATTTGAAATGGGTTTTATGAGTAATTGGAATGAAGATCGTATGTTAGCAGATAAAGCTTATCAAACCAAGCTTATGAAGGCAGTTATAAGTGCTATTGAAGCTTATGAAAAAACAGTTAGTTCTGAAGCTAGATAAATTATTTAGTTATTGAGATGGATATTTCCAATTCTATAAAAGGGGAGAAGCAAGCTTAGCAGCTACTTCTCCCTAAAATATTGAATGGAAATAGAAAAAGAGATAATTGATTTAATAATAAACATGGATTAAATGAAAGCGAATGCCCTTATTACTCCAACCTAAATCATAAGGAACTAGGAGTCTATCGGTATTGTGGCAGGTAACAAGTGGATAACCTTTTGAATCAAGGCCTGTAATTGTGGAAATATGAGTAATTTTACCTTTCTTTTCATAAGCAACGAAATCACCAGGACGAAGCTTATAAGCTTCTTTATAAACTTCTTGATAAGTGCCTTTCGCCAGATAACCACCACGTTTGCTACTTACTATATAGTTTTTAAAGGCTTGTGCATTAACCCAGGCTTTACTTCCTTGACGACCACAATAGTTCCAAGTGTCATTTTTTCTAAAGCCACCCCCTTCATGTAAGATTTGAGAGGCGAAATTAGCACAATCACCGCCATCTGGATTAAAGTTCTTATAGGCCTTATTATATTTAAAAAGATAGTCGGGATCAGGACTAACTCCACAATATTGATGGGCATAATCAATGGCTTTTTGAGTACGTTCATTAGGCGTGTAATCAGGTAACGTATGATTTAAAATATAATTTCTTATCTCGTCTGTTTTAAGCGTATTAAGATTTAAAGAATCAGCAAAAGGGTCAGTATACCACTCTTTAGTAATGATGTAATGATCCCCATCTTTTTTTAAATTGATGTAGTGGGAGGTACCTAGATAAAAGGTATTAAAAACCTCAGGAGTATCTAGATAGCTATAAGTGAAGGCTGTGGAATTAAAGCAAAGGATACCATAGAGATCTTTCTCTTTTTCTTTTACCTTGCGAACTTTGACCACAGACTCAATACGATTGAATTTAATAGCTTGTTTATCACACCAATTTTTAAAATACTTGATTTTTTGAGCTTCACTTTCATAAGCCCAAAGGCTTACTTTGATTTTGAGGTTATATGAAGTTTTTAAACTCTCTGCATCTAAGTTTTGTATACAGTGGTTGCGGTTTTTTACAATATCACTGACCACAGTTTGAAATGTTGCTCTTAATTCTTCTTCGGAAAGTTCTGGTTTAGTTTGCGCTTCCTCTCCAGTAGACTTTGTGATTTCATGATCAATGACATACTGAGAAATAGAATGTGATGCCATAGTTGGTACTGAGAAAAGTTGAATAACGGCCAATCCTATTACTAGGAAAAAATTATTTTTTTTCAATTTTTTCTCCCCTTTTAAATATAATTTTCGCTATAATATAGTTTGTACTAATTGCGAAAAAATATAAATGGAAAATTTATTTTATGAAATCTACACCTGTGATGGTTATTATTATTTTAGTTTTACTTTAATTTAAATCAAATGAGGTACCTATTTTTGTGTGCTTTTTAATGTGTTATCTGCCTATATGTTTCAAGAAGATTGTCTAATGCCGTGGCTAAATGTTTGGCAGAATATTGCATATGTTTAAAAAACAAAGTATAATAAGCAACAGGTCCAAGAAAAGATAGAACACATATGAGAGCTTTTACAGCTCACTGTTTACAAAATTACCCTATTCATCTATTCAGTGGAGGTATGAGACGAAGAATTGCATTAGGTAGAGTTTTGTACTAATAAATAAAAAGACCTGAAAAACAAATTAAAAAATGGATATACTAAGAATAGAAGTAAAAAAAGAATATAAAGCGAGGTATGACAGTAGTGGAAGTTATTAGTATTATCGTACCTATATATAATATAGAAAAGTATTTAGCTAGAGGCTTAGAAAGCCTTATTAATCAAACTTATCCACATTTAGAAATTATATTGGTAAATGATGGTTCAAAGGATAATAGTTTAGCTATTTGCAAAGCATATGCTAAGAGAGACAGACGAATTGTAGTTATTGATAAAATAAATGAAGGTGTTTCGATTGCCAGAAATACAGGTTTGGAAGCTGCTACAGGTACTTATGTAGGCTTTATTGATCCAGATGATTGGGTAGAACCTACGATGTATGAAAAACTCTATAAACAAATTAAAAAGTGGGATAGTCCTGTATGCTTATGTAATTACTTTAAAGATACTAAAAAGAAAAGTTCACCTAAAACGTTTGCCTTTAAGGATGAGGTACTTGAAGGAAAGGTTATTATTGAAAAGTTAGTCAACAATATGGTAGGAATGCCTGATTTAATGCCTACTTATGTTTGTGTTATGGGATGTGTATGGAGAGGTTTATTTAAAAAGGAATTTCTAGATCAGCATCAAATTAGATTTGTACCAGGTGTTAGTATTATGGAAGACTTGGTATTTATGGTACAAACTCTCTTAAAATGCCAAAGTGTAGCTATTGAGCACGGCATTTATTATCACTATGTACAAAATCCAAGTTCAGTACTTCATACGTATAATAAAAGGCTATGGGAGGATCAGATTAAGGTCTATGAACTATTGGAAAAAAGCTTTATTGAAGCCAAGCTTGAAGAAGAGATGCGTAATCGTTTAGATTTTAGATATATTGGTATGGTGTTATCAGCGATCAAGAATGAAACTTATATGAAAAAAGATAGTGATTTAAAAGATACAGTAGCACATATCAAGCAAATTTGCCAAGATGAAAAGCTTAAATTCGTATTAGAACGTGTAAAACCTATTCAAGTATTAGAAAAGAAGCCTGGAGATAAAGAAGGAGGGAAACGATTAAGAACTATTTAT
Organism: Bacillota bacterium; assembly: GCA_023393125.1. Lineage (GTDB taxonomy): Bacteria > Bacillota > Clostridia > Lachnospirales > Cellulosilyticaceae > Cellulosilyticum. The sequence continues at coordinate 11,436 of JAEWMQ010000018.1, forward strand.
AGTGATAAAGCCATTATTCCTAAGGAGTCTAAAAAGAAGAAAAAAGCAACTTATATGACTAAGAAGAATTCTTATGGGAAAACACTTGAGAAACAAAATAAACTTTTAGAAACAAAGAAGAAGTCAAAAGCTAAAAAATCACTTAGAAAAGAAAAACAACTTGAAATAGAATAATAACTAAAATAATAAACTCTTATCTAGCAATAAGAGTTTATTATTTTATTAAGCAGAAAATCCATCGTTGCAGTCCAAAGGTAGAATAATAGGAATGCTTTACAAGGTTATTAGAGATGGGTATAATGAAAAAAGAATAGATAACGAAAGCAAGGGAAAGTGGGTATCATTCCACTTTCTTGTCATGTTGAAATAGGTCATAAAGACTTAAATCAAATAAGAGAAGGTTCATACGATAAGAAGACTCCTTGCAATACAAAATGATAAAAAGGTAAGGTGAAATGATGAGTTTACAACAATTAGCTGATTTAATTTTTCCTGATGTAACGAAAACACCAGAAGATTATTTAAAAGCCTATCCAAAAAGAACACTTAAGGAAGGTGCAAAGGTAACACGTTATGCGCCTAGTCCAACAGGATTTCAGCATATAGGGGGAGTGTTTGCAGCCCTTGTTAGTGAAAGAATTGCCGTGCAAAGCGGTGGCGTTTTTTATTTAAGAGTAGAAGATACAGATCAGAAAAGAGAAGTAGAAGGTGCTATTGAAGATACCATTGCAACAATGCACAACTTTGGTATGGATTTTGATGAAGGAATGACTGGAGAAACAACTTCAAAAGGTAATTATGGTCCATATCGTCAAAGTGAGAGAGCAGAGATTTATAAAACTTTTGCAAAAGATTTAATTGTAAAAGGATTAGCTTATCCATGCTTTATGACTCCAGAAGAATTAGAAGCTATGCGTGACAAACAAGTAGCGGCTAAACTAACTCCAGGTTGCTATGGTGAATATGCGATTTACAGAGATTTATCACCAGAAGCAGCTATTGAGAAGATTAAAGCTGGTGAATCTTATATTCTTCGTTTAAAATCACCTGGTAATGCAGAGAACCGTGTAAGTTTTGTAGACCTTATTAAAGGGGAGACCTCTTTCCCAGAAAATGTACAAGACATCGTTCTTATTAAAGCAGATGGTCTTCCAACTTACCATTTTGCACATGCTATAGATGACCATTTAATGGGAACAACTAGCGTTATTCGTGGAGAAGAATGGTTATCTTCACTTCCAATTCACGTTCAGTTATTTGATGTACTTGGGTTTGAAAGACCAGAATACGCACACATTCCAAATGTAATGAAATTAGATGGTGATTCTAAACGTAAGCTTTCAAAACGTAAAGATCCAGAAAGCGCAGTAAGCTATTACAAAGAAGAAGGTTATCCAAGAGCTTCAGTAGTAGAGTATTTATTAAATATCATTAACTCTGCATTTGAAGAGTGGAGAATGGAAAATCCAACTGCAGATTATCATGACTACCCAGTAGCTTTAGATAAAATGAGTAAAAGTGGAGCACTTTTTGACCTTGTTAAATTAAATGATGTAAGTAAAGATGTCATCTCTAAAATGCCAGCAGAAGAAGTCTATACTCTTTATACACAGTGGGCAGAAGAATATGACAAAGAAATGTATGCATTAGTAACGGCACATGAAGCAATGTCAAAGGAAATCTTCAACATTGATAAAGAAGGTCCAAAACCACGTAAAGACTTTGGAAAATGGGCAGAAGTTAAAGAAAAAATCTGCTATTTCTATGATGAGCTATTTAATGCTGAAACAGAAGTAGAATTGCCAAAAAATATGACTTTAGAGACAGCTAAACAAATCATTGCTTCTTATAAAGAAGTGTATAATTTTAACACAGACCAAGAAACTTGGTTCAATGAATTAAAAGAACATGCGATTAGTCTTGGTTATACAGCAGACCGTAAAGCTTTCAAAAAAGATCCAACAGCTTTCAAAGGTATGGTATCAGATGTGGCAGGAGCTGTAAGAAGTGCTATTAGCCATAGAACAAATACACCTGATTTATATACGATTATGCAAATCATTGGTGAAGAAGCTGTGAGAGCAAGATTTGAGGCGTTTTTAAATCAATAATTGATAATACATGAGCATATAGATATATGTTAATAAAGAAAGGTCCTAGATATTTGCTAGCAAATATCTAGGACCTTTTGATTAAATAGGATTTTTTAGATAGAGCATATAAGTATGAGTAGAATAGGCTAATATGCTCTTACACCATCAATATGAATAAAGCGTACCTTAGTAAAATCATAAGAAGAAAGAGGTCTATTAATGGCATCATAACTGTGAGTAGCGATTAAAATTTGGTCATAGGTAGGATTAGGAGCAGTTTCTAATACTAATAGTGAATGATGGTAATCTTGAAGATCATTACCAAATTGAATAATATCACCAGGAACAATCTCATTTGGAGTAACTTCCCTGCCAAAGGGTCCAGGGCCTTTATTAGTAGTTAAAAATTTATGTAGAAATTTGACTCCTGTCCAAGAAGCAGAGCGATCATTAGCATTTTTGTAATACCATCCTGTAACGGGGGTAAAGTTCATAATATGGCTACCAGCGTATAGGCTCTGAGAAATAAAATTAGTACAATCGCCGCCTAATTGGGTGAAGTCTAAGTACATAGGATTACGAAGTAAGCTCCATTTTTTAGCATAAGCGATAGCAGCAGCTGCATTATAGGGTAAGATTTTCTCCATTTATTCACTTCCTTTCTTATTACTAGATATATGAGATAAAAAGAGAAAATATAATAATATAAATCATTTTATATTACATAAAATAAGTTATAAAATATTGATTATTTATTACAGATATGATAAAGTAAACAAGTACCAAGCTGGCATAACTCAGTTGGTAGAGTAACTCATTCGTAATGAGTAAGTCGGGGGTTCGAGTCCCCCTTCCAGCTTTATTGAAAATATAGGAATTACAAGGGATAGAGGACTTTTTAGTCCTCTTTTTTGTTTTTCTAATACATGGGCATATATATTTATAGTGGTTGTAAGGTCAGCATGGCCAAGTAATTCTTGTGGGATTTTAAAATTTTCATCTGCTTCTAGTAACCTAAGTGTATCTTAAAGTATGAAAAGTATATGATCAATGCCAGTATGTGTATACTATTGCCTTTTTTGCTTTTAGGAGTCTTCTTCACGAGTTCTTTGTGAGAATTCCCTTCTGAATCATATGTATTTGTGTATTTAATTGTTTCTGCAATATGATAATTAAAAAGTTTGAAGCACCATAACCAAGAAAGTAATTTGAATGTATATTCTGAAATGTGTAATATTGTATTTTTAATAGATGTTTTTTGTAAAAATAAATAAAGAGATTGACTATATAAAATAATGTTTGTATAATGAACTTGTTCATCGGAGGGTGTAATATTTTTTAGAATTATACGCTGGATAAGATGGTAAGCAACTGCTTACTAACTTATCCAGCTTTTTTGTTTTTATGATATCGATGAACTTAAAAAAGATTTAGAAGGAGGTATTTAGTTTTGAGTGATTTAACGAAAGGAAATATCGGAAGCACACTATTAAGGTTTGCTTTACCATTTTTATTTGCGAGTCTTTTACAGGCATTATATGGGGCAGCAGACTTATTTGTTGTAGGGCAGTTTGCTGATTCAGCAGCGGTATCTGCTGTAGCTATTGGAAGTCAGGTTATGCAAACAATAACGGGTATTATTTTGGGCATTTCAATGGGGGGAACTGTATTAATTAGTAGGCGTATAGGAGAAAAAAACAATGAAGGGACAGCCATAGCAATTGGTTCATTAAGTATACTCTTTATAATGATTGCTATCGTATTGACCCTGTTAATGATTTTTGCTACAGATTCAGCTATTACTTTAATGCATACACCAGAAGAATCTGTAGAGTATACAAGGCAATATATTATGATTTGTGCAACAGGTATTCCATTTATAATTGGATATAATGCGGTAAGTGGTATTTTTAGAGGTATTGGCGATTCAAAAACTCCAGTTTACTTTGTATTAATTGCCTGCATCATCAATATTGTTGTTGATGTTGTATTAGTTGCAGTGTTTGAATTAGGTGCAGCTGGAGCAGCCATAGCTACTGTCTTAGCTCAAGCGATTAGTTTTATTGTTTCCTTAATTTACATGATCAAAAAAGGCTTTACCTTTGAAATAAATAGAAAACATTTTAAACTTGATAAAGAAGCTGTTAAGCAGATAGTAATTGTTGGATTCCCATTAGCCTTGCAAGATGCTTTAGTGAATGTATCCTTCTTAATGATTACAGCAGTCATAAATACACTAGGATTAGTAGCATCTGCTGCTGTTGGAGTAGTCGAAAAAATTATTGTCTTTGCAATGCTGCCACCTACAGCCTTTGGTTCTGCCGTCTCTGCAGCGACAGCACAAAACATTGGAGCAGGAAAAACTGAAAGAGCAAAGAAGATGCTTCTATATGGAATAGCTTATTCATTAATTTTTGGAATCATCGCCACCACCTATTGTCAAATATGGCCTGAAACGCTAACAGCTATTTTCTCGAATGATTCTGATGTTATTATAGTGGCAGGACAATATTTAAAATCTTTTTCTATTGATTGTATAATGGTAAGTTTTATATTTTGCTTCAATGGTTATTTCAGTGGCAATGGGAAATCAGTTCTTTCGCTTATACACAGTTTAATTGCAACTTTTGGATTTAGGATTCCTTTAACCTATTTAATAAGTAAGATGGCAGATATTACTCTTTATGAATTAGGATGGGCAGCACCCCTCTCTTCACTTGTATCCTTGTTGATATGCTTTGGTTATTTTTATTATCAGAATAGAAGAAGTAAATTAGAAGTAAATTTATAAAATCAAGTTGATAATGAACTAAACAAAAAGTTATTCTACGTCTTTATGCCTTGCAAATAAAAGAATAGTTTTAGATAGGCCAGGTGAGAACTCAATGCCCTAACTTAATGACATTGGGTGAAAACTTGGTCTTATTTTTTATATAACAAAAAACTACAAAAAACAGCATACCTAAAGTAGTATGCTATATAAGTACTGAGCTATAAGAAAAGATATGTGATATTTTCGCCGAATCAGAAGCTTTGACTGTTATGCTTAGATTATCGAATAAGCAATTTGAAGCTATGTATGGGGAAATGCTTAGTTACACGCAAAGTTATATAGATAATAAATACCCATGTGGTGGTAGTGGATGGATTCATTATCGCATCCTATGCCAAGAACATTTGTGTGATATAGAAAAACTATTAAAAATGAAAGTATGTGGAGCTAAATAAAAGCTGATATTATGTTATTGATTGTAAATTATGAAAAATAGATATATTGTAAAATAATACTTATGTAATGATAGCGTGTAATAATATGAAAGATATTTGTATAATAGGGGGAAGCTATGAACTTATATAGTATGAGGAGAGCAACAAAAGAGGATAATAATAAAATCGTTGAGATCTATAGATTAATAATCTAGATTAAAAATAAGGGATATGGGGGCTTTATTGAAGACGAATTATGTGAAGAATTTGGATATCCATATCAAAGATTTATTCTACATAGACAATAAATACATAGGAGTGCTATTATATGTTATCATTTGATTTTAGAAATATAGGCTTTAATCAAAAAGTAGTGGCTAAACCATTTACTATTGATCTTGATAGTTATCTTGTTAAACAAGGGATACAAGCAATTTTTTTTGAGGATATAGATGGTGATATCTGTAGATTTGTTATATGTGGGCGTTCCCACTATGGAAATAAGGGGACAGATATTTTATCGAGTGGTATTGCGGTATTGGGAATTAATACAATAAATGCTATACGAGAACTGACTAATGCTGAAGCGGATTGTATTTGTACTGAGAAAAAAGGGGTACCATATATGGAGTGTAGGATATATAGATATAGTAGTAGATATGAGAAGGGTGAAGTACTTATTTTACTAAAGGCACTAAAGTTGGGAATTGAAAGTATTCAAGATAAATATGGAAAGAACTATGTAACTATTATTGAAGTATAAAAGAAGTAGAAGTAAAAAAGTTATAACTATTTTTATGTTCTTTACTAGGGAATGTTTATTATTATAAAGGTTGTAAACTAAGAGCTGGTACAAATAAAAGCCTATTTTAGATGACTAAAGTAGGCTTTTTGTTTGCTTTCATTTTAGGATTTTTTGTCTTTGGCAGAGTTTCCTAAAAGAAAACCTATAGTACTAGAAGCAAAATCTCTCATTTGAATAAGAGAAGCTAAAGAATTGACTGTAGGAGCCATGAAATTACGTGCAATAAGTAAAACCAAGAGGGCAATAATACCAATGATAGTTGCAATAATCATTTGATCTCTTGCTTTACAGTCAGGAGATGGAATAAAAGGCTCTTCACCATTTTTAGAAAGTATTTTTTTGGTGGCATTAGGATCTCTTTCACAAAAACTGCTACTTAAAAAATAACCTAATATACCAGAAGAAGAAGTTCTAATAATAATATCTATTGTTTCTAAACTATTGGACATCATTTCATGAGCAAAGATATTATAAATGGTTTGAGATAAGAGAATAGCCATAAAGATTATAAGACACTTATCCTTTAAGCTTAGTGTGGCAAAGAACTGGTAAATGGATGAAGTCATATGAGAAAATCGTTTCATATAATAATCCCCCCTAAATAAAGATAGAATTGAAATGCTTATTTAATAACAATATATTCAAACGCATTTATGCTTGTTCACGTTTTGAAAGAAGATTTCATATATTATGGTAGAAAGCTAAAAGTATGAAATCTTTTATAAAGGGGGAATTGATATGGCTTACACAAGGAAAGAGTTCATAGATAAGATAGCACCAATGGCAATTGGGGATGCTAAGACGTCTCAGATTTTACCAAGCCTTACTATTGCACAAGCTATTTTAGAAAGTAACAATGGAAATAGTATATTAACAACTGAGGCTAATGCATTATTTGGGATTAAAGCTACTAGTAGTTGGCGTGGTAAAGTGTGGAATGGTCGAACAACTGAATACTATGATGGGAAAAACACAATGATTACAGCAGGGTTTAAGGCATATGATTCATGGGCTGATTCTATTGCAGATCATAGCAGACTTTTAACAAGTAATAAGAGATATAGTAAAGTTGTGGGAGAAACAGATTATAAGAAGGCTTGTGAAGCAATCGCAGTAGCTGGATATGCTACAGATCCACAGTATGCAAAGAAACTCATCGGTTTAATTGAAAACTATCGTTTAGAGCAATACGATAGTTTGACAGTAGCACAGTTATCTCCAGAGTTATCAGAGGTTGTTAGTAAGATTATTAAAGCTGGCGTGGTACTTGATTTCAATAGCTGGAAAAGAGAAGATCTTATTAAGCTAGAAAATGTTCCTATATTAATTTGTAAATTAGCAGGCTTGCAAGTAGCTGAGGCAAACGTAGAAAAGCAATATCAAACGGCAATTACAGTATTAGTCACTAAAGGAATTATTGGAGAGGAACAACTTTGGAGACAAAAGAAATACACAGTAAATAATGTAAGAGTATTGCTAATCAAATATGCCAATAATCTAAATAAGAAATAAATAATAAGGCTAATACTTTATAGATAATGAGGTGACCCCTAAAAGTTAGACTTTAATAGCGAGACAGTTTTGGCTGCCTCGCTATTTTTATGCAGCCAAGAGGCTAAGTCTGTATTGCACCGGACTCAGCCATCCTAGTTTCTCTTTTATTC
>JAEWMQ010000021.1 GCA_023393125.1 Bacillota bacterium
TATTTTTAGGATTTAAGGATATAATATAAATGGGTGATAATTATGCTAACTAGAAAAGACACTAAAACTCGATTACAAATGGAATTCACATCTTTAGAAAATCTTGTACCATCAGACCACTTATTAAGAAAAATAGATAAGGCTATGGATTTTTCTTTCATTTACGACGAACTTGAAGACTTGTATTCTTCTGCTGGAAGACCAAGTATTGATCCAGTTGTACTTATTAAGATTGTTCTTATTCAACATCTATTCGGAATCCCTTCAATGCGTCAAACCATTAAAGAGATAGAAGTAAATCTAGCCTATAGATGGTTTCTTGGTTATGGAATGACTGAAAAAATACCTCATTTCTCCACCTTCAATAAGAATTATGAACGTCGTTTCAAACATAGTGACCTATTTCAAAAAATCTTTATTAAGGTTCTTGAGCAAGCTGAAAACTATAAACTTATTAATCCAGAACAAATATATATCGATTCAACTCATATCAAAGCCAGTGCTAATAAAAAGAAATATAAAAAAGTTCTAAAAGCAGTTCCAGCTAAAAATTATCAAGAAGAGCTTGATAAAGCCATTGAAGAAGATAGAAAAAATCATAACAAGAAATCTCTTAAAAAAAAAGAAAATCTCACTCCTGACATGAAAGAAGTTATTCAAAGTACAAGTGATAAAGATAGTGGTATGTTTTATAAAAATGAAAAAGAAAAATGTTTTGCCTATCTTGCCCATACTGCATGTGATGATAGTAACTTTATAGTTGGATTTGAAGTAACCGCAGGTAATGTTCATGATAGTGTAGCTTTTAAAGATGTGTATGATAAAGTAAAAGAGAGATATAAACAAGGCATGAAACGCCTTGCAGTAGATGCAGGATACATCACTCCTCATATATGTAAAACGCTTATAGAGGATGGAATTGATCCTGCAATCCCTTATAAAAGGCCTATGACAAAAGAAGGCTATTTAAAAAAATATGATTATGCATACGATGAGTATTATGATTGTTATGTTTGTCCTAATAATGCAGTACTAAAGTATTCAACAACTAATAGGGATGGATATAAGGAGTACAAATCTAATCCTGATGATTGTAAAGAGTGTGGTTATCGTATGAAGTGCACTAACAGTAAAAAGGCTCAAAAGCTCATTACAAGACATGTTTGGGAAGAATACATAGAAGAGTCTAATCATTTAAGACACGTACCAATCATAAAGGGAACTTATAAAAGAAGAAAAGAAACAATAGAACGTGTATTTGCTGATGCTAAAGAAAAGCATGGGATGAGATATACAAGACTAAGGAGTGTGGCAAAGGTTACCATGGAAGTCACGCTTATTTTTGCATGCATGAATTTAAAAAAGTTAGCAACAAGACTTTGGAAGAAGGGTAAGGGAGCCCTTTATTATCGTAAAGAAATCCAATTATATTTCCTGATAAATCCAAATATCCATAAACCCATGAGAAAACGGCTAATTGGAAATTTCCAACTAGCCGTTTTGTCTACAATCTGATAGGACCCTAAGGGTCCTATTTTAAATAGACTTATCTATTTTTTTGTAGCATTAAATGCATCCATTTGTTTTTGCATTTCAGCTAAGATATCTTGCATACCACCATCATTAAGTGCCTTAACAGCTTTTGGTAATGTTTCATCTGGATTTGAAGCACCTACTTGCATACCAGGTACAAATTCATTCCATACGTTTGTACATTGAGCAATTTGTGTTGTTACAGGAGCTGGATCAAATACGAATCCAAGAGATTGTGTTTTTGTACCTGCAGCATTAAAGGCTTCAAATTGTGCCCATTTATCTGTAGGGTCTAACTCTGTTAAGTAGTTGATTAATTGGTTACCAAATGCCCAACCAAGACCTGGATTGTATTTAGCTTGGTTATCAGTACCTTTAATTTGGTTATCACTAATCTTTGTATAGTGAGTACCTTCGATACCAAAGTTAATTAAGTTATTAACTGTAGCATCTGTATTAAATAATTCTAAGAACATCATAGCTCTTTCTGGGTTTTTAGAGGTTGCAGAGATAGCTTGCATTGAACCTGTTGTTTCACGGTTAGAAATAATTGGTTGTGTTAACTCAATTTGTACATATGATTGACCTTGAGCATTTGATTCTTCTACATCTTTTGTTGGTTTTAAAGAACGAACGGCACAGAAGATTTTACCAGCTTTTTGATCTGCATTGTAATCTGTTACAGATGCAGCATCCTCACGGATATACCCCTTTTGCATAAAGCTATTCATTAATTTAAAGTGCTCAAGTGTTTCTGGTTGTTCTAATTGGTCAAATACTTTACTATTATCAGTATTATATACAGCACCTGGTGTTGTATCATTATTAATGATATCAAAATCTAAAATTCTCATTGCAGATTCATTTGGTGTACCTTCTAAAGCATACATATTAGGTTCTTTTTCCTTAATAATTTGGAAGAATGGTTCCATATCAGCTAGTGTTTTAACACCTGATAAATCCATATTATACTTTTCAGCAATATCCTTACGAACTAAAAGACCCCATGAATGAGCTTTTTCTTTATTAGCTGGAATAGCATAGTTCACACCATTGATACGAGAACCACTTAAGAAGTCTTCTCCTAAAATTTCTTTTGTTTTTGGAGCATATTTGTCCATAAGATCATTAAGTGGTACAAAGGCACCTTTAGCAGATTGTGTATAGTAGTTATTAGCCCAGTTAGATGTAAAGCAAATATCAAATGTTTCACCAGCAGAAGTCATTTGTATAAGTCTGTCATTATATGTTCCCCAATCATAACATTGAAGTTTAATTGTACAGTTAAGTTTTGTATTTTCTGCAATATACTTATTAACTGCTTCCTCTACAAGTGCTGTATCTTCTTGTTGTTGATTACCGATAAAATACCATGTAAGCTCAACGGCTTCTAATGGTTTCTCGGATTCTGCAGGTGTCTCGCTTGGTGCAGCTGATTCACTTGGTGCTGGTGTTGCAACCACTTCACTACCTGGTTTACAACCTGTTAATGCCATACTAAGTACACATGCGGTCCCTACAAATACTGTAAGAGTTTTCTTTAATAATTTCATTTAATCTCCTCCTAAAATTAAGTTGATTTTAAAACTAAGTGATCTTTATATTAAACCTACTATTCTTTCGTTGCTCCCAAAGTAATACCTTTTTCAAAGTAACGTTGGAAGAATGGATAAGCAAGAACAATAGGTCCAATAGCAACAATAGCCATAGCCATACGTGCCGTTTCAGATGGTACATTTTTAACAAGTTCTGGATTACCAGACATCTTAGCTAAGTTAGCAATCTTAGACTCAAGTTGGTAAATTAAGTATTGTAGGTTATATAATTTTTCACTATCAATGTAAAGTAACGGACCATACCAGTCATTCCAGTAAACTAGCATCACCATCATGAGCATAGTGGCAATAACTGGTTTAGATAGTGGCAATACAATTTTAAAGTAAGTTTTAAATTCACTTGCACCGTCAATTTGAGCTGCTTCAATCAGTGATTGAGAAATACTTGTACGGTAATACGTACGGATAATCATCACATTAAAAGCACTAAATAAGTTCATTAATACTAAGGCACCTATTGTATCTTTTAAGTGAAGAACCTTTACATATACCATGTAAGTAGGAACAAGTCCTCCAGAGAATAGCATGGTAATAACTGCAATCAAGTTAAATATACGACGGTATTTAAAATCCTCTCTCGCAAGTGGATAAGCATAAAGTGCCATAATGGCAACACCTAAGAGACCTCCAAATAAAGTACAGAAAATAGAAACACCATAAGCATTTAAAATAGCTCTACCATTGGTAAAAATATAGTTAACTGCTGCCATACTATATTTACTTGGAAGCAACTTATAGCCTTCTAAAGCAATAGTTGTCTCATCTGTAATGGTTACCATGAAAACAAGTAACATTGGATAAATACATATAATAGCTAGCATAATAAAGACGATATGCCAAATCACATTACTTACCATTGAAATTTGAATACTTGAATCTTCATTAACATGTAAATTATTTTTCTTCATCGCTTTCCCTCCCTAAATAATGCCGGCATTCTTATCATATTTTCGAGCAAGTGCATTAAATGAGAGAACAATGATGAGACCTAGTACAGCTTGGTAGAAACCTGCTGCAGATGCAAGCCCTAAATCACCCGTTTGCCTAAATGCCCTAAAAACATAGGTATCAATAGTGTTTGTTACTGCTTGCAATGCACCTGTATTCTTTGGTACCGTAAAGAAAAGCCCCATATCTGTATAGAACATTCTACCTAAACGAATAAGAACTAAGGTAATCATAAGAGGGATCAAACTTGGAATCGTAATATGCCAAATTTGCTTAAACCGAGAAGCGCCATCTACTGCTGCTGCTTCATAAAGTTCCTTATTAATACCAACGATTGTTGCCAAATACATAATGCTGTCGTAGCCAGTCCATTTCCACGTGTTAACAATTACTAAAATGTATGGCCAGTATTGTGGTGACTCATACCAGTTCACTCGGTCTAATCCCATTGAGTTGAGTAATTGATTAACAACACCTAACTTTCCACTAAGCAGACCAAATACTAAGTACTGAATAACTACCCAAGATAAAAAATAAGGTAAGAAGAAAACACTTTGGTAAACCTTACCAGCACGTTTCTGCCTTAACTCATTTAAACCAATAGCGAGTAAGATAGGCAACGTTATACCAATAATGATAAAGATGACGTTATATCCTATGGTGTTTCTTGTTACTTCCCAAGCCTTACTTGTGCCAAATAAGTACTTGAAGTTGTTGAAACCGTTCCAACCTGATCCAAAGAGCTTTGTATAAGTATCCATCTTCCTAAAAGCGAACACTAAACCAAACATAGGGAGATAATTATTAAATAACATAACAATTAATCCAGGCAGCAACATAATGAATAGTGCAATATTCTTTTTAAATTCCTCCAAAACAGTGGTATTTTGTTTTGTTTTTGCTTTATTACTCATTCGCTTCACTCTCCTTACACTCATACTATTACTTTTTACCATTTTTATTAATAGAATATGTTGTATATTTGTATATTTTTCATTAATACAACATCTATAAAATAGTACAACAATTATTTGCTAGTTTTTATTTATACTTAAGTTTTTGTTTGTATATCTATTCATTATTAATTGATAGATATAATAGGTGTGTATTTTTAGCAAAAAAATAACCCCTAAACTTAGGGGTTATTTCATAAGTAATTGATTAAATTTGCTTGTCCTTATATTCTGTAGGTGTCATATTCACATATTTTTTGAAAATCTTGGAGAAATAGTGAGGATCTTGAATGCCTACTAATTCAGCAACTTCATAGGTCTTATATTTATTATCTTTTAGTAATTCTTTAGCTTTTGCAATACGTACTTCATTTAAATACTCTACAAAATTCTTACCTAGCTCTTTTTTAAACATACGACTTAAATAGTAGGTACTTACATACGTATGTTCTGCAAGCTCATTTAGGGTGATCGACATATTATAATTTTCACAAATGTAGTCTATGGCCTTTTGCAAGATTTGATTAATGTTCTTTTTATTGTAACGATTAATACGATGAACTACACTCATAGCCACTTGTTCTAAAAGATCCTGTAATTCTTTAATTTGTGAGGCATTATCAATAAGTTTATATAAACTCGAAATATCATGGCTTAAATCTTTATCTTGTACTTCCAAGTTTTTAATAGAAATACGAATCATATTAATTTCGTAAATAAGATTCCAATAAAAGGTCTTAATATACTCAGGATCTAGGTTAGTTTGTATAACCTTATCATTAATTTGCCCTAATATATTTACCACATCTTCCTCATTTCCAGTCTTGATAGTATTACATAAAATCTTGTCAATACCATCAAAAGCAATGTTGTCTTGCCCCTTATAAAAGCCTGAAAGATCACGATATAAAATAATCGAGCTATTTCCCATATAAAAACGATAGGCTAAGGCATTTTTACATTCCATCATTTTTTCATGGAGTTCATCTACATCTTTTCCTTTCGTACTAATAGCAATACTTACTGTAAAATCAAAACAACTTTCTATAAGCTGTTGTATACTATGTACTTTTTTATAAACACCTTCTTCTAAAAGTTCTGCTACCTCATGTGTTCCTATTACAAAAGCAATCTGCTTATTATTAAGTACAATTTTTTCCACTTTAAACTCTTCTGCAAACATTTCTTCTACTGTATTCACAATACCAAACTGATAAAGCTGCCTCTGATAAGGCTCTCTTTTTTTAGAATCACCATCAATTTCAAGCATAATCATTACAAACTCGTTGATTTGAATCCCATAAAGTTCAAATCCTTCTTTAATTTCTTCCTCATTAATATTGATTTGAAAAATAATATCATAAAGAAGTTTTTCTTTTAAAATAGGAATACTCTCTTCAAAACATTTTCTAAGCTTTTTAGTTTCTAACTGGTCATCTCTTTGATACTTAAGTTCAATAACAGCACGTTTAACTACCTCACAAATATCTTCTATACTAGAAGGTTTTAAAATATAATCAAAAGCTCCAATTTTAATAGCTTCTTGCATATAACTAAATTCTCTATACCCAGATAAAATAATAAATTTACTATGAGGTACAATCCTTTTAGCTGACTTAATCATCTCTAAGCCATTAATCTCTGGCATATTAATATCTGCAAAAACTAAATCTGGTTTATATGCTTCTATTTTTTCTAACCCTTCTACGCCATCACTAGCTTCTCCACAAATTTCACACTGAAACTTTTTCCAATTAATAATATTAATTAGTCCCTTGCGAATGGTTGGTTCATCATCAATAATAAGTACCTTAAACATTATATTTCCTCCCTTAGTCTCTAATGGGTAAATATAGCTTCATTTTAGTGTAAGTTTCATATTCACTTTCTATTTGTAATCCATAATCTTTCCCGAAAAATAATTTAACTCTTCCATTTACATTGGCGAGACCGATACTTTTACGATTATCTCCTAATATATAATCATCTCTATCTTCTCTAAACTTTTGATTGAAGTCTTCTACTTCTTCTGGAAGAATACCTTTTCCATTATCCATCACTTCTATATATATAGTTTCATCTTCTCTTCGAATCGTTAACTTAATTATCCCTTTCTTCCTCATCTTATCTATACCATGATAAATAGCATTTTCTACAAGTGGTTGTAAAATTAATTTGGGTACTTCTTGTCCCAATAAGCTTGTATCTATTTCACTCTCATAACTTAAACGTTCCCCATAACGATTTTTCATAATCAGCAAATAATGATCAATATATTTTAGCTCTTTACTTAACGGTACCATAGGATTTCCCTTACCAATGCTAGCTTCAATGAGTGCTCCTAGAGCGGTAACCATATCTCTAATTTCAGGTACATTATTAAGCTGCGCCATCCAATTAATTGATTCTAGTGTATTAAATAAAAAGTGGGGATTAATTTGTGCTTGAAGTGCTTTAAGCTCTGCTCCTCGCCTTGTGAGTTCTTCTTTATAAACTCGGTTAAGTAGATTATCTATTTCCAGAGACATCTTATTAAAGCACTTACTTAAATAACCAAGCTCATCTTCTCTATCAACAATAACTTCTTGATGAATATTCTCTTCTTCTACCTTTTTAATGCTATGTACCAACCGATTAATCGGACTTAAAATATCCATGGCCATTAAAATACTAAAAATAGACAGTAATAAGATTGTAAAGGTCATGACAATGATAAATAAAAATCTAAAGTGACTCATTTCTTCATTAACGAGTTGATTTAAAGAACCTTCTGCTATGATTTTCCATTCTGTGCCTTCAATATTCATAAAGGCTAATAGACGCTGCTCTTTTTTGTCAATACGGTAACCCCAATTAGCTTGTTGATTGGAAATCCATTCATTTTCTTTTTCATTGTACCAATCTTCTTCTGTTCCTATAATCCACTTATTATCCTTAGATAGGATATTGATACTTTGCATAAATTCTGTCGATAAATCATTATAAACATCTTTAAGTCTTTGCCTATTAATTTCCAAAATAATAAGTCCTCGTTCACCAAAGTCATCACTATCATAAATCATACGAATGAGATATAAATGACGTACTTTGTTTTCCTCATCTACTTCCGTATACCAAATAGGCTTATGCTGAGCTAATCTAGCTTTTTCTAACATCGCTTTAAAAGAAGCACTACTTTCGATACTTACACCACCAGCATTTAAGTCATAGCTATATTCATATTCATTTAAAGAAGCCAATGTTATAGACTGGATTTCCTTATTACTCAAACAAATACGCCGCAGTAGGTTATAACAATAGTCTCTTAAATCTTCTGTTGCTACATCTGACTTCTTTTCATCTAAAATAGCATACATCTTAGCATCGTATAAAATATCATCTGTAATACTCACCAAATTACTAGAAAAATCATTCATACGTAATTCAATCATTTTCAGCAAATCAGCTGAATAACTAACCGATTTATTTTGAATGATACTTTCTGTATTCTTATAAAACATCATGCCCATAAACGCCATAGGAATAATAATCTGTACTGAAAATAATAAAAGCAACTTTTGTTTAATAGACATCTTTTTGTAAAATTTTTTAATATGATTAAACATACGCCTCCCCCTAATCGGTTTATTTCATAGCTGCATAAACTTCATCAAAAACCGCTTCAGGTGTCATTGTTCCTTTTAATACATTGGGAAAGCGTTTAATAATAATATTTTCCCATACTCCTCTATTAATAAAGCTATCTACAGGTCCAACTAACTCCTTGGCATTTTCCACTAGTTTTTCACCCTTTGTGCTTAAGACAGTTGATGGTGGCGCGTAATCACCTAAATCAATATTACTTATGAAGCCTGAACCACTTGCAAGAATCCCTACGTTTTCTGGGGAAGTAAGTTCCTTTAAAAGCAAGCTACAGCTTTGTCTAAGTTTTGGATTCTCCCAAGCCTTTTGACTCATATGAAAAATGCCATTACCGCATCCGTAAATAATAGCCGTTGTATCAGCTTTTCCATTTGGCATATCAGGAAAAGGAATCACATCTACAGTTGTATCATCTCCAGATAATGTATTGTAGCCTATGAGCCATGAGCCTTGTACAATCATTGCTGCTTCTTTGTTAACAAATAACTCATTTCTCTTCTTATCGTCAATATACAATAAACGATCTGGAAAAGCACCTGCTTCATAGAGCTGTTTCATATAATACATCCCATCAATAAAACAAGGTTTAATCTTTCCCTTTTCATCAAAAGGATTTTCCACGTCTTCTTTTCCGCCTAATTTCATTACCATATTTTGATAAATATAACTTCCCTCAGGGGTTTCACTATAGGCAATAGGTATAATTCCTACTTCTTTAAAGACCATTACAGCATCTAATAGCTCTTCAAAATTAGTCGGTATCTTTACATCATATTTTTCAAATAAATCTTTATTAATAAAAAGACCCTCATAAATAATTTCAATAGGTAAACCATAGATGCGATCATTAACTGTTACATAATCCCAAGTCGCCTCTTTAAATTGCTTATACCAAGCCTCATCTGATTTAACTAAATCTGTTAGATCAGCTACTTTGTTTTGCTCTACTAACAAATTAAAATCAGAGCCTGGCCATAACCCAAACAAGTCAGGTTCATTACCACTGGCAAAATCTGTTTTTAAGATGAATAGAAAATCTTCTCCAGCCATAGAAGAATCTTCTATTTCTAGATAAGGATACTTATCATACAACTTTTTTAAAACAGATTTTAAACGCTGTGACTTACTATCATAGGCTCCCCAACTACTAATGAAGCTTATTTTTTCTTTTTGATTAAAGGCTTCAATAGGTGAAACTACCACACGCTGCCGATCACTGGATAAATAAATGGCAAATAAAAAGACTAAGCACAATGTAATACATATCAAAGTTATAACGTATTTCTTCTGCATATCATCCCTATCTGATCACCCTAGATCAGATTCCCCCTCTCATTATGACAACATCCAAAAAACTATACATTTTCTTTACCAACAATATACAAATATATTAACATATTTTTGAGACTTTTCATATAAGTACGAAAAAATAAACGATATTTTTGCTATTTTTATTAAAACATGTGCAAGATAATTAAAGATAATAATCAAAAAAGCCATATCTTTAAACTAGACATGGCTTTCCTTCTTATTTCTATTGTTGTTTCTCTATTCTTATTTTTAATTCATTTTCTTCATAATCTACAACGAAAGTAGAAAATGGTTCTACTTCTTTTGCAATTAATGTTCTTGCAATTAATGTTTCTACTTTTCTTTGTAAGAAACGTTTAAGTGGTCTTGCTCCAAAAATAGGATCAAAGCCTTGCTCAGCAATATATGCTTTTGCAGCTTCTGTTAACCTTACATAAAGTTGTTGTGTTTCTAGACGTTTATTAAGATCTTTTTCTAATAAACCAACAATGTGAACAATCTCATTTTGTTGTAGTGGTTTATAAAGTACAATTTCATCTAAACGATTTAAAAACTCTGGTCTAAAGTGAGCTTTCAAAAGCTGATTAACTGCTTCTTCTGTTTCTTTAGAAATTTCACCTTGGCTGTTAATACCTTCTAATATAGCTTGTGAACCTAGGTTAGAAGTTAAAATAATAATGGTATTTTTAAAGTCTACTGTACGCCCTTTAGAGTCTGTTATACGACCATCATCTAAAACTTGTAAAAGCACATTAAACACATCTGGGTGAGCTTTTTCAACTTCATCAAATAGAATGACCGCATAAGGTTTTCGTCTTACCGCCTCAGTAAGCTGTCCGCCTTCTTCATAACCTACATATCCTGGAGGTGCACCGATTAATCTTGCCACTGCATGTTTTTCCATATATTCGCTCATATCTATACGAATCATGCTGTGCTCATCATCAAATAGAGCTTCTGCCAAGGCTTTAGCAAGTTCTGTTTTACCCACACCCGTAGGTCCTAAGAAAAGAAATGAACCAATGGGCCTTCTAGGATCTTTAATACCTGCTCTTGAACGTAAGATGGCATCTGTTACCTTATCAACTGCCTCATTTTGACCGATAACACGTTTATGCAAAATTTCCTCTAAGCGAAGTAACTTATGTCTTTCACCTTCCATTAATTTTGTAATAGGAATCTGTGTCCAACGGGCAATAATTTTTGCAATTTCCTCTTCATTCACTTTATCTCTTAATAAACTACCTTCACTACCTTTGTAAGCCTTGGATTCTGCTTCTTCTAGCTGTTTCTTAAGTCCTGGAATAATACCATACTTTAATTCAGCTGCTTTATTGTAATCATATTCTCTTTCTGCTTTTTGCATATTAGCTGTTGCTGTTTCAATCTCTTCTTTAATATTACGTACTTTAGTAATGACTTCTTTTTCATTTTCCCATTGAGTACGCATGGTTTTGAACTTATCACGTAGTTCTGCCAGTTCTTTTTGCGTGTCTACTAAGTTTTGCTTAGAAATAGGGTCATCTTCTTTCTTCAACGCTGTTTCTGCAATCTCTAGTTGAAGTACCTTTCTAGCAATCTCATCTAGCTCTGTGGGCATTGAATCAATCTCTGTACGAAGCATAGCACAAGCTTCATCTACTAAATCAATAGCTTTATCAGGAAGAAATCTATCTGAAATATAACGATCTGATAATGTTGCTGCTGCAATGAGTGCGTTATCCTGAATTTGAACGCCATGATAAATTTCATAACGCTCTTTTATCCCACGTAAAATAGCAATGGTATCTTCTACTGTAGGCTCTTCTACCATAACTGGTTGAAAACGTCTTGCAAGAGCTGCATCTTTTTCGATATATTGTCTATATTCATTTAAAGTTGTGGCACCAATACAGTGAAGTTCCCCACGAGCAAGCATTGGTTTTAATAAGTTACCTGCATCCATAGAGCCTTCTGTTTTACCAGCACCTACAATGGTATGAAGTTCATCAATAAATAAGATAATTTTCCCTTCACTTTTCTTAATTTCTTGAAGAACAGCTTTTAAACGCTCTTCAAACTCTCCACGATATTTAGCTCCTGCGATAAGGGCACCCATATCTAATGCAAAAATACGACGATCCCTTAAAGTTTCAGGCACATCTCCTCTTACAATACGTTGTGCTAAGCCTTCAGCAATAGCTGTCTTCCCCACACCAGGTTCACCAATTAAAACAGGATTATTTTTTGTTTTACGTGATAAAATACGAATCACATTACGAATTTCACTATCACGCCCTATAACGGGATCTATTTTTTGTTCTTTAGCACGTTCTACAAGGTCATAACCGTATTTATTAAGTACATCATAAGTACCTTCTGGTTCTTCACTTGTTACATGTGTATTTCCTCTAATTTCTGTTAATACATTCATAAAAGGCTTCTTGGTAACGCCATAAGACTTGAGTATTTTTTCGCAATAGCTACTACTTGTTTCTATTAAAGCAAGCATAATATGTTCTACAGAAATATAGTCATCAGACATGCTCTTAGCAATTTTTTCACTTTGGCTTAATACTTTATCAACTTCACTAGATACATATACTTTATCAAGTTCCCTGCCAGGTCCGCTAACACGTGGTAATTTGCTAATATCATCACTAACTGATTGTGTCATACTACTTACATTTATATTCATCTTGGTTAAAAGCTGAGGAATGAGACCTTGTTCTTGAGTCAATAAAGCATAAAGTAAATGTAAGCTTTCTATTTGATTATTTTGATTTGAAATAGCGATTTGTTGAGCACTTTGAATCGCTTCAATTGATTTCTTTGTAAAATTTTGTGCGTTCATTAAACATCCTCCTTATTCAAATTATTTTATATAGTTACTTTATTGTTCTTTAAATAACGCTCATAATGCTTTATTAAGGTTAGCGTTTGATCTTCCTGTGTATCAAGCTGCCCAAAATATAATTTAAGCCCTTCATCTAACACACTAATATATTCTGAGAGCGCTTCTGCTAAGGCTTCATAAGCTGTGGTATTTTGAAAGTTGTTTAAATTGAGGACTCTAAGCCATTTAGCACCTTCTTCCCTTTCCCAATAGGTAGTTCCTACTCGTTTTTCTATAGTAGCCCATGTTTTAAAGAATTGCTCCAAATACTGGTGAAGTACTTCACTTTGTGTTCGAGAAATGACTCTCAGTTCTCCTTTAACCCCTTCTCCTTGTTGATTAAGATATAAAGAGTAGCGGATTGTAGGGTTATATTTATAACGCAAAGCACTCTTAATGCTATACATGTGGTCTGCAGCTTGATTTTGGATTTGAAAATGTTGATAAGGTCTTAAGTAATCTGATAGATGAGTAAAAATCGTTTGTAAACGCTGCTCTGGTGTCACAAGTGCCACCTTTTCAGCTAAGATTTGATTAATAAGATTAGAACGACTGGTCTGAAGTGAGTAAGCCAGTTCATCAATGGCGGCTACGATATCATCCATCAGTACAAGACTGTAAACGCTTTTTTTCATTACACCACCTCTTTCTGATGTTATTGTATATCTTACTATATAATTTGTCAATATCATTATATAATCTCTAAAACAAATTATATGATACCTCTCTCTTTTTAGTATGAACCATCAACGTGCTAACTATACCTTACTTATAATTTTTCGTTTATTGGTTAGACTACAACTAATCTAATCAATTAAAGGAGTTTTTTATGAAAAAGAAATATATCACACTTATACTAAGTCTAGTATTGATTTTAGGATACTTTGCCACTTCTAGATTGCAAGTATCAAGTACACCTTCACTTTTGCTGAATTCTCCTCCCACTTCCTCTTATAAAGCATTAGTAACCACCAGTACTTTACAAACAACTACCTCCACTTCTACTACGCAGCTAGATCAAACCAAAATTGATTGGTGGCTAGTCCGCTCTAAAAATCACAATGCACCTGGTTTTAATGATAAATTAAAATTTAAGCTAAGTGATTATAGCGCTCTTTGTTTAGGAGATACCTCTAGAAAGGTAGTTTATCTGACTTTTGATGAAGGCTATGAAAATGGTTATACTCCGCAAATATTAGATGTCTTAAAAGCTAATGATGTAAAAGCAATGTTTTTCGTTACTTTACCTTATATGAAGCAAAATGAGGGCTTAATTAAACGTATGGAAGAAGAAGGACACTTAGTATGCAATCATAGTAATCATCATCGTTCTATGCCTACTTTAGTAGCAGATGAAACCCAATTTAACAAAGAGCTAACAGATGTATCAGAAGCTTATACCCAAATAACAGGAAAGGAAATGCCACCTTTTTTCAGGCCTCCTATGGGTCATTACTCTGAAAAAAGTTTAGCACTTACTAAAGCCATGGGCTATCAAACAGTTTTTTGGAGCTTTGCTTACTGTGACTGGAAGCCTGATGCACAGCCAGAACCTGCTGGCGCAAAAAAACTCATGTTAGATGGTCTGCACAACGGAGCCATTTATTTACTTCATGCTGTCTCTAAAACAAACACCAACATTTTAGGTGACTTCATTAAAGAAACTAAGCAGATGGGTTATACTTTTGAGCTTTTGCCTTACTAAAACCATGAAATTTATTTAATTTTCTATTATAATAATAAAAGGGTTGTTGCAATCAGCAACAACCCTTTTATTATTATGGATTATCATTAAATCTTCTATTTTCTTTTTCAAAATTAATCTTTTCTTTAATTAAATAGAGTGGTCTATTTTTGCTTTCATCATAAATACGTGCAATATATTCGCCTAAAAGTCCTATAGAAAATAACTGTACACCACTAAAGAAAGTAATGGTCACCATCAATGAAGTCCATCCTGATACAACAGTTTGAAGAATATATTTTGAAACGAGTGAATATCCCAGAATTAAAATAGCTAATACAATTGTCATAAAGCCTATACTTTGTACCAGTTTAAGTGGCTTTGTAGAAAAAGCAATAATACCATCTGTAGCAAAGCGAATCATTTTCTTTAAAGGATACTTAGTTTCACCAGCTAACCTTTCATCTCGCTCATATTCAATAAAGGTTTGTTCAAAGCCTACCCAGCTAATCATTCCTCTTACAAAGCGGTTACGCTCTGGCATTTGTTTAAAAGCTTCTACTACGCATCTGTCAATAAGTCTAAAGTCACCCGTATCCATAGGAATTTCTATCTCTGACATCATATGCAAAAAACGATAAAAACACTTAGCTGTGACTAATTTAAACCAACTTTCACCTTTACGTTTTTTACGTTTTGCATAAACGACATCATAGCCTTCTTGCCACTTTTCTACCATTTGTACGATGACTTCTGGTGGGTCTTGTAAGTCTGCATCGATAACAACTGTAGCATCACCACTACTATGATAGATACCTGCTGTTACTGCCACTTGGTGACCAAAATTACGGGCAAAATCAATAATTTTAACACCCTTATCTTTTTCGGCTATTTGTTTAAGTAGCGGTAAAGTCTGATCTTTGCTTCCATCATTTACAAAAATAAATTCATAATGCCATTTATTTTTATCCATCACTACTTTAAGTGCATCATAACAGGCTTCTATCACTGCTTCCTCAAAATAAGCAGGTATAATGACTGTTAGTAAAAATTCTGATTTCACATTAACACATCCTTAGTATGGCTTTTTTGCTTATTATAGCATATGTCCTTTGTTATTCATAGAAGAAACCAATATCCCAAGCTTCTATATAAGGTATAGCTTTGCCTTTAACCTCACCATATTCATTTAGATCTTCTATTAAATCATCTAAGGCTGCTAATAATGGGTCTAAAACTTCATATACCTGTTTCATTACCAAGTCTTCAAATGGCTGCTCTAAAATAGCAGCGAAAGTATCTTCTATTTCTTCTAAAACTCCTTCTATCTCCGCTGCTTCATCCTCTAGCGATGATACTTTAATATCTGTACCTACCATTTCTCCTATAGCCTTAGTCACCTCTATTAAATTCTCACTTAAAGCAAGAAGCATATTATAAAAAGGGTGACTTTCCTGTTTTCTTAAAACTTCATTATGCTTCTCCATTCTTTGATTAAACGTGGTATATTTCATCAGTTTATCCTCCTGTTGTTTATTAAGTAAATTTTTCTAACTTTATTATACTCATCCTATTCTTTTTAGCAAAGGCTTAGTACCCTATTTCTTTTAATAAAACAAATATTATCTTGAGCATTATTTTTGCATATACAAAAAGCGCTAGATCTTCTCTCTGAAAATCTAACGCTTTTAATTTTTCTCTTCTATTCCACTGTAACTGATTTAGCTAAATTACGTGGTTTATCAACATCATTTCCTCTAGCAATAGAAACATAATAAGAAATAAGCTGTGTAGGAATAACAGATAAAACTGGCATTAATAAGTCATCTGCTCCTGGAATATAAATAACATCATCAGCCACCTTTGCTACTTCTGTATTACCTTTTCTAGTAATAGCAATAACAAAAGCACCTCTTGCTTTAACTTCTTTAATATTAGAAATCATTTTTTCTTCTAGTGCTTCTTGTGTCACAATACAAAGTACTGGTGTACCTTGGTCAATTAAAGCAATCGGACCGTGTTTTAATTCTCCTGCTGCAAAAGCTTCCGTATAGATATAAGAAATCTCTTTTAATTTAAGAGCAGCTTCTCTAGCTGTTGTATAGTCAACACCTCTACCAAGGTAAAAGGCATTTTGCGCATCTTTCATATCCATAGCTATTTTTTCGATTTCATCTTTATCTGCTAAAATCTCTTGAACAAGCGGTGCTAAAGCTTCAATCTTTTTAATCGTTTCATGATAAGCATCTAATGTAATCGTTCCTTTTTTATAAGCAAAATCTAAAGCAATCATATAAAAAGCAATCATTTGTGCTGTATAAGCTTTAGTAGATGCTACAGCAATTTCCGGACCTGCCCATGTGTAAAATACATCATGAGCTTCTCTAGCTACTGATGAGCCGACCACGTTAGTAATGGCAAGTACTCTTGCACCCTTTGCTTTAGCAAGCTTCATAGCCGCTAATGTATCTGCTGTTTCACCTGATTGAGAAACTACAATAAGCATAGTGTGTTCATCAATAAATGGATCACTATATCTGAATTCTGAAGCAATGTCTACTTCAACAGGTACTTTAGCTAATTTTTCGATGGCATATTTCCCTACAAGACCTGCATGATAAGCTGTACCACATGCTACAATATACATTTTTGTAATACTATCTAAATCTTCTTTTGTAAGCTTAATATCATCTAAATGAATCATCCCATTTTCATCAAGTCTTCTCATAAGCGTATCATGAATTGCTTGTGGCTGATCATAAATTTCTTTCATCATAAAGTGGTCAAAACCACCTTTAGAAGCAGCTTCAATATCCCATTCTACAACTTTAAGCTCTTTATCAACAACATTTTGCTCACCATCTAAAATAGTCAGCTTACCATCTTTGACATAAACTACTTCATCATTTTCTAAATAGTAAACATTTCTAGTATACTTTAAAATAGCTGGCACATCAGAAGCAATAAAGTATTCCCCTTCACCCACACCTACGATTAATGGGCTTTCTTTTCTTACAGCTACTAATTCACCTGGGTGATTGGCTGATACAACACCAAGCGCATATGCACCTCTAAATTGTCCTACTGCTTTATAAACAGCTGCTAATAAATCTCCTTCATAGAACTTGTCAATTAAGTGAACTGCTACTTCTGTATCTGTTTCTGATTTAAAAACATACCCTTCTGATATAAGCATCTCACGAAGTTCCATGTAGTTCTCAATGATTCCATTATGAACAACCGCAATAGTTTCTGCTGCATTTAAATGAGGATGAGAATTCACATCTGATGGCGCACCATGTGTAGCCCATCTTGTATGACCAATTCCTACTGTTCCTTCTACTGGATTTTCTGCAAGGATTGTTTCAAGACCACTTAATCTACCTTGCTTTTTAGCCCAATTAATCTTGTCATTTCCATTCACAACAGCAACTCCTGCTGAGTCATAACCCCTGTATTCAAGTTTTTCTAATCCATCAACAATAATGTTTGATGCTTGTTTTGTACCGATATAACCTACAATTCCGCACATAATAAATAAACCTCCTTGATATTTTAAATAAAATCAGGGAAATTCACGATAAACCTTTTGTCCTAAAAATCACTTTTTAGTTTTGTTGGCTTATTTAGGGTGTGACCCCTCTAGAGCATCCGCCGAATTTTCGATCACTCTAGTCCTCGTCAACTTAACACTTTTCACGTAACTGTCAAGTTCTGGCGCTTTTTATTTTCTATTTCCCTTCGCCTATTATACCATAATATTATATGAATGCTAGCCTAAATTATAAAGTTGTCCTTTTATATAATATTTTCACTATTTCTTATTAAATAAAACTGCTGATTAGTATATAATCAACAGTTTTATTTAATGATTAGTATCTAATTATTTATTTTTAGGAAGCCAATTTTTAATTGTCTGCTTAATAGCCACCTTAAGTTGCTTTGCTTGCTCACAAGTAAGTTGTTTATTTTTAACTGCGTTATCCACCACTTTATTATATTCTTTAATAACACATTTTTTAAATTTACGTGTAGAAATCTTTTCTAGTTTTAAAACTTCTTCTAGTTTTTTCCCTTCCTTGATATAACAAGTAAGTTTAGCTTCATCTACACCGAGTCCCGCTAGAGTATTTGCAATTACTTTAAAATTATCTAGCATAAAAGGCTTATTTTTTTGCTCTGGTGCAGTTTCTGGGCATGGAGTAGGTTTTGTACTTGGCATCATTGTTGGTGCTGGTTTTGTAGTTGGCGCTACTGTTGGCGTTGGTTTTGTAGCCGGTGCTACTGTTGGTACTGGTTTTGCACTTGGCATTATTGTTGGTGCTGGTTTTGTAGTTGGCGCTACTGTTGGCACTGGTTTTGTAGTTGGCGCTACTGTTGGCACTGGTTTTGTAGTTGGTGATGCTATTGGTGATGGACTAGGAGCCGGTACATTTCT
This sequence comes from Bacillota bacterium, assembly GCA_023393125.1. Taxonomy (GTDB): domain Bacteria; phylum Bacillota; class Clostridia; order Lachnospirales; family Cellulosilyticaceae; genus Cellulosilyticum. The sequence goes on from JAEWMQ010000021.1 coordinate 19,001, forward strand.
GTTTACTGATGCGAAAGTTGTACTTGCCAATATACTTATCATTAAGGCAATCGTAAGTCCTTGCCATTTTTGTTTATTCATCGTGAACCTCCTAATTTTAAAATGTTGGTATTAGCATATGGAAATTCACATTTTCTATACTGTCAATATAAGGTAGTGATTCTTTATTCATGCATATTTTTATTAAAATTGGACATAGTAAGTTTAATCTTAATACCACTTATAAAGAGGTGAATACTATGGTTAAACATTTATTATGTACGAATTGTGGTTACGATATGGTAGGAGCTGAATACATTTCTAATACGGTAGATACTTCCTTATGCAATGATGGCCCTATGTATAGTAATAGCGCCTTACTTAACCTCAATGCAAAGCCTTATCATCAAATCATTTGCCCTTATTGCCATTCCACTGGTCAATGGAGTAACTAAAAAACATCCCATTAAGGGATGTTTTTTAGTTACTCATCTTTTAAATAATAAATGATGACACAGTCATATTTTTCTTCACCATAGCAGCTATAACCTGAATCTAATACTTCATATAGCCTCTGAGCTATTTCTTCTTTATCCCACTGCCACTCACTTTGTTTTTGCAAAATAAGTGTACCGTTTCCTTTTTGCTGACTTTTAACCTTTTCAATACCAGCTTCTAATTCATTAGGTGATGCTACTTTTGTCACTTGATTTACTGTTACAGGGCTATTAGGAAATGTATATCCTAACGTGATTGCTTTAGGATACTGAGTTCTATCCCATACATGATCTTTTGCCATATAAGTATCTTGTTCATTAATATAATCGTATAAACCTAATTCCTCAAAATGTTGATCTGCCCAAGTACTATCAACATGATAGTATGCTCCTTGAATCTTAATTAAATTCCACGCATGCCCTACACTCTCACCTGAACTATCTGTAGAAGTTCCTGTTATCAACTGCGTAGGTACGCCTACCATATTCATCAAGTGCATAAAAGCTTTGGCATAGCCATCACATACAATCCTTTTATCCCCTATAAAAGCACCTTGCAAAGTATGTGTCATAGAAGTTGCATTAATACTGGCATCCTCATGAAGTGAATAGGTTACGCCGTTCATAAGCTCCATAAGAAGAACCTGCTCCATTTCGTAATCCTTCATATGAGGCTTTACGAATGTATTGACCATATTATTCATACTACCTAATGCTTGTTTATCATATTTTTTTAGCGTATTGATAACTTGGAGAGGATATTTAAAGCTAATTTGTGCACTTAAATTTCCTTTGTTATCTTTATAAACCTTACCATAGAAATTTTGTATCATAAGCATTGGATAGGTATCCGTTACCTCTTGAACATACTTGGCTAAAATAGCTTCTATTTGATTCATACTTGTTTGGTATTTAAAGTTAAAGGTTACTGACTTTTGATAGTTTTCTAGGCAGCTTTTAATCGCTTCGTTCAAATCACTTTCTTTTGTAATATTCCAGCTATCTTTCATCTGACTTTTAATAGTAAAAGTCACCACTCTAAGTCCCGTATCCTCATATAAACTCAAATAATAATTTCCTGGTTTAGTAATTTTGGTGCCTGATACAACTGGCACAGCTATGCTACCATCTCTACTTAATAAAGCTTTATCCCCCTTAAATTGAACTGTATAACTCTTACCATCACCGGAGGCGGTAGTTATTATATTCGTTTGTGCATACAAACTCGTACAAAGCCATAAACCTATTAATAAACTAAGTAAAAATCCTTTTATATATTGTCTTTTTCCCATATCTCCCCTCACTCCCACAATAAAATATATCATAATTAGCTTACAAATTGTTCTTTTTCAATAGCCATAATGCCCTGTTCTACACTCCAAAAGAAGTTTTCTTTTCCAACCGTTTCTGTTAATCCACTTCGTTCCATCAAATGCTTTACCTTAGGTTGTAAGCCTGAGAATAATACCGTTGTACCTTGCGCTTTAAAGCTTTCATTTAACTCACTAAAAAGCTGTGTACCAGTAGCATCTAAAAGAGGTACTCCCCTCATAGAAAAAATAATGTAGTCTAAATCTGTTAGTTGACTCATCTCCATTTTGATTTTTTCTGTAGTTGTAAAGAAAACAGGTCCCGTTAAATAGACCACCTTGGTTTTCCCATGATCATATTGAGTATGTAAATCATTTGATGCAAACCTTGCAGGATCAATATCACTTAGATTAATTTCGATCTTTGAAATATTTACAACAAAAAATAAAATAGAAAACATAACTCCCAGTAAAATGGCCAATGTTAGGTCAAAAACTACTGTTGCTAGCATAGTAATACAAAACTGTGCAATAGCTGTTTTAAGCTTTTTGTTAAAAATAAAATGAATACTCTCCCATTCATTCATTCGCCAAGCTGTTACTATCAGCACTCCTGCTAAAGCTGAAAGAGGAATTTGTGACATAATACCTCCAAGTAAAAACATAGACGCTAATAAGCCTACTGCATGAAAAACACCAGTTAATCTCGTTTGTGCCCCCGACTTAATAGCAACACTAGTACGTGCAATAGCTGCCGTTGAAGGAACTCCTCCAAAAAAAGGGATAATTATATTACCTATTCCCTGTGCCACTAATTCACGGTCTGCATTAAGCTTTTCATTTTTCATATGTCCTGCAGAGGCTCCGCATAATAAGCTTTCAATCATACCTAGTGCTGCAATACTAATAGATGCACTAAAAACTAAATTTATTTTTTCCATAGATAGATCAGCTAAACTTAAACGTGCTGTCGGTAATAAGGTTTTAGGGATGTCACCTACCCTAGCAACCTCTTGATTTAAAAGCATACTAGCTCCTAAAGCTATAACAATGCCCACTAATGAAGAAGGTACCTTAGCATTCCACTTTTTAGGCCAAACTAGCATAATAACTATAACCAAAGTACCTAATCCTACTGCATACCAATTAGGATCAAAACCTAGTGTTCCATAAGAAATGAGTTTTTCAATATTCGTACTTCCTTTTGAGATTACACCGAAGAAATTATCAATCTGCCCAAGAGCAATAATGATAGCAATCCCTGAAGTAAATCCTGTAATAACCGGGCTTGGAATGAGTGAAACCAATTTCCCGATCTTTAAAAGACCTGCAATAAGTAAAATAATACCTGCTAATAATGTAGCAATAAATACTCCTTCTATCTGATATTTAGCCACTATCCCAATTAAGATAGCAGTCATAGCCCCTGTAGGACCCGATATTTGATAAGAGGCTCCTGATAAAGCACTCATTAAAAAACCTGATAAAATAGCTGTAATAAGTCCTGCTGCTGCATCTGCCCCACTACTTACTCCAAATGCTAAGGCTAGAGGTAAAGCAACAGCTGCTACTGTTAAACCCGCCAAAACATCTTGAGATAACTTTTTGCTATTATAGCCTTTAAATTCTTTCCTCAGGTCAAAGATATACTGCTTAAACATTTTTTTCCACCTTATTTCCATTATATTATATTTTATATAAACGTTTTTAGTATAACTTGTAAAATCAATATTTTCTATATTTTTTACTCGTTTATTTAAAACTTTATAAAAATTTTATAATATAAAGAGATTTATCTTTATAATTATGTTTAAAAAGACTACATTAGAGATTGAATAAATTGCTTAGCAACTCTTCCTGAGCGTCCACCATGAGCTAATTCCCATTGAATGGCCTTTTCTCTAAGCTTATTTGGTTCTAACTCAATCTTGTATTGTTTGGCTAAAGCTATAACCATTTCTAGGTAGGCGTTCTGGGCAGGCGAAGTGAATGTTAAGCTTAATCCAAAGCGGTCTGCTAAAGACAACTTTTCTTGTCTTGTATCTGTGATATGAATATCTTGACCCTGTCGTTCCTCCCAAGTTTCTCTAATTAAATGTCTTCTATTAGATGTTGCGTAAATAAGCACATTATTTGGCTTAACTTCTACACCTCCTTCAATAAGAGCTTTCATATATTTATACTCGGTTTCAAACTCTTCAAAAGATAGATCATCCAGAAAAATAATATAATGCAGTCCTCGATTTCTTAGTAGGGGTAGAATATGATTAAAATACATAAAATCTGCTTTTGAAAGATCTATGATTCTAAGGCCTTTCTCATAATAAGCATTAAGTATAGCTTTTACCATAGAGGATTTACCTGTTCCACTATCTCCAAATAAAAGTGCATTATTAGAAGGCTTTCCTGCTAAGAAATTCTCCGTATTTTTAATAAGTGCTTCTTTCTGATAGTCACACCCAATCAATTCTTCTAACGTAATAGGGTCACATTCACTAATCCCTATAAGTCCCTTATCTTGTTGCCATTTAAAGCCTTTATAAAGGTTCATATTGCCACATCCATATTGTTTATAATACGCAATAAGAGTATGTAAAAATGATTCAGGACTTGGTCTTTTTTCTAAAGCTTCGTAAAGCTTATAATAAGACTTTAACTTTTCTTTTTCCTTTAAGCTCACTGTTAATACCTGACTATGAAAAAGCTGAATAAGCATAGATAAATCTTTAAGAACCAGCGTCTTAAGATTTTCATCCATATCCTCTCCTTCTTTTTCAGCAGTTAATGAAAACATATTTTCATCATTTGCTATTAAAAAGCAGAGATACATTTTAAAAAGATCTTGGCTTAGCTCTAAATAATAGCTCTGTTCTAAAAGCTCACCCAAAATTTTTTGATAAAGTACCTCATCTCTTTGTTTTTCTAAAATTTTAATGTCACTTAAAATAGTAACCTCATTAAGCTGTCTATAAAATATGAATTGCATGCTATTCTGCCTCCTAAGCAAGATTATCTTAACATAAGCTATTATAATACAAAATTTATACATTGACTATTTTTAAATTTCATAATTATAATAAATGGTGTATACAAATATCTTTTACTTACAATTTAAAGGAGACTTACTCATGATTGCAGACAAAATGCAGCAGCTTTCCTCCGCTATTTTTTCGGAGCTCAATAAACAAAAGAAGGCCCTGATGAAAGCAGGGCGCTCAATGATCGACTTTAGTATTGGTACACCTGATTCACCACCTTCAGAATATGTTATGAAACTTCTTTCTAAGGCCACTAAAGATCCTCTTAACTACCGATATGCTATTTCTGATTCCCACGAACTCATTGAAGCCGTGACCCATTGGTATCGTCAGCGCTATGAAGTTGTTCTAGAAACAGATGAAATCGTTTCTTTACTAGGTTCTCAAAGTGGTTTTACTGAATTAGCCCTTTGTTTAATTAACCCTGGAGACATCGTCCTTGTACCTAGTCCAAGTTATCCAATCTTCACAATTGGACCTCATTTAGCAGGTGCAACCTTACATAAAATGCCACTTTTAAAAGAAAACAATTACTTAATTGACTTTAAGGCTATTCCAGAGCATGTAGCTCAGGCTGCTAAATTGATAATCGTTTCTTATCCAAATAACCCTACAGCAGCTACAGCTCCCCCTATTTTTTACAAGGAATTAGTTGCTTTTGCTAAACGATATAATATTATAGTTCTTCATGACAATGCTTATAGTGAACTTTTGTTTGATGGTAATAGAGGTGAAAGCTTTCTTAATACGCCTGGCGCTAAAGAAGTAGGTATTGAATTTAATTCACTTTCTAAAACTTATAGTATTCCAGGTTGTCGCATAGCTTTTGCTGTAGGCAACAAAGAAATCATTGGTGCTTTAAAAACCCTTAAATCGCATGTTGATTATGGTATGTTTCTACCTTTTCAAAAGGTTGCTGTATCTCTTTTGACAGGACCTCAGGATGAGGTCAAGCTAATTCATGATTTATACGAAAGAAGAGGGCAATTTTTAATCCAAGGGCTAAAAGAGATTGGTTGGGATATTCCGTTACCTAAAGGTAGTATGTTTATATGGGCTCCCATTCCTACTCATTATACTTCTTCTATGAAGTTTACTCAGGATTTAATGCATCAAGCTGGTGTGGTTGTTGTTCCTGGGATTAGCTTTGGCAATGAAGGTGAAGGCTATGTTCGCCTAGCTTTAGTTCAAAACGAAGATGCTATGACAAAGGCCATTGAGCAAATTCAAGCAAGTAACATTTTAAAAAGCAATAATCTTTTTAAATAGAATACAGTGCTATCTTATAGGATAAACAACATAAATTAAACGTCAATCTTACGACTGACGTTTAATAAAAATTTCAACTTCTTTTTAAAATTTGCTAGCGAATCCATACTGTACTACCTACTGGAATATGCTGATAAAGCCACGCACTATCTTCTTCTAATAAGCGAACGCAACCATGAGAAGCTTTTTGACCCAACTCATATTTTCCACTTTTAATATATCTCCCAGTTTTATCAAACAAAATCGAGTGAAACATATAATCTCTATAAAAAACTAATGCATTTTTACAACGATAACTTTTGCCCATTCCAATATAAGGAATAGTATACTGTACTTCGTAAATACCTTGAGGTGTTGGATTAATGTTCTTACCGGTAGAGCAAACAAAACTTTTTTCTAAATGCCATTGTCCTTCTTGCTTCTTTAAAACATAAGTACGCTGACGATAGACATCTGTCCATATTAAATAGGGGGTTTTACTATCTAATTGATTTAAAGTTACAAATTCCTCTATATCTGTTGCACTTGGTTTTGAACTTAGCGTTCCCCAATCCCCATCAATATGAATACTATTATAGGGCACTTGAAATTTCTCACCCTTTTTGTCTTTAACTACAAAATAGTTACTTTTTTCCGCTCGCCAAAGTTCTACCTTATCCTTAGCTTCCAAGTCACCTATTTTATACTTCATCATCGCTCTAATGGTATAGCGTGGAAAAAGTTGATTTAAAGCTTTACCTCTAACAACTGCTGTATAGTGCATGAAGAAAGAAGTATCTTTTTGTCCAAAAGTATCTGAGATATCTAATATCTGTTCATTAACGCTAGTTAATAAAGTCGTCACATAAATAATACCCTTATCAGTAGGTTCTTCTAATCTTCTACTCTCTCCTGGCTTTAAAAGTACTTCTGTTTTAGGTAATTCTATAAAGTTTTTACCATCCCAAAATAAACTAAGCCAAGAAATATGCATTATATGGTCACTAGTGTTTTTGATTGTCGTTTCTGTTATTTCAATAAGTTGGGCATCATTTAAACTAATTTTTTCTATTGCTTTATACTCCCTTTCATGAGATTCAATCTCCCAAATTCCCTTGAGGGCTTCTAATGGAATCAATAGTTCTTCATTTGCTTTGAGTACATAGCTTCTTACATTTCCACAATAAACCGGTGCTTCATTCATATAAGCTAATGTATCTTTTAGATTTAAGGTAAGCTTATAAATGCCTCTTTCTTTGGTTTGCTGTAAGTAAATAATCCCCTCTGCTTCCTTAGGATTTACACCAGCCTGTTCCAAATAACTTAAAGGTATATAGTCATTATGTCCTACTTTAACAATAGGATACAGGTGTTGTTCTATAATCAAATAACGTTCTGCCTCTTCCACAACCCCTATTAGAACTGCCTCATAACACTTCTGACAACCTATCGGCTTATTACCTACTAAAAAAATACTACTTAAAATAAAAATAACTGTTAAGCTGATTGATTTTACCCTTTTCATAGTATCCTCCTCAGCTTTAGCATATCCCTAAATCGTCAAATGTATAACCTCAAATAAGTTTTTACATTTTGTGATTGTTTGTTTATTACCTATGACACAATAATGATTATGATTGCTCATGGTTTTAAACAATTGACTTGCTTTTTTTATACTCTCAGGTGTTGTTTCTAATATATCATTATAAATCTTTTGACGCTCTTTAGGCCCTGTCCTCGTCATAAGATAATAACAAACCCGCTCACTTCTTCTTTCCATACTAATAGGTGCCAACATGGTTCCTAAGGTACTCACTATATAACGTTCTAGTAAATCTGATTCTATTTCTAGTTGTTCTAAGTAATTACCAATGTCGTAATAAACCTCTAAGGTTTTCTTTAAATGTGGATCGCAATACGAAGATATCGCCAAATACCCCTCTTCACTCAAAAGAATTTCACAACCATAGGCACCACCTTGTAAGCGTATGCGATCCCATAAATACGTGTTTTCTAAAATATTAGAAATCACTTCTAAGCTACCATTATATTGATAGCCTTGCTTTTGAAAGTCAAAGCCTGCTGCAATGGCTTGAACTTCCTGACCTACACAGAATGCCTCTTTGGTAGCTTTTGCATGAAATACATAAGTATAGTCTTCTAGCTTTTCTTCTGGTAATCGTTTTACTAGTGAACTAATGGTATGAATAACTTTTGTTCTCTGATTTTCATCTATTGTCATTGCAAGACTTAAATTAGATTTTCTAATGACTTTTTTAAATAGGATGCTTAAAACTTGACTTAACCTTTCAAATTGTTCCTCAAATTGGTCATATAGTGGCTTAATAAAGTGATAAAATGCAAAGCCAGCCACCTGATCCTCATAAGCCCCCTCTTCTGAAAAATACGTATAAAGTCTTTGAATGCTACGATATTCTGGTGCCCCAGTAAAGCTTCTTTCCATTTCGTAAACGATATGCCCTAGTGCTTCCTTTATTTTAGCTTTTTCTTTAAATGTCGTAGACAAAAATAAATCTGTCATTAGTTCCTCAAAATCATCTAATGCTTCTGTTAATACCTTACAACTTACTTTAAATGTAGGATTATAGCCATTTCCATCTAAGAGATGATAAGCATGAATAGCACTATGTATGCCACCAGTATGAGTATTTATAGCATTTTCAATTGCTATATAATCTTTTGTTTCAGTTCCTACATAAGTAAATAAATGAGCTAAAATGCCTAAGTAAGGTAAATCCTCCTGTGGAACAACTCTCGCATCAAAAAGAAAATGGATATATGCAATTCCCTTTGTTTCTGCTTTCTCAGCTAACACTTCACAACCTTCTAGGGTGAAGTGTTCAAGCTCAGGTACTTTTAGAAATCTTGGCATTTGATCTTTTGTTAAATAGGGTAAAAGACTTAAATCTTCTTTTGTATTTTCTATGAGTTGTTCTTTTTCTAGATGTCTATTATCTTGAACAAGCTTTTGAAATTGTGCTTTAGTCATTGCTGTTTTTGCTTCTTTAAGCGCTATTGTTTTTCGTTCTTCATAAGATTGTCCTAAAGTTTCACTTGGAATTAATGTCAAACAAAGACTATGAGGATTGTTTAAAAGATACTTTTCTATTAAAGCTTCAAAATAACCCTTATGTTTCAAATCATTCATTTTCTTTAAAGCTTTTTCATAATATAAAGGCTTAAAAGGACCTTGTCCATAAAAACAACTGCTTAAAACCATTTCACTATATTGAACACCTATTGATTCATAGCTGGCATCTACTTCCTTAAGCTCAAACGCTAGTGTTTGTAGACTTGCTTCTATCAAATCTTTAGGAATCCCTTCTTCAACTAATGTTCGAAGTACTCGAAATACACTATTTTCAAACTGTATTGCTGCTTCTTCTTGGCAGCCTTTTAATGTAATGGTAAATACAGGTTGATTTCTACATGCATCATAACCTCCATCACTTAAGCTAATCCCTAACTCTTCATCCATTACTAATGTCTTTAAAAGTGGAGAAGCTGCACTTCTAAGTAACATATGCTCTAACACTTCAAAACCTAAACGAAGCTCCTGATCACTAGCATTTCCTATAACAAAACTTAAGCTCAGTAAAGTCTCTTCTTCTTCTCCTCCTCCAATAGGATAATATGCAGTTTGTCTTTGCAGAGCTTTAAAGGGTTCTTGCCAAGGTGTTACGGCTTTATAATCTCCTTTAGGTACTTCTTGTAAACCATTTTTATCTAAATACTCAAGCTGTTTATAAAGATTGCCATCTCCATAAAGCACAATAACACAGTTACTTCCTTTATAGTACTTTTGGTGAAAGGCTAAAAAAGCCTCTTCTGTTAAATAAGGAATGGCTTCTGGTAGCCCCCCAGAGTCATATTGATAGGATGTATCTGGAAATAGAAGCTTTTGCTTTTGATACTCTAAATGGGTAACTGCTTCTGCATATTCTCCTTCCATTTCATGATAAACGACACCACTATAGCTTAAACTCCCATCTTCTTCTACATGATAATGCCAGCCTTCTTGTTTAAAGTAATCACTTTTTTCATAAATACGAGGCTGAAATACTAAATCAATATAGACTTTAGCAATCCCCATTAAGTCTTCTTCGTGAGGACTTGCTGCATAATACATGGTCATGTCAGGATACGTACACGCATTCATAGTTGTACAAATAGAACCTTGTCCTAATGCTACAAAAGTTTCTTTCAAAGGATAATGCTTTGAAGAACAACAAACAGCATGTTCTACAATATGAGCTGCTCCTGTTTGATCTAGTGGCAAAGTTTGAAACCCCATAGCAAATACTTGGTGTGGATCCTCGTTTTTTAAGCTAATAACACGAACACCGCTTTTCTCATGTTCAAATACTCTGCCTATGCCTCCTATTTCTCTAATTGTTTGTTCATCTATTAAACGAAAGCCACTATAGCTCTCTCCTATTTTTAATTGCATACGCATCCCTTTCCTCATCACTTTACCCAAAAACCTAAAAGTACTGGTGCTGCAGAACCATTAGGTAACATATAGTCTAATTGTTTTGTTTCTCCCTTTTTTAGCTTACCAATTTCAATACACTCTTTTTCCTGCTTAAATGAATGAGAACGCTCCACTAAATGTAAGCTTCCGTTCCCCCACCTAACTACACCTCGGAAAACACCACCTCTTGGACATAAAATAACCGTTGTATCAGCACCTACTGTTATTTGAATATGCTCCATTATACCATAATTTCCTTCGTTAAGAGCATTTTCTCCTGTAAGTTCATCTTTTCCTTTTACCCAATCTTTAGTAGTTCCTAACAAATGATAATAATAACCTATTTCTTCTGGCACTTCTATGATATACGTACGTTCAGATATATTAAAACTACCTCTTGGTGCTAAATCTTTCTCTAGAATCTTTAAACCAGTCTCTTTTTCTGACTCGCTAGATATCGCTTTATAAGTAACTAGCATCCGTCCAGTCGTTTCTACATCCATCATCCCTGAAAGTAAACTACCTTTAGCCCATGACTTTCCTTGTGAGTCATAAAGTACCCATCGTTGCCCTGGCTCTAGGTAATAGCACTCATCACTCACTGACTTAAAATAATCTTTTAGTAGTGTCTGGCCTGTTTTCAAAAAATGATACGAGGGACCATCTGTAACAGCTTTACTAATACGAAGAAGCTGAGGTTCATCTTCTTGATTAATAATCTCTATCACCAATCGTAAATACTTATCTTCACTCTCATTAACATGGTGATAAAGCAATCTTCCTTTCCCCTTCATTTCACCCTGATATAAAATACCACTCTCTTTCACATCTTCTGGAGAATTACTCATTAATACAATACCTTGTGTCTCTTCAAGCCTTTTCTTTTCTAAATGCTTATAGTGTCCATAATTTATAAGGGGCCTCGCCAAAAATTGATTAGTTAATAAAAAAACCATACAAAATAGAATTAAAATTTTATTAAAATGTCGCATATCTTCCTCCTTTCGATTTTAGGATATGTCACACTCTATCGTTTTACACTTATAGCTTTTTCCAATATCTATATATGAATCACTGATCCACTACTCCATTGGAAAAAATTATTATAATGACTAAGTAAAGAGGGAATTATATAACAATTATTGTTATATAATTCCCTCTTTACTAATCATGCTTTAATCATTTGTCTCATTTGCTCAATAGTTAATGCTGGTTGATGGCTATGAAGAATATGGTGACAATTATGACAGATAGGTACTAAATCCTCTATTGGATGTGTATTTGGTAAAATTTCCTCATCTGATTCCATTTTAATATTGTGCACTTCTATAGCCATTTCATAAGCTTCACCATAAGTATAGCCATAGTCAAAACCACATATATCACAAATAGCCCCGTAATAACCGATGCATTCTGCTTTAATTTGTTCTTTTGATAATTGTTTAGGCGCTTCTTTTTCTATACTATTTTCTTCTTGTTCCATGAAATCTACTGACTTAGTTTCTTGCGGTCCTTCTTCTTTTACTTCTTGTACAGGTGTTAGCTCAGCCATTTGTGTAAGTTCTTTAGGTTGCTCTTCTACTAACCTATTAACCTTATTGACCTGTGGTAAATCATCCTTTACCACTACTGGCTCACTTTTTGCTTTAGGCATCATAATGGCTTCAAATAAACGGTCAAAATCTGATAAGTCATCATCTTTTTCTACTGCTTGTGTTTCTTCCGGCTCTTTTAATGCTTTTTCTTCTAGACCTAGTAAATTTTTATGCGTATGCACTGTTATATGCTCTACTTGGAGTTTTTCTTCCTGTACCAGTTTTTTGATAGCTTCTCTTAAATTTCTTCTCAAACTCCATTCAAAGCAGCTATTATCCTTCACACCACCTATAAATAAGATATGCCACCATAAAGGTTTACTATCTATACTTGTTGGCACTTCTATCTTTAAATAAGCTTTAATACGCTTAGCCATAGCAGTTACAACTTCATTATATGGATAAGTTACTAAATATCCTTCCTCTTTTGAAAGATCCTCTGGTGTCACACCATCTCCCATTAGGTAAATTCTAAGCAATAAATCTAGATTTTTTTGAGAAACTAACTGACTATTTTGTAGAACATCTTCCCACATAGCCTGTGTAATCGCCATACCCTCTGAATAAAGCATATAAGGTGGTTTTGCATCCTCTTCTATCTTCTCTTCTTTATTATCTTGTAATAGACCTGTTAACTCTTCATTTTTACTAAATAAAGGAGCTTCTTCATAAAATGTTATAGGCTCTTCTTCTACTTCTTCGATTTTATTAGGTGCATAGCTGTATTCTTCCAACTTTCTATCACAGTATTTAACGATCTCTTCTATAAACAGCTGACGATAACGGCTATTGGTAATAAGCGCTTCTACACTTAAATCTAATCTCTCATTTTCCCAAAGCACTGCAAAATCCTGTACATTATTTTCAGTCGTAATATATTTAACTGCTGCTTCATAACCACCATATTTATTAATAAGGTCCATCAAACGAGGTGACTTATATTTCAGTTCTTTCGTCATACGCTTGTAAAGTGCAATCATCTCTTGATGAAATGCTTTCTTAAGTTGTTCACTGTCTAATTGTGCCATGTCATTACCTCTACTTTTAGTTGTCTATTTCTAAGATAAAGTGGGACATTAAAATGACACTGTAAATTGCCAGTGTCATTTTAATAGAATATCCTATTTTTATAAAAATATGAGTTTTTCTTTAGATCCTTTTTCATCTACTTCTTTTAAGTAGCTTTACTTTATCTCTTCCCATTTGTTTATTTATTGATTATAACATACTTTATAATATAACTCTAGTTCTAGACATATATTTAAATTCAATACCTTTTCTATTTTCAGTAATGGATTAGGTATTTTTGTCAAATATAAAATATTATTATTAATTATCAATTAAATCTGTTAATTTAAAGACTAATCAAATCAAAAAGGCACCAATAGCTTCTCTTTGCTATTGGTACCTTTTGTTAGTTATTATTTTCTATTAAAATTCTTGAGCTGCAAGACGTTTATAATTAGTTAAACGATCGTTAGCTTGTTTTTCTGCCATCTCAAACATTGCTTCTGCTTGTTCTGGATATTGTTTCATAATAGCTGAATAACGTACTTGCCCCATAATAAAATCTCTAAAGCTTTCTGTTGGTTCTTTTGAGTCTAAAATAAATGGATTTTTACCTTGTTCTTCAAGAACTGGATTGTAGCGATATAAGTGCCAGTAACCTGCTTTAACAGCATCTCCCATATGTGAAATAGATTTACCCATACCACATTTTAAGCCATGGCTAATACATGTTGAGTAAGCAATAATGATAGATGGTCCTTCATAAGCTTCAGCTTCAAGCATAGCTTTAACTAATTGATTTTTATCTGCTCCCATAGCTACTTGTGCTACATAGACATTACCATAAGCCATCATCATACGACCAAGGTCTTTTTTACGTGTACGTTTACCTGATGCCGCAAATTTAGCCATAGCTGCCATTGGTGTAGATTTAGAAGATTGACCACCTGTATTTGAGTAAATCTCTGTATCAAATACTAAAACATTAATATTTTCACCTGATGCAAGAACATGATCAAGGCCACCATAACCAATATCATAAGCCCATCCATCACCACCGATGATCCATTGTGAACGTTTTACAAGATAATCTCTTCTTTCTTCTACTTGTTTAAGCGCTTCTTTTGCATCTTCTAATGTAATCACATGGTTATCAAGAATAGCTTCTATTTCTTTACTATATACTTTTGAAAGCTCACCATTTTCTTTGTTTTCTAACCAGTTATTAATGCTTTCTTTTGCTTTTTCATCAATTGGAAGTGCAGCGATTTCTCTTAAGCACTCTGCAATACGATCTCTCATTTGGTTAACAGCAAGCATCATACCAAGTCCATATTCTGCATTATCTTCAAAGAGTGAGTTTGCCCAAGCTGGTCCTTTTCCTTCATGATTTGTTGTATAAGGTGTGCTAGGTGCAGAACCACCCCAAATAGATGAACAACCTGTTGCATTAGAAATCATCATACGATCACCAAAAAGTTGTGTTAAAAGTTTCATATAAGGTGTTTCACCACAACCAGCACAAGCCCCTGAGAACTCCATGAGTGGTGTTTTAAATTGACTATCTTTTACTGTTGTACCTTTTACAAGATCACCTTTATAAGCAACTTTATCTGAAGCAGCAAATTCCCAATTTGGAATTTCTTTTTCTACTTGTGTTGCAAGTGGTTTCATAACAAGAGATTTAACTTTTGTAGGACAGATATCTACACAGTTACCACAACCTGTACAGTCCATAGTACTTACTTGTATTCTAAATGAAAGACCTTCAAATCCTTTACCAACTGCCTTTTTAGCTTCAAATCCTTCTGGTGCATTTTTCATTTCATCTTCTGATACAAGTACTGGACGAATACATGCATGTGGACATACAAAGCTACATTGATTACATTGAATACATGTATCTAGATTCCACTCTGGTACATCGATTCCTACACCACGTTTTTCATAAGCTGCAGTACCTGCTGGGAAGGTTCCATCTTCATAACCATTAAAGGCACTTACTGGAAGATAATCACCTTCTTGACGATTAATAGGCTCTACAATATTTTTAATAAAGTCAGGCTTATTATCTGCTACTACTTCTTTATCTTCAGCATTTGCCCATGCTGCTGGTACATCGATTTTAACAAGTGATGTGAAACCTGCTTCTACAGCCTTATAATTCATTTCTACAACATCTTGTCCTTTTTTACCATATGTTTTTTCTATAGATTTTTTAAGATAAGAAATAGCATCTTCTTCTGAAATAATATTAGCAAGTTTAAAGAAAGCTGCTTGCATGATCATATTAACACGTTTACCAAGCCCTATACTTGCTGCTATTCCTACTGCATCAATTGTATAGAAATTAATATTATTTTCAGCAATGAAACGTTTCATTTTTGCTGGTAATTTTTCTTCTAATTCTTCTTTTGACCAAAGACAGTTAAGTACGAAGTTACCACCTTTTTTAAGTCCTTTTAAGAGATCATATTCATTAACATAAGCTTGTTGTGAACATGCAATGTAATCTGCTTCGTCAATTAAATAAGTTGAACGAATTGGTTCATTACCAAATCTTAAGTGTGACATGGTAATTCCACCAGATTTTTTTGAATCATATGCAAAATAAGCTTGTACATATTTATTAGTATGTTCACCAATAATCTTAACAGCTTGCTTATTCGCACCCACAGTACCATCTGATCCAAGCCCCCAGAATTTACATCTTACTGTACCTCCTGTTGAAATCTTAAGTTCATCATTAACTGGAATAGAAGTAAATGTAACATCATCATTAATACCTACTGTGAAGTTATTCTTTGCATCAGTAGATTTTAAATGTTCATATACAGCTTTGATATCAGTTGGTGTAACGTCTTTTGAACCAAGTCCATAACGTCCTCCAATAATCTCTGGCGCATTAGCTATATTATAGAAAGCAGAACGTACATCTAAGTAAAGTGGCTCACCAATTGAACCTGGTTCTTTTGTACGATCAAGCACACATACTTTTTTTACTGTGCTTGGCATTGCTGCTAAGAAATGCTTTTCTGAGAATGGACGGAATAAATGTACTTTTACTAATCCATATTTTTCACCTTGTGCATTAAGCGCATCAATAGTTTCTTCAATTGTTTCTGTTACAGATCCAATTGCAACTACCACGTACTCTGCATCTTCTGCACCATAATAGTTAAATAGTCCGTAGTTTCTACCTGTAAGACTATTCATTTTTTGCATATATTCTTCTACAATTGGAACAATATTATTATAGAATTTATTTGAAGCTTCTCTTGTTTGGAAATAAATATCAGGATTTTGAGCTGTTCCTCTTGTTACTGGATGATTTGGTGAAAGTGCTCTTGCTCTAAACTCAGCTAAAGCTTCTTGATCTAATAGTGCTGCATAGTCACTATATTCTAATACTTCTACTTTTTGAATTTCATGAGATGTTCTGAAACCATCAAAGAAATGAACAAAAGGAAGTCTTCCTTTAATAGCAGCGAGATGTGCTACTGGCGCAAGGTCTGCTACTTCTTGTACAGAACCTGAAGCAAGCATTACACAACCACTTTGTCTAGCTGCCATAACATCTTGATGATCCCCAAAGATAGATAAAGCCTGTGCAGCAAGAGCACGAGCACTTACATGAAATACTCCTGGTAAAAGTTCTCCTGCTACTTTATACATATTTGGAATCATTAAAAGAAGTCCTTGTGAAGCTGTAAAAGTAGTTGTTAAAGCACCAGCTTGTAATGAACCATGGAAAGTTCCTGCTGCTCCAGCTTCTGATTGCATCTCTACAACCCTAACTTTTTGTCCAAAAATATTCTTTCTATTTTGTGCTGCCCAGTCATCTACTACTTCTGCCATAGTAGATGAAGGCGTAATTGGATAAATAGCCGCTACATCTGTAAAGGCATAAGCAACATGTGCTGCTGCTGTATTCCCATCTATTGTCATTAGTTTTTTTGCCATAAAATGACCTTCTTTCTTTGTATAATGTATGCTTATAAACTAATTCGGTATTTTTTTCTAAGACTTGTGAAAATCTACCTTTTCATTAGTCTTATTACATTTAATAATAGTTATTATCTACAGTCCATTATATACATTTTTCTCAGATTTTCCAGTATTTTTTTTAGTACAATCCATTTTGTGTGATTTTCTTGACAACTTATGCATTTATTCTATAATAATTATTATTAAATAAAATTATTTTAAACTAATACACATAGTATATTAGTTATTAGAGGAGTTGTTTACATGTCCGATATATTAAACGTTACACCGGATTTTTATTGGCTAGGGGCGCTTGATCCAACCCTACGTACTTTTGATATTGTTATGGAAACTAAATTTGGTACTACTTATAACTCGTATCTTTTAAAAGGTAGCGATGGCATCGCTCTATTTGAAACTGTTAAAGATAAATGTTTTGATGGATATCTTGAAAAACTGAAAAAAATAGTAGCCTTAGAAGATATTAAATATATTATTGTAGATCACACAGAACCTGATCATGCTGGTAGTGTTGCCAAATTGCTTCCTCATACACCAAATGCTACTGTTGTGGGTAGCCTTTTAGCTATTAAATTTATAAGTGAAATCATTAATGCACCATTTAAAAGCCTTGTTGTTAGAGATGGAGATACACTTTCTTTAGGTAATAAAACAATTCGTTTTATAAGTGTTCCTCAACTTCATTGGCCTGATACAATGTACTCTTATGTAGAAGAAGATGGACTTTTAATCACTTGTGATTCTTTTGGTGCACATTATTCGGATGAACGTATTTTTAAATCTGCTTTAGAGGCTAATCATGAAGCTGATTATGAGTCTGCCTATAAATATTATTATGATATGATTATGGGACCGTTTAAACCTTTTGTATTAAATGCCCTAGATAAAATTAAAGACCTTTCTATTAAATTTATCTGTCCTGGACATGGTATGATTCTAGATGAAACCAACATGCAAAAGTATATAGAGCTTTATAAAACTTGGAGTACTCCAAAAGACGTTTCACCAAAAATTGTTGTAGCCTATGTATCTGCATATGGTTACACAAAGGAAATGGCTGAAACTATATGCGAAGGTATTAAAGCCAGCGATTATACTGGAGAAGTAGTTCTTCTTAACTTAGAAACAGATAGTCTCACTGACACGATGTCTCATATTGAAACAGCACAAGGGCTGCTTTTAGGTTCTCCAACTATTTTAGCAGATGCACTTCCTCCTATTTGGAATGTTCTTACTTCCCTTAATCCAGTAGTTCATAGACACTTAACTGTTGGTGTATTTGGTTCTTATGGTTGGAGTGGTGAAGCACTATCTCATATAGCACAACGCTTCAAACAGCTTAAATGTAAAATGCCATTACAACCTCTAGGTTCTGTTTTCAAACCAAGTGAAGCAAACTTACAGGAAGCCTTTAATTATGGTAAAGATTTTGCTACAGCAATTCTTAAATAACTTTAAAATAATTAGAATAAATAAAAGGGTAGCCATATTGGTTACCCTTTTATTTATTCTAATTATTAGCTTATACTATGATACTAAGTACTGATAATACGTTTGTTTTACTTCTTTTTTGGTGAAGCATATGCTTCTTTTAATACACGCTTTGAATTAACTTCTACAATTTGATTGCTTTGTAATTCGTATGCTTTATTAATGAGCTGCCTTTTATGAGGTTTATTAAATAAATCTAATTGAGGTTGCTCTGGAAAGTGTCTTTCTAATAACGCTTCTTCTAAATCACTTTGTGTTTGTAAGTGCCCATCATATAAAATATGATAGATATCATATCCTCTATCTCTCAAAGCTCTTCCTACCAAGGTACTTCTATGACAATCACCAGGTGCTTTTTCTGCACACATAAAAGCAATATGATAGCCTGCTTCAATCCCTCTTATAATGGTTTCAATTCCTTCTTTAAAAACAGGAAGATCTGCTATCTTTACAAAATCTAAATAGCCCGCTTCATTCAAAAGCAAACTGTCTGGCCTAATAATACCAAATGCTTCTTGCATTTGACGATATAAAATGCCCTGTTTGTTAAAAAAATACTTAATTGGCTCTTTATTAAATTGCGGGTGAAACTTAGAATAAGCCATAGTTCTTACATCAATTACACAATTAATTTGATACCTTTTGAGTAAGGCTAAAAAGCTTTCCTGGGTATGATGTGCATAGCCTATGGTATAAGCACATTTTTCCATCTGTTGTCTCCTTTATCTTGCTAACTTTTCTCACCATTAAAGGTTATTAACTATGCAGATAAATAATTCTTTTTCAAGGAATTATTTCCTTTTATTGTCTGTGGGATATAGTTTTGAATGATACTTCCTCTTAGTTGGTTTTTATCATATAACATAGTTACATAAACACTCTTTTCTCCACCTCGTGCACGATAGTAACACATTGTTTCTCCTGCTTTCATTTGATCCCCTCCATTTAGTATATCTCATTTAATTTGTCTTTATTATACATGATATCGAACGTATGTTCTACTCTTTTTTAATTATAATAGTCAACAATTTTCTTTTTTATTTTATTTCATTTTTCATTCATTATTAACAAAAAATACTGTTTAGCTTTTTATTGGTGAGTAACCATTAATGTATATCTTTCTTGTTTAACGACTAAACCTTCAATTTGCACTGTTGAAACATTCATTTTCCCTCCTACTACAGCATTTCCTTTAGTAAGTGGCACAGATTTCTTTTTTGGTCTTTCCCCAACATATTCCCATTTAAAAATAGGTTTATCCATTAGTACACTTCCGATCCTTATCATTTGCACTTTATAGTCTAGCGTTTGTCTTTCTTTCTTTACTTCAATTAATTGTTCTTGAAGTTGCTTAATCTGTTTTGAAGTAGGTTTTAAAGCATCTAACTGATAATCCTTTATTAACTCATCTTCTAACTTTTTTTTAGGAAACTTTTCAATCTTCCATTCTACTACTTCAGCTTTATAAGTATATATGGGCAAAGTATGATTTATTTCATCTTGTTTCATTTCGAATATGCCTTGCTCACTCATATGAAAACGTTCATAAAGTTTAACTTTCTTTTTGTTAACTGATTTCATATTCTTTAAATGGTTTTTCAAATATTTCTTGATTACATTTTCCTTAAGCTTTAGCACTTCTAAGTCATAAATATATTTTACTAACTGTTCGGCTGTGATAGATTTTATAAGTCTGTTATTGACTACCTTTAGCTTCTCTAGTTGAAGTCTATACAATGTCTTCTCACCTTGTTTACTGACCACTTTTATAACACCCTGTTTTCTTAATTGTGCTCTTACTTTTTTAGATAGCTCTGCTATAAGATACCTGGTATTTAAATTACCATTAACCATTAAATTGTATTCTCTATATACTGCCGTATCTAATTTTAAATGCGTTTTAAGTTCTTCTACTTGACCTCTTACTCTTACTTGTACCCCCATATTAAGCTTTTTACTGCCAATACAAATTTTATCTATTTCTCCGTACCCTAAAGTTGGCTTTATAAAAGCATACTCGATCTCTTCACTTTGATAAACAGGACCTATGCGTTCATAGGGGTAACTGTAGTCCCAAAATAATCTTGAACTCTCATCCTTCAAAATAATATACAGCACCTCTAATAAGCATAATGGTTCTTCTCTTTTTAAGATTTCCCTATCTATA
Source organism: Bacillota bacterium (assembly GCA_023393125.1). Lineage (GTDB taxonomy): Bacteria > Bacillota > Clostridia > Lachnospirales > Cellulosilyticaceae > Cellulosilyticum. Next base: position 39,837 of record JAEWMQ010000021.1, read on the forward strand.
ATTGTCTTACCTTCCCTATAGCGTTTCTTAGGTTCTTCTGCTAACTGAATCAATTGTTTATACAATGTTCCCTTCTCTCTAGGTGTATAAACATTACATATCTTTTTGTATACTGCTAAATCTTTTGTCTCAGCAACAGCCTCTTCTGCTGCTTCAATATCCCCATTTTTAAGCAAATAGGCACTCCAGTGATAGAGATAACAGGGGACCACTTCATTTAAATTCTCTTCTTTCTTTATTTTAACCTTTTGGGAATCTAGCTCTAAGGGAGCATCATAGGTCACTAAAAGACTTGACTTTTTATCATTTAAACCTTCTATTCTTCCTTTGTTTGCATAGTAATGATGCCTCTCGCATAAAAAAGCATTTTCATTCTGAATAACAACGGTATTTTTAGAAATAGCTTCTACTTTTGTAATGAGTGCAGTCATGGTTCCTTCATAATCTGTTATTTGATCCACATGTACCAATTCACTACAAGTATGACCTTCAATAAGTGATTTTAAGAAATGACTATCATAATAAGTCCCTAATGCCATTATATTTAATGTAATCTGTTCCTCATAGCAGCATTGCCCCAGCTGCATGCAAACTTGTGCTTCTTGCTCTTCCCATGCAGAAAAATCAAAGAAACCATCTGTGAATAAAGTGATATGTTGTCCATCACAATGATCTTTTAATCTTTCAGCCATTTCTAATGCTATTTTTAAAGATTGAGAAAGTGGCCCTTGGCCAATATGTTCTATGGTTTCTGCTATTAAACGTTCAACTTCTGCCATTTTATAAGACGCCCGGTCACACTTTACACTACTTAAAACACGTACTAGCCCTTCTTGCTTTTTATAAGCGAGAAGGGATACGTAATGTTTACCTAGCTTGCATAATGAAGCTAATGTCTTTTTTAAGCAATTTTTTAACTGCTCTTTCTCTAGCTCTTGATGCATTTCACAATCTATTATAAGAATATGATGATGAATAGCTACGGGTAGTTGTTTCTTATTGTTGATTTCATAAAAATAACAGTCTCTTTTATTTTGATTCGAAAAAGGAAGAGTGGCCTTTCCTCTATAGGTTATTTGAAATGGAAATGGTTTCATAGACTTACCTCCTCCACCTTATCCCAATCTTCTACTTCATAAAGTAAAGAGGTATTGGCCATTAATTTTCTATTATATGAAGTCGATTGGATAAACACTTTATATCTGTCTAAATGCACCGCTTTTAGCGTTTCATTATGTCCCTTTTCTTTAATCTGACTACTTAATCCTAAGATATCTCTCACCTGTGAGCCATTAAACATTTTTCCTGTTTCTCTTTCTACTAATAAGATTTCTTTTTGTCTACCTACTTTTTCGCTCTTTGTTAATTCATAAAATCCTCTTCCCACCTTAAAGCTAGCACCTTGTTCTAAGATAAATGCCTTAATACTCATTTCTTTATCGACAAAAAGCTCTTGAAAACGCCCTTCTGGAACAGGAATAAGGGCATCATCACTCTGATAATCACTTAATGTCTCATTTTGCAATTTAGAAATACAACTTTTTAGATTATAATTGAGTTTGCCTTGTTCTTTAAGCTGCTCTTTAAAAAGCTTTAATTGCTCTTCTCCTTCTTGTTTATAGCAAATAGCCATAAGAAGTGAGCCCACATTAGCAAACTGATCTAAAGTCAAATAAAAGCCTCCTGTTTGATGTGCTATTTCTTCATAAAAGACTCTTGAATGTTTACGAATTCCTGGCATTGCATGAACACCATAAACATGTATACCTGCTTCTAAAAGCAGTCCTAATTCATTTCTCCAATTAATCTTTTGCTTATTTTGCTTTTCATTTGGTCCATGTGGTACATCATCACCAATAATAACAAGTGCTTTTCCTCTTCCTGATTCCCAACTTAGTGATATACGTGCTTCATGTAGTACAAGCTCATAGCATTCTGGTGAATCTCCTCCATAAGTAGGTTCTACTTGTGTTACAAAGTTCTTTATTTCCTCTTCATCCCTAGAAAAATCCAACATTTGAATCGTATAAGGACTACCTTCATCACAATAATCTCCATGAGCTATGATCGCTATTCTTAGGTCAGGAATATCTTTAAAAAGCTGCCCTACCATTTCTCCTATGTATCGCCTTACTTGTGTTAAGCATGGATACATAGAACCTGTCGTATCAAAGCTTACACATACATCAATATTATTACTCATATTAAGCCCCCTCTAAAAACTTACGCTTAATATGTTTATATTCACTCTGTAGACTTTATAGAACAAGTTATCCATTTGTTAGACAAGCCCCTTAATAATAACCAAAAAAAGAAGACCTTTTTCAGGTCTTCTTTTTTTAATAGATCTATAAGTGCAATACACGACTTTTAATTTCTTGTGTTTTTCCTTTATTCCAGAAATTATCTCCTAAGTAACCACAAGTACGTCTAATAACATTCATACGATTTTGATCTTTATTATGACAGTTAGGACATTCCCATTCTAAATCATCATTAATAGTGATTTCACCTTCATAACCACAAATGTGACAGTAATCAGATTTCGTATTGAACTCCGCATATTGAATATTATCATAAATAAAAGGAATCATCTGTCTTAAGGCCTCTAAGTTATGACTCATGTTAGGAATTTCAATATAAGAAATACATCCTCCAGTAGAAATAGGTTGAAACTTACTTTCAAATTTAAGCTTACTAAAAGCATCTATTTCTTCTCTTACATCCACATGATAACTATTAGTATAATAGCCTTTGTCTGTTACATCCTCAATTTCTCCAAATTTAGCACGGTCTATCTTAGCAAAACGATAACATAAAGATTCTGCCGGGCTACCATACAAACCAAAACCAAGTCCTGTTTCATCTTTCCATCTATCTGTAGCTTCTCTTAACTTATGCATCACTTCTAGGGCAAAAGCTTCACCTTCTGGCTGTGTATGTGAAACACCCGTCATCAATTTAGTTACTTCATAAAGTCCTATGTAACCCAAAGATATAGTGGAATAGCCATTCATGAGTAAAGGATCAATAACTTCACCTTGAGCTAATCTTGCAATAGCCCCATGTTGCCAATGAACAGGTGACTCATCTGATAGTGTCCCTTTTAAAGCTTCATGACGACACATTAAAGCTTCAAAACATAAGTTTAAACGATTATCTAATAACTCCCAGAAACGTTCTTTATCTTTTTCTGCTACTATTCCAATTTGAGGAAGATTTAAGCTAACAACCCCTTGATTAAAGCGTCCTTCAAACTGATATTTCCCATTTTCATCTTTCCAAGGTGATAAAAATGAACGGCATCCCATACACGAGAATACATTACCTTCATAAATTTTCCTCATTTCTTTAGCAGATATGTAATCTGGATAAAGGCGCTTAGCGCTACACTTAACAGCTAATTCAGTTACCTCATCATATGGTCCTCCTGCTAAGTGATTATGCTCATGAAGCACATAGATTAACTTTGGAAAAGCAGGTGTCGTAAAGACTCCTTTTTCATTTTTAATACCTTGTAAACGTTGCTTAAGAATTTCTTTGACAATCTCAGATACTTCTTCTACATATTCATCGTCTTCTTCTATATTTAAAAATAAAGTTACAAATGGGCTTTGGCCATTTGTTGTCATTAATGTATTAATTTGATATTGAATAGTTTGCACTCCTGCTTCTAGTTCTTTCTGAAGGAGAACTTTTACAAGCTCTTCTCGTGCTTTTTCATCGTCTAAACTATTAGCCACTAACCTTATATACTTCTCTTTACTTTTTCTCAAGTACTTACCTAAATGTCTAATATCTACAGATTGTCCACCATACTGATTGCTGGCTACTTGTGCAATAATTTGAGTCATAACCGTACAAGCAACTTGAAAACTTTTTGGAGATTCAATCATACGCTTATTAATAACTGTTCCATGATCTAGCATATCCCCTATATTAATTAAACAACAGTTAAAAATAGATTGCATAAAATAATCCATATCATGGAAATGTAGAATGCCTTCATCATGAGCCTGCACTATACGTGTTGGAAGTTTTTTTCTTCTTGAAATATCTTTGGACACTTCTCCTGCGATTAAGTCCCTTTGTGTGGAGGCCATCATTGCATTTTTATTAGAGTTTTCTCTCATGACTTCTTCATTGCTTAATTCAATAAGACTTAAAATACTATGATCTGTTGTATTTGTTTCTCGTTTAAAAGCTTGTATAGAACGATACCCTTCATATGCTTTTGCCGTTAATTCATGACCATTTTCAATTAACTTTAAATAAACATAGGTTTCTATTTGGAAAATAGTCGGTTTACTATTAGACTTTTCAAAAATTCCTTTGATTTCATTAGCGATTTTCTCTGCCATTCCCTCATCTACAATACCACTACCATATTTCATTGCTTTGATAATGGCTTCATAGATTTTTCTTTCATCAAATGTAACAATTGTCCCATCTCTCTTTACTACTTGCATGTCTATGCCTCCCCATTTTCTCTCTATATTCTTTTTGCTCTATACTTATGCTTTATTATTTTCCAGAAGAACCTAATCGACCTACTCCTCTTTCTGATTCAAACTTTAATAAGTCTTCATAGCCAATTTCTGTAATAGAAAGCTGAGGTACACGTACCATGATACATTGGCTAATTGCTTTTTCATAAGGATAAATAATAGCATCTTTAAAACTTTCTTGATCTTTATAACTCTCTTTCATAATGACAAGTGGCTTATTATTATGATTAGTAACAGGAACGAACCATTCTCCTCGATATCCTGAATCTACTACACCTGCTCTTTGTCCCATACCTTTGGTTCCTGTAGAACCTCTTTCTTTTAAAATAGCTACGTAATCAGTAGAAAAAGCTGATGCTAATCCTGTGGAAATAAGTAATGTTTCATGAGGCTGAATCACCTTATAATCTTCTTCAAAACAAGCATAAATATCAAATGCCCCATCTTCTAATCTTTTTGATGGAATAATAGCATTATCCCTTACCTTTGCAAAATAAATTAATTGTTCATTCATATTTCTGCTCCTTCATTTTATCTTTTTAAAATTTATACAGGCTATTACGAAAGCTGTGGTCTTTTTATCGCAATTTGAATCATGAGTGAGGTAATTCATATGGTACCACTTTTCCTGAGGCAAGTGAGGCCTTTATATCTATAATACGCTGATTGCTACTTCCTCTAAATCTAAGCATTAGGTCTTTACGTGCCTCTATATAAGGACCATCTACAAGTACATCACACCACTTTAAAAGCTCTAAACGCTTCGTATGCGATAGGATGGCCTCATAAGTATAACCAGAGTAAATCCAAATAGAATGCATCGTTTCCTTCTTAATACGCTTAATTAAGCTTAAAAGGTCATCGTCTTCTATTTGGTCCATTGGTTCTCCACCAAGAATAGTAACTCCATGTACATTAGGATCATTTAAATAGTTCATAAAAGTGGCTTCTGCTTTTTCATCCCATGCATTGCCATAGTGAAAATCCTGATAGGCCTCATTAAAACATCCTTTACATTGATGATGACATCCAGATACAAAAAGTGTAGCTCGAATACCAACTCCATTGGCCACATCAAATTTTCTCATTTGTGCATAGTACATTTTTATAACGCCTTCTTTCCTCATTTATAAATGCAATACTCGATTTTTAATTTCTTGTGTCTTACCCTTATTCCAATAATTACCTCCTAAGTAACCACAGGTACGTCTAATAACATTCATCTTACTTTGATCTTTATTATGACATTGTGGACATTCCCACTCTAATGCATCTGTCACAATCATTTCCCCTTCATAAAGACACTCGTGACAGCAATCTGATTTCGTATTAAACTCTGCATATTGAATGTTATGATAAATATAATGAATAATTTGTTTAATCGCTTCTAAATTATGCCCCATTGGCGGCATTTCAATATAGGAAATACATCCCCCAGTAGATATGGGTTGAAATTGACTTTCAAACTTAAGTTTGCTAAATGCATCTATTTCTTCTCTTACATCTACATGATAACTATTAGTGTAATAACCTTTATCTGTAACATCTTTAATTGCACCAAATTTTTGATAATCTATTTTTGCAAAACGATAACATAAAGATTCTGCTGGACTACCATATAAACCAAACCCAAGTCCTGTTTCAGCTTTCCATCTATCTGTAGCTTCTCTTAGCTTGTGCATTACTTTTAAAGCAAAAGCTTCACCTTCAGGCTGTGTGTGTGAAACCCCTGTCATCAATAGAGTCACTTCATAAAGTCCGATATAGCCTAATGAAATCGTTGAATAGCCATCCATTAAGAGTGGATCAATAACTTGACCTTTTTCTAATCTTGCAATAGCACCATGTTGCCAGTGAATAGGTGACTCATCAGATAAAGTCCCTTTTAAAGCTTCATGTCGACACATAAGTGCTTCAAAACAAAGTTTTAAACGATTGTCTAGGAGCTTCCAAAAAACAGTTTCATCGCCAGCTGCGACAATTCCTATTTGAGGTAAGTTCAAACTTACAACCCCTTGATTAAAACGTCCTTCAAACTTATAGTTACCTTCTTCATCTTTCCAAGGAGACAAGAAAGAACGACATCCCATACATGAGAATACATTGCCTTCATAAATTTTCTTCATTTCCTTTGCTGAGATGTAGTCAGGATATAAACGTTTGGCACTACATGCTGCTGCCAGATTTGTCACATAATCATATTTGCCCCCTTCTAAACAATTATGCTCATGAAGCACATAAATCAGTTTAGGGAAAGTTGGCGTTGTATAGATACCCTTTTCATTTTTAATACCTTCTAAACGTTGTTTAAGGATTTCTTCTACAATCATTGCCACTTCCTTGGCATATTCATCCTCTTCTTGTATGTTTAAAAACAATGTTACAAATGGACTTTGACCATTTGTCGTCATTAGCGTGTTAATTTGATATTGAATAGTTTGTACACCAGATTCTAATTCTTTACGCAAAAGCTTATCAATCGCAATCTGACGTTCGTTATCATCTATCACTATGTCCTGTAATAAATTTTGATACTTTTCATAGCTTCTTCTTAAATAACGTCCTAAATGCCTAATATCTACAGATTGCCCGCCGTATTGACTGCTTGCCACTTGAGCAATAATCTGAGTCATGACTGTACAAGCTACTTGAAAACTTTTAGGTGATTCAATCATACGTCCATTGATAACTGTTCCATGATCTAACATATCTTTTATATTAATTAAACAGCAGTTAAAGATAGATTGCATAAAATAATCCATATCATGAAAATGAAGTACGCCTTCATCATGAGCTTGTACAATACGTGCAGGAAGTTTTTTACGTCTAGCAATATCTTTTGATACTTCCCCTGCAATCAAATCTCTTTGTGTAGCAGCCATCATTGCATTTTTATTAGAATTTTCATTCATTACTTCTTCATTAGTCATTTCAATAAGACCTAATATGCTCTGATCAGTTGTATTAGTTTCTCGTTTAAAAGCTTGAATAGCACGATAGCCTTCATAAGCTTTTGCAGTAAGTTCATGCCCATTTTCTATAAGCTTTAAGTACACATATGTTTCTATTTGAAATATCGTAGGAGAAGTTGGCAATTTTGAAACTATACTCTTTATCTCTATTGCAATTTTCCTTGCTATGTCCTCTTCTACAATACCACTTCCATAAGTCATGGCTTTTATAATAGCATGATAGATTTTACTTTCATCAAAATCTACCGCTAAACCGTCTCTTTTTATTACTTTCATATTCAACCCTACCTTATGCTATGATTTTCTAGTAAAAGCTTGTTACGACCTATCGCATAAGTCTATCTAACTTTTAAAAATATATCATCTTTAATAGTCTTTGTCTATTGTATACCCTGTCCTAAAATGGGAGTAAATTTTGGGTATTGACAGGTTTAGTGCCGAGTTTATGAGCCTTTATTCGATTTCTTTTTTAAAAATATGGCTAAGAAATTTTTTATTATTTATTTCTTGTTTTTCTCTTGACACTTTTAACTTTTTGACTTCTATGTAAAGCTTCTAGCTTTTAACAAAATATAGTAAATTATACCAAAATAGTTATCAAATACACTAAATAACAAACAAGGAGCAGCTATCATTAGTCACCAAAGACTACTATAGCTACTCCTTATTTATAATTCACTTTTAACTTTTACACTAGATACCTCATAGCATTCAAAACGATAAGTTTGTCCTGTGGGATTAACTCGGTCTTTAGGAACTTCTTCACAAAACATCTGATAAGGTCTTACAAATAAACCACAGTCTCCATATAATGCTTTATAAAGCACTAGCGTTTCTGCTGTTTCTGAATGTTTAACTAAGTCCACAAATAAGTATAAGTCTCCTTTGAAGTGTCTAAAAATCTTTCCTTTTTGGTTTGTTATGTCTCTCATCTTTTACACCTTTCTTCCACTATCCTATGGGTTTATTTTACGGTATTAGTAAGTACGCCTATTTGTTCTTTTCCTTTAGTGTTTCTGAATAAGTACAGCTAATGGCGGATGATTAGGTTTATTATACAGTTCACATACAGCTACCGTATAAGCTTTTGCATCCAGTTCCTTTAAATAGGCCATTAAGACTTCTTTTTCCTCAAACCCTGTATCTCCACCATGATAAATACATAGACTCATTACACCATGACGTTTGAGTAATAGAAGTCCTTTTTCAATAGCCAGCTTACTCGTATCAGCCTTAGTACTCATACTATGATCCCCTCCTGGCAAATAGCCAAAGTTAAACACAATGCCATCTACAGTCTCTGGCTTCACATAGTGCTCCATATTCGTATGACTTTCGAGGTATACTTCTGCTTCTAATCCTTTTTCTTTTAAAAGAAGCTTTGTACTATTTACAGCTTCTTCTTGAATATCAAAAGCTAATACCCTACCTGTATTACCTACTAGCTCACATAAAAAAGCAGTATCATATCCTCTCCCTGCTGTGGCATCTATACATAAATCTCCTGGCTTAAGATACTGGCATAGCCATCCATGAGCAATATTAATTGTATTAAGTTTCATCTATAAGTTCCTCTCTTACCCTTGAATTTCATCTCATGATTTTCTATTATATCCTATTTTAGAACGTCATATCTACCTCTCTCATCCGAATTTCTATATCATTTCTTTATGACTCTTTCATATAATCTGTTTATGAAAATGATTTTGAAGGAGGCTTTATTCATGGAACATTTTAAGGAACGCTTTACTAAATGGATGCAGGGTAGATATGGTGGTGACCAGCTCTCTTTAGCGCTACTGGTACTCTGCCTCATTTTAATGGTGTGTACACTGCCTTTTCACTCACCGCTTCTAAGACTTTTACCTCTTATTCCTTTAGTTCTATGTTATTTTAGAATTTTTTCTAAAAACAAATACAAACGTCAGCAAGAACTCTTTAAGTTTATACGTTTTTATACACCTATCCAAAAACGTGTAAACTTAAAACTCAAACATCTAAAAGAACGTAAAACACATCGCTTTTTTAAATGCCCAAAGTGTAAACAAAACTTAAGAGTTCCTAAAGGAAAGGGTAATATTTGTATTACTTGCCCTAAATGTCATACTGACTTTCATAAACGTACTTAATAGACTTCTTTCTTAGTGTGCACATGCTCATGACTATAAGCCATTTCGCCATTAATAAACGTGTAAAGCGTATGAGTTAGGGTTTGCATGGGATTATCGCTAAAAATAGCAATATCTGCATCTTTACCAACTTCCAAACTTCCTACCCGATTTGCAACACCACAAATTTCCGCTGCATTAATCGTAATGGCTTTTAAACCTTCTTCTACACCTAAGCCATCTCTGGCTGCAAAACCAGCACACTTAGCCAAATACTGAATAGGTGTAACCGGATGGTCTGTTGTAATGGCTATTTTAATACCAGCCTTGTGTAAAATGCCTGGTGTTTTAAAACTTACATTTTGAACTTCAATTTTATTTCTTGAAGCTAATGCTGGACCTAAAATAACTGGAAAGCCAAAGCTTTTAATTTCTTCTGGTATCAAATAGCCTTCACTGCAATGGTCTAAGGTCATTTTTAAACCATATTCTTTGGCAATACGTACTGCCGTTAAAATATCATCTGTGCGATGCACATGAGCTTTTAACGGTATTTTTTTTTCTAACACTGGAAGCCAAGATTCTAACTTAAAATCCTCTTCAAAAACTTCTCCATTTTGTAGGGCTTTTTCTTTCTTTTTTTTATACTGAGCTGCTATAAACAATGCTTCTCTTAAAAGGCTTGCTATAGCCATACGCGTAACTGGCATTTTTTTTTGACCACTATAAACACGCTTTGTATTTTCTCCAAAAGCTACTTTCATAGCTGCTGGCTCTAGTAAAGTCATTTCATCAATGACTCTTCCTTTGGTTTTCATAAAGACAAATTGTCCTCCTACAACATTGGCACTTCCAGGCCCAATCATAGCGGAAGTAATACCTGCACGTACTGCTTCATCAAAAGCTGCATCTAAAGTATTAATCCCATCTATAGCTCTTAAATAAGGCGTAACAGGATCTGTGGTTTCATTACAATCGTCTCCTTCTACACCTTTTTTTTCTTCTGTAATCCCTAAGTGACAATGTGCCTCTATAATACCAGGCATTACCCATGCACCTTGTACATCTATAATCTGCATATTTTCTGTTGGCTCAATATGCTCTGCCACCTGGGCAATTTTTTTCCCTTTAATAAGAATACAACCTTTTTCATAAGTCTTACCTGACATCGTTAAAATCTTACCATTTATAATTAAAAACATAAGCATCCTCTTTTTCCCTTTTGCATTAATATTTCTATTATTTCTCATTTATTATCATTTATACAAAATGTCTATTTAAAAGGAAATAGCATAATTTATACTTGACTTTTATGGTTATTGGACATGATAATTATATGTTGTACTTATAATTTAAAAAAATGAGAAATAAGGATGGTTTTATATGTCATTAGAAAACGTCAATACGACTCCTGAAATACAAAGACGTCGAACCTTTGCTATCATCTCTCACCCAGATGCTGGTAAAACTACTTTAACAGAAAAATTCCTTCTTTATGGAGGTGCTATTCGCGAAGCAGGTTCTGTTAAATCTAGACGTTCCCAAAAACATGCGGTATCTGACTGGATGGAGATTGAAAAACAAAGAGGAATCTCTGTTACTTCCAGTGTACTCCAATTTAATTATAATAATTTCTGTATCAATATCCTTGATACCCCTGGACATCAAGACTTTAGTGAAGATACTTATCGTACTTTAGTAGCAGCAGATAGTGCTGTTATGGTTATTGATGCTGCTAAAGGTGTTGAAGAGCAAACCAAGAAACTTTTTAAGGTTTGTAAAATGCGTGGTATTCCTATTTTTACCTTTATTAATAAAATGGATGCTCATGGTAAAGATCCTTTTGAGCTTATGGAAGAGCTTGAAAATGTTCTTGGTATTCGTTCTTATCCAATGGATTGGCCTATTGGTAGTGGGAAGGAATTCAAAGGTGTTTATAATCGTCGTAAAAAACAAATTGAACTCTTTGATGAAGGTAAACATGGTGAAGCTATTGTTGACTCTGTTACAGGTGACGTAGCTGATCCTCAGTTTAGAGAATTACTAGGTGAATACCTTCATGATAAATTACTTGAAGATATTGAACTTCTTGATATGGCCGGAGATGATTATGATTTAGAAAAAATCTTAAATGGTGAATTAACACCTGTATTCTTTGGTAGTGCATTAACAAACTTTGGTGTAGAACCTTTCCTTGAGGCTTTCCTAGATATTACCACACCACCTCAACCTCGCCAAAGTAATTTAGGCCCTATTGCTACAACAGAACCTTATTTTTCAGGATTTATCTTTAAAATTCAAGCTAATATGAACCCTGCTCACCGTGACCGTATTGCTTTTCTTCGTATTTGTTCCGGTGTATTCGAAAAAGGAATGATGGTCAATCATGTACAAAAAGGCAAAAAAGTAAAATTAGCACAGCCACAACAATTTTTGGCGCAAGATCGTGCTACAGTTGATGTTGCTTATCCAGGTGATATTATTGGTATTCATGATCCTGGTATCTTTAATATTGGTGATACTTTATGTAGTGATAATATTAAACTTTACTTTGAAGGCATTCCTCAATTTGCACCAGAGCACTTTATGCGTATTTCTACTGTGAATGCTCTTAAGAGAAAGCAATTCTTAAAAGGTATACTACAACTAGCTGAAGAAGGTTCTATTCAAGTCTTTAGACCTCACTTAACCGGAACAGAAGAAGTTATTGTAGGGGTTGTAGGGGTTCTTCAATTTGAAGTATTAGAATATCGTCTTAAAAATGAGTATGGTGTAGATATCCGTATGACTCGTTTACCTTACCGCTTTATCCGTTGGATTGAAGCAGACGACTTTAACTATGACACTTTCAAAGGTTCTATGGACTCTACATTAGTAGAAACACCTGAAGGTGGACCTGTTTTACTTTGTGAATTCGAATGGTCTATTCGTCAAATTCAAGAACGTAATCCTCATGTTATTTTAAGAGAAACACATTTAAAACCTGTGGAATAAATAAAAATGCTAGGTGCTAACTTTATTTTAGCTCCTAGCATTTTTCATTTATTCAAAAACGATTAATTTGGACGATTAATTGGTGTCATAGGTACATAAGCCTCTGCTTCTGTTTCTTCGATAGGCCTAATCAATACAAAAGGCGTACACTCATCATCCTGTCCTGCCGGATTATCTCGAATCAAAGCCTTTAACCATGCTTCTTTTTCTTTTAAATCTGGTGAACTCCCCAATAACTCAATGGCTATATCGTTTGCATCAGCTATTAGTGTGCTGCAATGAAAGCGTTTATAAATAGCATCACATACATCATTAGGTTTTTTAGGACTAAGTATTGCTAGGTGGTGATACCTTTCAAATGCAGAATGTTCATAAAACCCATCTATTCCTGCTATTTCTTTTCCCAATATCTGATAAAAAACACCTCTTTTTCTAAAAACCTTACCAATTCCACTACAAAAACTTGCCCATAAAACTAAAGGCAATCCCTTTAATTGTATGGCAAGCTGTAATTTATAAGGTTCACTCATCCCTACGCCATTTTTACTTTTTGTAGCAAAACGTGATAAAAATTTAGCCCAAAAACCTAATTTTATACTTTCTTTTCTAGCAGTTTGCTTCTGACACATAGCAATCACCTTTTCACTAATAGCTAGCAAATCTCCTTTTCTATAAAGCGGCATGACATAGGTTTCAATTAATGAGAGATAATCTTCTCCTTCTTCAATAAAATGTGTTTGAATACCATAACGTTCATAGCACTGTCCTTCTGCTATGATAGTTCCCCTAATATAATAAATATGCCCTTCTAGCTCACGTCTGTTTTCTACTTGATTTAAATTCCCCTCATACCAAATCCCCACATTATCCCCACCTTACGCACTCTGTCCTTGACAGCTTTCTTGCTGACACTCTTTTATACATATTCTATTAAGGCGTTATTTATGCTAGCTTGTAAAAGCATCAGAAAGAAAATAACTCAATATAAAAAAGCATTTGATAAGGTTAAACCTCATCAAATGCTTTTTTATGTTATACTATGCTAAAACTTTTTTTAAGTAATTTGCAATAGCTTCATCTTGGCAATTAGCAAAGAAATATTCTTGGAATTTTTCTCCACTAATTGTTTGTTTTAAAAATTCTTGATCAATATTGTGTAGAATAGTTAACATATCGACATGTGTTACTTTTTTCACTTCATCTAAAATTCTCTTATTACGTTGTTCTGGGATAGCACGTTCTCTTGGGTAACCAAGTCCACGTTCTCCTTCAAATAATTTTTCAAATATATATTGAAGATTAAGTTCTGCTCCCCATCCAAATCCTTTGGCATAAGGCATTGCAATAGCATTTCCATCATTAATCTGTCCAAACATATAAGCGTCTGATGGATCTATAATAAGACCACATAAAACATTTGGGAAAGAGTTAGCTGCAAGCATTGCACCTGAACCTGTTCCACAACCTGTTACAACAAAATCAGCAGCTTTTGAGTTAATTAAAATAGCTGTTAAAAGCCCCGCTTGTACATATGTAAGTTGGTTTACATCTTCTGCTGAATACATTCCATAGTTAAACACTTCATGTCCCATTGGCTCTACTACTTTTTTAAGTGTTTCATAGATCAAGCCATTTTTCGCTGCCTGACTATTTTCGTTGATTAATGCAATTTTCATAATAATACCTCTTCTTCTTTATAATCACTTCTTAGTTCTATTATAATTTATTTTTTGGTAATTATCAACAATTTTAAGATATTCATGGTTTTCGCTCTCTTATATGCTATTTTATAGGAAGTTTAACTTTTTACTAATTTATGCTAGAATATTATTTAAGTCCATGAGCTATATTAACATCATATTTGAATTTAATTTATTTAATCATTTATTATTTCAAAAGATAAAGGGTGAATATATGCAAGCTATTTTAGATGATTTGAGAAAGAATCAAGTTTTATCCTCTTATCAAATCCATCAACTTAAATCAACAATTAAAGAGAAGTATCCTATGCACTCCACGGAGGAACGTGCTATTATTTTTGCTAGAAATGTGCATCAAGTCATTGATCATATTCTTTTTCCTTTTAGTGTGGAAGAACAAAAGAACATAAAAATCACTTTACTTAATGAAGCTGTGCAAAAAGAAAATTTTGCTATTAATGCCTATGATGTCTGCAAAACTTGTATTGACTTAAAACTTACTGAAGGCGAAACACTAACTACATTTACCAGTTGGCTTAATAAGCATCAACCAAGACAACTTACACCTAAAGATGTTACTTCTTTGAGTCAGCTCATCAATCCTACAGCAGCTATGCCCATAGTTACAGAACCAGTTTCACCGACATGGAGACTTACTTTTCCTATCCTTAGTAAACTTAACTATTTATCTACTAAATGGCTTTATTGGATCCTATTAGGCGTTTTTATAACTGCTATAAGTGTTGTAGGCTATACCTACACACAGAGTAAAATCACTTTTTCACCAGTAACTACTCTCGAAACATTCGCTCTAGAAACAACTAAGCTACCTATTTCTATTACATTAGTAGAGAAATCTAATCACTTACAAAAACATCTCCAATACAAAGAGGTCAATAAAAATGCTCTACAAACTTGGTTAAAAGAACGTAATTCCTTATTATCCGAAGAACCTTATTTTGACCAAATTATTACTACTGCTAAGGACTTTAATATTAATCCTCTTTTACTCTTTGCTATTACAGGCCAAGAACAAGGATTTGTTCCTAAACATCACACTAACGCCTTAGAAATAGCCAGTAATCCTTTTAATGTCTATGGTAGTTGGAAAACGTATAATACTTCTATTGAAGATTCTTCTCGTATTGCAGCCCGTACCATTATTAATTTAAGCAAAGGTTGTCCTGATGATGCTGACCCCATTATGTGGCTTAATCAAAACTATGCCGAAGATCCTAATTGGTATAAAGGTGTTACTGCCTTACTTAATCAACTAGAAAAGGTGGCTGTACTAGAACCTACTCATTAAAAGTAGCAATCTATTCAAAAAAGCTGATTCTACATCATTAATCCATCTGCAGAATCAGCTTTTTTATATGCCTCTATTTATCATTTTCCTTTACTCTAGTGATTGGAGCTTAATAAGGTTCCTCCAGCATCTTGTTACACACTTACCACACCTTATACATTGTGCTTGGTTAATAGTATAGGGTAAACCTTTGCGAATACAGTGTTTTGGACAAACAATCTTACAAGCTCCACAAGCTATACAAGCCTTATCAATCACATAACCTACTTTTCGCTCTTCTTTCTTCATTAATACTTTGCTCTCTCTTTATTAATCAAATTGAACTTTATATACTTGGTCAGGTGTGTGAATAATAAGATAACCCAGATTAAACTCATCCTCCATCACATCAATTTTATATTCGAAGAGTACATTATCTTCCTTTTTGCACATAAAAATATAAGTTCCCTCTTCTTTATCCTCTATTTCTTCACAGATATCTTCATAAACCTCTTCTCCACTTATTGCTCCCATATAGCCAGAAGCTTTAATACACGCTTCAATATGATCGTATAATGCTTTCATCTTCATTCTCCTTTTACCTGATGTATCATCTACTTCCTAAGAGTAATATAAAACCATATGCTTGACAAGTAGCAGTTAAAATATACCTTTAAGAACCATACCGATTGGTCATACAATACGCGTCAAACACAAAAAGGAACTATTGCAAAGCAAATGATTTGCAATAGTTCCTTTTACGTCTATTCTTTACTTCTAGATAAACCTTCTCCGATCCAATCTATTAAAGCACTACAAAACCATAATAACAAAGTAAATGCAACTGAAAATCCTAGAAATGCTATAATCCCTAACATTTTATCCCTCCGATTTCCTTGATCATTTCAAACGGCTACTTCTTCTATTTAAATCATACCGTTAAATGTCATAAAGAAACCGTTAAGAATAACGAAATATTCTTTATTATTTCAACAAAGGAATGATAGTAACATATATACCTGTTAAAATTGCAGTTGTAATAACACCACAAATATTAGCACCCATAGCATACTGAATAATAAAACTATACTTATTTACCTTACTTACTTCTTTCTGAGCTATTTTAGCCGTTGAAGGCACACAAGAAACACCTGCTATTCCTATAGTAGGATTAAAATTCTTCTTACTTATCCAATAAACAATATAGCCTCCTATAATTCCTCCAATAGCAGAAAGTAGTAAGGCAATCATTCCCAAAACAAGTAAAATGAGTACTTTAGGGTTAAGAAGTGTACTTGCTTCGCACAATACCCCTAAAAGCAAGCCTAGGAAAAATGTTCCTCCATATAAGAAACCACCTTCAATTAGTTTCACATATTTATCTATTCCTACTTCTCTAATAACAACCCCTAGAAAAAAGCTTAAGAACAAAGGTGCTGCTACAGGGAAAAGCAAGCATAAAACAGTATTTGTTACAATAGCAAATGTAAGTTTTTGTTTCTTTGTAATTGTTTTCTTTGGCACTTTAGATGGCTTAATAGCAATTCCTCTTAATTCCTTAGGAATAAGTAAGCGTACTAAGTACGGATAACCTCCATATGTAAGGCTAAGGTAAAGATAAGCGACAATTGTAATGGGTACAAACAAATCTTTTGCCAAAGTTAATGAAGTGTATAATACCATTGGCCCATCTGCCCCACCTACCATAGCAATAGCAGCTGCCTCTCCATTAGTAAGTCCAAAGGCTTTAGCAATAGGAAAAGTAGCTACTGTGCCTAATTCTGCGCACATGGCAATAAACATACTTGTAAAAGGATTCGCAAGCAAGAAACCTACATCCGTAATAACCCCTATCCCCATAAAAACTAAACAAGCAATAAGCCCATTGCTAAACATAAAAGTATAAATAGGTTGTAAAAAATCAATTTGCAAGATTTGCATCAAACCATCTGTATCAGATATAATGGGATCCATAAAAATAGTTCCTGTCTGTCCAGGTGTTAAAAACAGAACGCCTGCATTGACTGCAGACATGCCTAATCCCATAGGTACCATAACCAATGGCTCTAATGTTCCTTTAGCGCCCAAATAAAAAATAAGTAACCCTACACCAATAAGCACGATTCTCATAATTGCCACTGCAGGGTCTTGTTCCAATAAAGTTGCGATTCCCTGAAACAAATCTAAAATATTCATATGGCGTCAACCTTTCTTTAGTTTGTTTAGTGTTTCTCTTCTTCTACGCTTACTAATTGTGTAATTTTTAACAATCCATTAATCAAAATAGCAATACCCAATGAAATAACAAATCCTAATGCATAAATCCCCATAGGTACAAGAACACTTTCAAGCATATACAACACCCTCCTTTAAGAATTACCTCTCTACTATTCACTGAGTTCTTTCTTAATGTTCATCGTATAAATAGCTAGTACGACAATGCCTACCACAATACCACACATAATTTGCACTAATGATAGATCCATCTCTCTCACTCCTCTACTTATTACTGTGTATATATTTCGTATAGATTCATTATATTATCTTTCTTTTATTTTTCTAATATATATAATTTAAATTAAACATATATAATTTATATATTCTAAATTTAACACATATTTCAAGAAAGGATTAGCTATGGACTTACATTATCTTAAGCTCTTTGATACAGTGGCATCTTTGGGAAGTATGACAAAAGCAAGTGAACATATGCATATTAGCCAGCCAGCTTTATCTATCCAGATAAAAAAGCTAGAAGATGGCTTAGGACTTAAACTCTTTAATAAAATAGGGACGCGTCTTATTTTAAATGAAAATGGAGAAATTCTTTTTCATTATACAAAACAAATTTTTCAGCTTGTTCAAGAGGCTTCTAATCAACTTACTGACCGCAAACTAACTATAAGTGGGCAAATCACTATTGGTGGAAGTAATACTGCTGGTAGTTATCTTTTACCTCGCATTATCGGTGCCTTCAAACAGCTTTATCCTCAAGTTACTATTGAGCTTCATATTGGTAATACCTATGAAATTGCTAATCTTATTTATAATGATGTCTTAGATTTCGCCATTAATGGTGGCGATGTCGCTTATACCAGTCAAACCCAAGTCATCCCTTTAAAAGAAGATCCCCTAGTACTAGTAGCCTCTCCTAAAAGTGACTATATAGAGCAGCATCCGTTACTACCAGAAGATTTGGAAGCAGCTACATTTATTGTACACCAGAATAATTCTCAGCTTTACCTCGCTTATAAAAAAGCAATCACCGAACTTCATTTAGAAGAAAATATCGCTATGACCTTGGGCAGTATTGATGCAATTAAACAAGCTGTTGCTGCCGACTTAGGCCTTGCTTTTATTCCTTATTCTGCTGCTCTTATGGAGTTACAACTTGGGCTACTTATTCAATTAGAAGTTAAAAATATGCATTGGGTTTATCCTTATAATTTAATTTATAACAAAAGTAAATTTCTTTCGCCGGCTACTTTAAGACTCATTGAAATGGTAAAAGAACACTTAGGACAAACCTAAGAAGTTTATGACTTCATATAGTATATATAAAATGAAGATTCCTATTAGATTAATCATTATTGAAGCACCTTATTAGATTCAAGCGAAAGGGCTATTACACTTATTTCTTAGTGCAATAGCCCTTTCATTTCAATACGTTGTTACTTAGTAAGTAGTTTTTTATAAGTACTATCTACTCCTATAGCACCTAATGGCGCCGTTATAAGTATAGCTAATACGGCTACTGTTAAAACCATTTCTCCACATGCTAGTCCCATTGTTAAAGGAATCCCCCCTATAGCTGCCTGAACAGTTGCCTTGGGTGTGTATGCTAACATACAAAATAGCTTTTCCTTTGCTGTAAGCTTTGTTCCTAATAAGCTTATATAAACACCTAGCATACGAATAACTAAAGCACCTAATACCACCATAACGGATAAAATGCCAGCCTTCATAATATAGCTTATGTCTACTGTCGCCCCTACTAATACAAATAAAATGACTTCTGCTGCTACCCAAAGTTTATTATATTTAATAGATAGACGTTTTGCTAAAAGGATGTACTTACGATTCAATATAATACCTAAAGTCATAATCGCTAATAAGCCAGACATCGGTACAATACCTTCCAAACGATGTTCTAACTCTATAAGTAAAAAAGAAATGCTTAAGATGATCAGTATCTTAAGTGAATCTCGCAGATGCCATTTTTTGAAAAAAGCTACCAAAAGGATGCCCACACCTATACCTACACCTACTCCTATAACAATAGCAATAGGGATTTGCAGCAAACTTCCTATTGAAACCTCCTCTCCCGAAGCCAAGGCTGTAAATGCTGTAAATAATACAATAACAAATACATCATCCACTGAAGCCCCTGCTAAAATCAATTGTGGTATACTTTTCTTTACACCATAGCCTTCCTCCATAGAACGTAGCATTCTAGGTACAATAACAGCCGGTGAAACTGCAGCAATAACAGCTCCCATAATAGCTGCTTCTAATATACTTATCCCTAACAATTGAGTTGCCAAAAAGACAACACCTACTATTTCAAAACAAGCAGGTATAAAGCACATCAAAATAGCAGGTCTTCCTACCTTTTTTAAATCCTCTAAATCTAAAGACAAACCTGCTCTTGTTAAAATAATAACTAAAGCTAATTGCCTTAAATCTGGAGAAATTCTTAAGATAGATTCATCTAATGCCCCTAATACATAGGGACCTAAAATCATACCTGTTATAATCATCCCCAATAAACTTGGTAATCTTAGCTTATTGAAAATAGAACCTAGTAATAAACCCATCAAAAAAATAAGTGCTAAACTTGTAAGCATTTGCTCTTCCTCCAATTCCACACGCAAAAAAAGCTGATTATCCTGTGATTATAGGTTTCACAGAAGTCATCAGCTTTATAAGCGGTTTAAGTATCAAACTTAGGGAGTACTTCATTCCCTTTATTCTATTTGTGCTTATTATACTATGTTATTGTCCTTATTTCAATCTAAAGTTGTTTTTCTTATGCCATCTTTTTCTATTAGTCACTTGTATATAACTATATCACAAGTAAATGCGTACTTTACATTTCTTACCATGAAATTATCATAAAATTATAAATACAATCAACTAATTAATAGTCGATTCTGCTAATCAATATTAATTAGAAAAGAAAAGGGGTATCTATTATGCTCAAATCAAAAGTCGGTTATTCTACAAATTCAAACGCCTACACTTCAAGTAAAAAAGCTTTGTTTACAGGTGCTTATAAAGAAAGCAATCTTCCCCTACTTTCATTCTCTTTATAAAGTGTTTTATCTTATTATAGCACAATTTTATAACAATCCAAATTTTTCAACATATCCTGCAGTATTTTTCAGCAAATTATTTATTATTGATTTATTTTCTAATAGGTATGTTTTTGTTATTTTTACTCACTCTATATAATAAAGACATATTAAGCAAAAGGATGATTTTTATGAGTATTGATGAAACAAAGAAATCCCCTTCGTTGAAACGTGAATTAGGATTAGGTGCTGCTACTGCTATTGTAGTAGGAAATATGATGGGATCTGGCATCTTCACTTCACCTCAAACGTTAGCTCTAGTAAGCAATCCCACCACAACCATTTTGGCATGGATCATTACAGGTATTGGCTCTATTCTTTTGGCCCTATCCTTTGCTAACTTAGGAGCACTTTATCCTAGTACAGGTGGTCCTATCGTTTATACTGGCCAGGCTTTTGGCCCTTTTATGGCCTTTTTAGTCTCTTGGACTTTCTGGATTGGTTCTTGGATTGGCAATGCAGCTATTATTACAGCTATTATCCGTTACTTAACCGTATTTTTTCCCACTATCGGTAATAATAATCTCCTTTCCTTTATAATATCATCGGCTATTTTATGGACCTTTACTATTATCAATTGCTTAGGTGTTAAACAAGCGGGCTATGTGAGCATTATTAGTAGCATCTTAAAGCTTGGGGTTATTTTTGTATTTGTTATTATTGCTTTATGGGGTTTTAATCCGAATTATTTATCAACCTACTCTTCTCCTGATGTGCAAGGTTTAAGTTCTCTACCTGCTGCTATTGCTGTTACTTTATGGTCCTTTATAGGATTAGAAAGTGCTTCTGTTTCAGGTGGTGAGATTAAAAATCCTGCGGTTAATATTAAAAAAAGCACCTTTTTAGGTACCTTATTTGTGGCTATTATTTATCTTTTTATTTCTGTTATTGCTATGGGAGCTTTGCCACAACAAGAACTAGCCATCTCTAGCGCACCCTTAGCAAGTATCATCAATCATATTACTGGGGCAACTTGGGGTGGTGCTTTCATTGCACTAGGTATTATTATCTCTGCTGGTGGAGCGCTTTCTGGTTGGGTATTAACAACTGCTAGACTCTCTTTTGCAGCAGGTGAGGATCAGCTTTTTCCTCATTTTTTTGCTAAGGTACACTCTAAATATAAAACTCCACATGTCTCACTTATTATTACAGGCATCTGTACTAATTTAATGTTAATCCTTAACTATGTATCTAGCTTAACTACCGCTTTTGATTTTATGGTTAATCTGGCTACCTTATCTTTTATACCAGCCTATGCACTAACAGCTTGTGCAGAAATATTACTCACCATAAAAAAAGAACAGCCTATGAAATTGAGCCGATTCCTAAGCCAAAGCTACCTATCGCTAATTGCCTTCTTTTATGCCATTTATATTATTTACGGTTCGGGCGCTGAAGCTGCTATGTGGGTATTCCTTTTAATGTTCATAGGTATTCCTTTTTATGTTTATCAAAAATCAAGTACATTTTAATATATCTATATAATAAGAAAATGCTATCCATACCATTTGATAGCATTTTCTTGTTTATATTTTGAATATTTCCTATATATCCATTCAATATTTTATGTTTTTGTATTATAATAAATATATAATAAAATATGAAAGAGGTGATTATATGCTTAAACCAGAAATTTCTGCCTTAATCAATGATCAAATTAATAAAGAACTATTTTCTGCTTACTTATACTTACATATGGCAAACTATTATACCTTTGAGAATTTATCAGGTTTTGCTAATTGGTTCAATGTACAAGTTCAAGAAGAATTAGCTCATGTTAGATTTTTCATTCAGTACTTACAAGATAACGGAGAACCTGTTTCTTTAAAAACAATAGATGCAGATACTACTGAATTTCAAAACTTTCTTGAACCTTTGCAACTTGCTTTAGAACATGAAAGACTAGTTACTGAATCTATAGAAAATATCTATGCTCATGCATTAGAGAAAAAGGATTTTAGAACAACTCAATTTCTAGATTGGTTTATTAAAGAACAAGGTGAAGAAGAAAAGAATGCAGAAGATTTAGTTAAAAAGTTTGAATTATTTGCCGCTGATGGTAAAGGGCTCTACTTATTAGATACCGAGTTAGCTGCAAGAACTTTTGTTCAACCTACTTTAGTAATTTAGTAATGCATAACTTACTATAAATAAAAAGGATAGAGAATCTAGACTAATAGATTCTCTATTCTTTTTATAATGCTCTTTCTATTTATACGCCTTGTAAATTAAATTCTGGAATAAAACTTTCCTTGGCTGTTTCACCTTCTTGAACAAAGGCTTGTTCAATCCCTAAATGAAGTGCATAATCAATCATACGATTATATTCTCTTTCTGTTAACCTACGATTTATCTCTGGATAAGCTTGTAAGTCACAAACTGGTGTAAATTGATTCATAATACTCATATAAATCGTATCACCATATGTCTGATATAAATAACGTAGTATGGCGCGCGTATCTTTGGCGTTTCCTGGAAGGCATAAATGCCTTACAATAACTCCCTTTTTCATAAGTCCTGTTTCTTCGTCAAAAATAGGTGTACCCACTTGACTTACCATTTCAGCAATAGCTTTACTTGCATAGTCAAAATAATTCTTAGCATGAGAATAGCGTTTACTCACTTCACTCTCTTTATATTTTAAATCTGGTAAGTAAATATCAACATACCCTCTGAGCATCTGTAAGCTTTCTATTCTTTCATAGCCACTGGTATTATAAACAATAGGAAGATCTAGTCCCTTTTCTTTTGCTATTTTTAAAGCTTCTACAATTTGTGGAATAAAGTGTGTTCCTGTTACTAGATTAATATTATGAGCTCCCTGTTCTTTCAGTTCAAAGAAAATGTCTGCTAAACGTGCTATAGAAATATTTTTACCTACTTTACTGGTTGCAATTGAGCGGTTCTGACAATAAACACATCCTAAAGTACACCCTGAAAAAAATACAGTCCCTGAGCCATTTTCACCTGTTAAACAAGGCTCTTCCCATAAATGCAGCGCTGCTCTAGCTATCATTACTTCGCTAGTTTGTTTGCAATACCCTTTTTCACCTTTTAGCCGATTGACTCGGCAGTCCCTGGGACACAACTGACACCTCTCTAATATTTCCTTCATTCTTACCTCCATTTATCATAAAAAATGCTTTTCAATAGTTTTTAGGTAGAATTCTATTCTAATGAAAATTTTTATGAGTGAAAGAAAAACTCAGCAGGATTCTCTATATTAAAGATTTGAGCTAATAACATCATTTCTGAATAAGTCCAGTCTGTTTTTCCTTTGAACTTTCTAGTTAAAGTCTGTTTACTTACACCTAATCTCACTGCTATTTCATCAAAAGTCACATAATATTGCTTCATTAATTCATTTATTTTTTCTTCCATTGCCTATTCCTCTATCTTCTTTTATGTTATTTCAAATCACTTAATAAAACATGCTCTTTTCTATTCAACATTTTATCAAGATTACTTTCTTAAGTATAAATGGTAAAAATAAATTTTACAATTTATATTATATCTTATTGTATTTCATTATTATTTTTTATAAAACAACAAAAGCTCCTAGATCATCTAGAAGCTTTTGCCTTATACTATTTGATAAAATAAGCCATGTTGACTACAATAATGATACAACTTACCATGCCCCATTTTAGGCAGTCTTAAATGAATTCCCCATTCCGGATATTGTTTCACAAGATACATCTTTTCTCCTGTAACAAATGCAATAAAAGAGATATAATGTGCTTTTGTCATCTCATGAGTCGTTTCGATATACCATTCATCTTCGATCGTCTCAAGCTGCAAAACATGTTTCTCATTAGCTTTCTCAGGAACTAATGCTTCTAATTTTCTACCGCAACAAGAAAGTTCTGCATTTCCTGTGCTCGTCATGATGTTGCCACACTCAGGGCAAACATAAAATTGTGTCATTCTCATATTGCCTCCTAATAATTCATTGGGATTTAAATCTCCCGCTAAAATTTTTTCAATATTAACCTTTAAAAGAATTGAGAGTTCGGGAAGTAAAGAAACATCGGGGCAACCTAGCCCTCTTTCCCACTTACTCACTGTTTTGTCACTAATGTTCATCGCATCTGCCAATTGTTTTTGTGTTAGCCCACACTCCATGCGCAGTGAACGAATTAATTCACCTACCTTTTCACAATCCATTTCATCACCTCTTCTTATTAATACTTTAACTACTCATCCAATTTTCTGGATGATTCATTTCTACTTGTAGTGCATTAAGAAATGCACTTACCTGATATCCATCTGCTATAGCATGATGAACCGTCATCGATAGCGGCATTAAAAGTCTGTTATCCTTTTCATAAAACTTACCGGCTTGTAATATAGGGAAAAAGTTAGTTTGCTCTCCAAACCCAAATGGAATCGGTGAATAACTTTTAAAAGATATCCACGGAATAACACCTACCATATAACTATTGGCTGGTGGCATCTCTGGTTTAGCTAGAATCCCATGATTTTTTCCATATTGTTTTTGATCTTCAATGTAGTTACTGTAAAAATCATCAAAATCTTCATTATATACTGTCCACATATTAGACATTGTTTGATCATCCTCGTGAAAACATGCATATGAAGGATTGAGTACTTCATAATAACCTAATTGCTTATTTTGGTAAGCTACCTTAAAATGAGGTTCTTTATTAATAAGCTTTGTTGTTAAAAATAAATATGCCGGAAAAAATTTTCTATTTTGTTCTTTTAATGCACGATACGTAGCTGTCACATCAATTTCTACATTTAGATTAAAACCTGTGGGAAGCATCTTTGTAAAATAATAAAAATACTGACTTCTAGGCCATGTTTTTAAATCTATGCTATGAAAGTTTGAATTCATTTGCCTCACCTCATTTGATTAGTTGGATTATAGGCTTATTATAATTCAGGCCTTTCTTATAAGCTATCTACGAATCGTAGAGTTCGTAAACAAACCTGCTCCTTCAACGATTTCTTGCTCTTTAAATAAGCTTGAAACTGCTTCTTCGTAGTCACATAGCCTTTGGGATTTCTTTATTTTCTTAGCATATTTATCAGCATTAGAAAACATATGAATCATATAAAACCAAGTTTCTTTCATTTTAAATAGTACATTTCGTTCTCCAGAAAGAACACCTTGGTAATCTTCATAAATTCTATCATGAAAAGCCTTTAATAACTGTTTATCAAGGGTAATATGATCCTTTATATCACTTATAAGCCCTGGATTAGCAATAAGACCTCTCCCAAGCATGATGGTATCTACACCTGGAAATTGTTCAGAAAATGTTTCATACCCTTGAGCTGTAAAAATATCACCATTATAACCAATTGGATTGCTGCTTAACCTAACTCCTACATTAAACTTCTCCCAATTAGGTGTATTTCTATAATAATCAGTTTGCACCCTTGGATGAATAATCAGCTCTTCCAAAGGATATTTATTAAAAATATGAATAAGCTCGTCAAATTCTTCTGGCTTTTCTTTTCCTATTCTTGTCTTAATTGAAATTTTAGTAATGGCCTTGGAAAAAACCTCTTCTAAAAATTGATCTAACGCCTCTTTTTCAGCTAAAAATCCTGAACCTTTATTTTTAGAAACAACGGTTCCTGAAGGACACCCTAAATTAAGATTAACTTCATCATAACCAAATGCTTTTAACTGCCTAACTGTTGTCATAAAATCTTCTGCATTATTACTTAAAATCTGCGGAACAACTACTAAGCCTTGGTTATGTTCAGGCAAAATATCATTTAACTCTCTACTTGTAAACTTCCCATGCTTTGTAGTGGCAATAAAAGGGGTAAAGTATTTATCTACATGGTTAAAAAAAGTAGCATGAGCATTTCTATAAATATAACCTGTTAATCCCTCCATTGGTGCACAATAAAATTTCATCTATCTTATAACTCCTTTATTCTAGCTATTTACTTCTGCTTCTATACTCAAGCTATTATACAATAGAATATGAGTAGCATCTACTAAAATAACTAATCCACTATGCTTGGTTCATTTTTTCAAGATTATTCAAACCAAAGGTGCAATATTTTAATCTTTAATTCATCATTAGCCTGAATAATCCAAACAGATGTTATGCTGTTTTCAAACTTAAATTTTAGATTATTTTTATACCAATCTTTGTTTTTCAGTCACCATTTGCCTTTTATATTTTACCAATAATTCACACAAATAAAGAGTATCTATTTTTTTCTTGCAAACCATTATATATTATGTTAACTTATAGATGAGAAATTCACTTCATTGTTGACACAAAATATTGCTAGGAGATTTTACATATGAAAAAACTATCTTTGACATCTAAAACCCTACTTGCACTATTTTTAGGTGCTAGCTTCGGAATTTTACTTTCAAATATAACTCAAAATTGGTTTACTCAAACTATTTTGTTAGATGGTCTTTTAAAGTTACTAGGTACAGGCTTTTTAAATGCTATTAAAATGATAGTTGTGCCTTTAGTCTTTGTTTCTATTGTTTATGCTACAGCTTCCTTAGATGATCTCAAAAAAATTGGACGCATTGGTGGCAAAACTTTTCTCCTCTACACCTTAACCACTGCTATTGCTGTTATTTTAGCCCTCTTAGTAGGTGGTCTTTTAAAACCTGGAGTTGGCGTTAATCTTGCACTTCTTCAAGCAAACGAAGTAGTATCTAATAACGTAACTACCGAAGTTCATTTTGTTGATACCCTTTTAAATATGATTCCGACTAATATCTTTACTGCTTTTACAGAAGGTAATATATTAGGTGTTATTTTCTTTGCTATTTTGTTAGGCCTTAGTATAACTATGGTAGGAGAAAAAGCCAAACCTCTTCTTATACTCTTTGAATCTACTAATGAGGTCCTTTTAAAGTTAGTACAAGTCATAATGAAGTTTGCTCCTTATGGTGTATTTTCATTACTTGCAACAACTTTTGCTAATTTTGGCTTTTCAGCACTACTGCCCCTCATTAAATATGTTCTTACAGTCGTTATAGGTCTAGGATTGCAATTTTTAGTCGTTTATATGGGCATGTTATTTTTCGTAGGAAAATTACGTCCTACCCTATTTATAAAAAAGTTTGCTCCTATTTTTAATATTTGTTTATCAACAGCTTCTTCTAGTGCTGCATTACCTATGGCTTTAGAACATTCCGAAACCTCTTTTGGTGTTTCTAAACATATAAGTTCTTTTACGCTTCCACTAGGTTCAACTATCAATATGGATGGTACTGCTATTATGCAAGGCATTTCCGTTATGTTTATTGCACAAATCTATGGCATTTCTCTTGGTCTTAATGATTATATCATGGTTATTCTATCTGCTGTGCTAGCCTCTATTGGTACTGCTGGTGTACCAGGCGTAGGTATGATAATGCTTACTATGGTACTTGCTTCTGTTAATTTACCATTAGAAGGTATCGCTCTTATTATGGGGGTTGACCGTATTATTGATATGCTTCGTACAGCAGTCAATGTAGCTGGTGATAATGTTTGTACTATTCTTATTGCTAAAAGCGAAAATGAATTAAATGAAAAGATTTATAATCAATAAATAGAATTTAAAAAAGTGATAGCTTCTGCTTTTTTAATAGCAGCTATCACTTTTTACTATTTCTTTATTGCAATCACTATATACTACGTATACTATAATAGTTAATGAACTATGAATCAACAAGGAGTGATGACTATGACAATTTCAATAGAACAAATTTATAATGAAGCTAGACAAATTGCAGAAGAATTATGTGAAAAGGCTAATCTTCAAGCTGGTAACATTGTAATTATCGGCTGTTCCTCTAGTGAAGTAACAGGGCAACAGATTGGTACTTATTCAAGTCTTGAAACTGCTGAAGCTGTGTTTAATGGTATTTACAGCGTTCTTTCTTCTAAAAATATATACCTTGCTGCACAGTGTTGTGAACATCTAAATAGAGCCATTATTATAGAGCGTGAGGCCGTTCCTTTTGCCAATATCGTTAATGTCGTTCCCATGCCTAAAGCTGGTGGTTCCTTTGCAACAACGGCTTATCACACCTTTAAAAATCCAGTGGCTCTTGAAGAAATTCAGGCAGATGCTGGCCTGGATATCGGTGGTACCCTTATTGGCATGCATCTCAAAAAGGTAGCCGTACCTCTTCGTTTAAGTACTAATCACATTGGCAATGCTATTTTATTAGCTGCTCGAACAAGACCGAAGTTTATAGGTGGCGCTCGTGCTACTTACAATGAGCATCTATTATAAATTTTATTTTTTTATTATTAACTCAGTCGTTTCTATAGCTTTACACATTTAATCCCTATGTTATTGCAGCTATTTTTTAATCTATGCTGCAATAAACATAGGGATTTCTTTTTAATGAAGTGTTAAGCAAGTTATAAAAGCATCTGTAATTGCTCTTTTTTACAACGTAATTTAACATGGTCTGTTCGGCCTGCAAACTCACCGTCTGTATGTAGTAAAAGTGGCTCCTTCGTTTTGATTTCTAAAGAAGTACAATCAAACAGTTCCACCTTGCTAAAACGACTATGTCCTCCCCAAAATAAACTGGGTAGTAGAAATAGTACATTTAATTTATTAATATCATAAATAAGACAAACGGATAATTTTTGATCACTAGGGTTAGCTTTAGGCGCCATCATTAAGCCGCCCCCCTCATAGGGTTGAATCATGCTTGCTAAAATATATACATTTTTAAAATGCTTTGTTTGATGCTCGTCCAAAATGAGCGTCATATCGCTAGGCTCATAGGTAATCAGCTGTTTCAGTCCAATGATAGCATAAGTTAATTTTCCAAGCTTTATACGATTAAGCCACTTCTTTATTTTAGAATCAAGTGCCTCATAGCAAATAGAAGCATCAAATCCGATGCCACAGCTTACACCAAATTTACGACTAACTGACTTGCTTTGTAAACTAACTATACCATGATCAAAACAAGGATAATCTTTAGCGTTTAAAATAAGTTCCAGAGACTTCTCTGGGTCAGCTGGAATATTTAAACTCCTAGCTAAATCATTACTTGAACCTGAAGGAATGTAGCCTAAGAAAACATTTTTATAATTAGAAATACCATTAATGACTTCATTAACCGTACCATCGCCACCTACCACAATAAGATAAATAGTTTGAGATTTACCTTTGCAAACTTTTCGGGCTATCTTAACAGCATGAGACGCATACTGAGTAAGATAATATGTATATGCAATCTTTTGTTCATCCAATTTCTTCTTTACAACTTTCCATACTTTATAGCCATTCCCAGTTTTTGACTTAGGGTTAATAATAAAATGATACATTTCATCACCACCTTATCTATCATTACGATTATTATACGCGATGTCAAATGTGCATTCAATTACTATTTCAAAACAACATATGCCCTCAATCATTAACACTATAAAGACATAAGAGTTATGTTAATTTTTATTTACTACTTTGTATAAAAAACACATAATTTCATAAAATTAAATGTGTTTTTTTATTCTTCTATACAAAATATACTATGACCTATCTTGTACTTCTTGAAGAGAATTGTAAAATCAATTATACTAATATTATAGTATAATGTATAAACTTAACAAAATTTTTTCTAACGTATGCGAGTACATTAGGAAGACCTCTTAAGTAAATGGCTATTGACCCTAGTAGGTCTATATGCATTTCATATTTTATCTTATGAACTCAATATTATTTTTTATTTTACCAATTATTTTTTTGATTCTATCATTCCCTTTGGGTTATTATTGTTAAAAATGTATTAAAATGATTATCTTCTTTCTTAAATTCTTATTAATTAGAAAGCCCTAATCTCTTACACTTATCTAAAACATTTTTAACGTTAAAATTCTGGATTCTCAAAATACATCCTTAATTTATTTTTCAAAAAATCAAGAACATCCTTTTTACTCAAGTAATATCCTCGATAAAATAGTTCATATTAGTACATCAACTTCAAAAGAAAACGGCTCTCATTTTATAAAGTTAGCATTCATTGTGGCATGCTAGAGGAAGTCACCATCTTTTTAAGAATAGGTCAACGTTTATGTCTAAGTTTATTATAATGATTACACTATACTTGATATATCCAATATAAACAGAGAGGTGATGCATTTGAAAAAAGAAATACTTATTAAATTTAAAGAATCACTGGCTGCAGTTTTGCCTGTTGCAGCCATAGTACTAGCGCTATGTTTTACAGTTGTAGATATACCCATGAACTCAATATTTCTATTTCTTATTGGTACAATTCTTTTGATTGCAGGCATGATGTTTTTTACACTTGGTGCAGATATTTCAATGATGGCTATAGGTGAATCTATAGGCTCACACTTAACTAAATCAAGAAATGTTTGGTTTATTGCTCTTATATGTTTTATTCTAGGAGTCATTGTGACCATAGCAGAACCTGATCTTAGAGTTCTTGCTGACACGGCTCCTATTGTTGATACAATGGTGCTTATTGTTGCCATTGCAGTAGGTGTTGGTGTATTCCTTGTGGTATCATTTTTCCGTGTTTACCTTCAGGTAAAACTAGCGTACATCCTTATATTTATGTACATACTTTTGTTTGGGCTTGCACTTTCACCACTTATTCCTAATAACTTTATTGCCATAGCATTTGACTCAGGTGGTGTTACAACAGGGCCTATAACCGTTCCTTTTATTATGGCCCTTGGTGTGGGGTTAGCCTCTGTTCGAGGTGACAAGACCTCACAAGAAGATAGTTTTGGTCTTGTTGCACTATGTTCAATAGGACCTATTCTTACAGTTCTTATTCTTGGTATCTTCAATGATACTTCTGGTCTTACATCATCACATTTTGTTATTGCCGAATATGAAAATATCAAAGAAGTACTTCTTGCCTATGGTAATGCTTTCAGAGTCTACTTTGAGGAAGTTGCCATTGCAATACTTCCCGTCATTATTTTCTTTATTATTTTCCAGTTTGCCACACTAAAACTTGATAAAAGAAGCTTAATTAAAATTTCAATTGGAATGGTCTATACTTATATAGGGCTTGTACTCTTCCTTACGGGTGTTAATGTAGGATTTATGACTATCGGTTATTTCATTGGTCATCAAATTGCAACAAGTAGTTTTTACTGGATTCTTATTCCTTTAGGAGCAATAATAGGTTACTTTATTGTTGCTGCTGAACCTGCTGTGCATGTTTTAAAAAGGCAGGTGGAAGATATCACTGAAGGCCGCATTAAAGGTAAAGCTATGGGGTATAGTCTTGCTATCGGCGTAGCCATTTCAGTAGCACTTTCTATGCTTCGTGTCATAACAGGGATATCTATTTGGTATATCCTTATTCCTGGCTATATTTTCTCACTTATAATGACCTTTTTTGTCCCACCTATTTTTACAGCAATTGCTTTTGATTCGGGTGGTGTAGCTTCAGGACCTATGACTGCAACTTTTTTACTTCCACTGGCCATAGGTGCCTGTGAAGCAAATGGTGGAAATATTCTTACCGACGCTTTTGGTATTGTTGCTTTTGTAGCTATGACTCCCCTTGTAACCATACAGATGCTTGGTCTTATAAGCAAAGTCAAAGCTTCAAAAGAAATTACACTTCCTGTAGGTTTAGGAAATATTATTTTATCAGATGACATTATTGAATATGATGTAGAGGAGGATTATTGATGAATAAGCAAATGAGAGCTGTTTTCACAATTGTAGATTATAGTTGTGAAGAACAGATTGCAAATATATACATTAATGAGCATGTTCCTATAAGAATTGTTACTCACGGTCATGGTATGGCAGATTCCTCTATCCTCGATTATCTTGGTTTCGGGGAAAACAAAAAAAGCATTATGATTAGCCTTCTGTCACCAGAAAGAACAAAACGCATTTTCTCTATCCTTGAAGAAAAAATGCATTTAAAAAAACCAGGGAAAGGAATTGCTTTTTCTGTTCCTATTTCAAGTATGACTAGTTTTCTTTCAAGCATTGTTGAGGCAGACAGTACTAAAAACACTGAAGTAATAAAGGAGGATGAGCAAAGTATGCCAAGTGGATATCAACATGAATTAATTATTACTATTATCACAAAAGGACATTCCCCAGAGGTAAAGGCAGCTGCTAGTGCTGCTGGTGCAAGAGGTGGAACGCTTATACATGCCCTTGGTCTAGGTGGGGAGGAAGCTCAAAAGTTTCTCGGAATCTCTATCCAACCTGAAAAGGACATCATTCTTATTGTGGTGCGAAAAGATGAGAAAAACAAAGTGATGAAAGCAATTGCTGAAGTTGCTGGAATCAACACTCCAGGTAGAGGCATTTCCTTCTCTCTTCCTGTTGACTCTGCCCTGGGTTTAAGCGAAGCGCTCATTCCTCATTTTAATACGGAAGACAACGCAGAATAGTTTATATCAGCATCTTAATAAATGAGTAGTACAAAAATAGCCAGTGATTGAAGATTTCCTTCATTCACTGGCTATTTATATGATTAATATTTATTGTGGTTCATTCATAATACCTAATTTATCAAATAACATGAAGCAAAGGCTTAAAATCATAGCTACAACAGTAGCAAGCCCCATACCACTTAAACCTACAGATCCAATAGTAATGGTTATACGACTAAGTCCTATAATAAAAATAACTGAAGTAAGAATAAGGTTTCTAGATTTAGAAAAATCTACTTTATCTTCAATAAAAGTTCTAAGACCTGAAGTTGCTATTGTACCAAATAAGAGTAAGCTAATACCACCAACAACAGGCGTTGGAATACTTTGAATAAATGCTGAAAGTGTTCCTGAGAAACCTAGTATAATAGATAAAAGACCTGCTCCACAAATAACATAAACACTATATACTTTAGTAAGAGCCATTACTCCAATATTTTCTCCATAAGTAGTTGTTGGAACAGACCCAAATAACCCTGAAAAAGCAGTTGATAAACCATCTCCTAGAAGTGAACGATGGAGCCCAGGATCTTTAGATAAATCTCTTCCTACAATACTACTTGTTACCTTTAAATGTCCAATATGTTCTGCAATTACAACAAAGGTTGCTGGTAAAATAGTAACGATGGCAGTCGTATCAAATTTTGCTACTTTTATTGCTGGTAGTACGAAAAGATGTGCCTTTTGTACTGCTTCAAAATTAACTTCGCCCATAAAATAAGCTGTTATGTATCCAACAATTACACCTATAAGAATAGGTATAATTTTTAAAAATCCTCTTAGTAATACATTACTTAAAATAACTGTTATAAGTGTGACCATAGAAATAATAACCCATGTCATATTAGTTATTTCAGGATTATTAGAGCCTCCTACAGCAAAACCAGCCATATCAGCAGCAGTAGGTGCCAATTCTAGTCCAATAATGGTTACTATAGCGCCCATAGCAGCAGGTGGGAACAGTTTATTAATCCAGTTAGTCCCTGAAAAACCAATAATAACAGCAACAAGTGCAAAAGCAAGTCCTGAAACAAAGAAACCACTTTGAATCGTTTGAAAATCATAACCTTTACTCATTAATAAAAAACTTGGTGCTAAAAAGGCAAAACTAGACCCTAGATAAGCAGGTATCTTACGTTTTGTAATAAAAGCATAAAATAATGTGCCTATTCCATTAAAAAATAAAACGGTAGCTGGATCGATGTTGAGTAGAATAGGAACCAAAACAGAAGAGCCAAACATAGCAAATAAATGCTGAAGACTTAAGGGAATAGCTCTTACAAGTGGTACTTTCTCCTGAACATCCACCTTCATAATAGAATGACTTGAAACTTCTAAATCTGACATAGTATCT
The DNA here is from genome assembly GCA_023393125.1 of Bacillota bacterium. Taxonomy (GTDB): domain Bacteria; phylum Bacillota; class Clostridia; order Lachnospirales; family Cellulosilyticaceae; genus Cellulosilyticum. Next base: position 74,531 of record JAEWMQ010000021.1, read on the forward strand.
CCTCCTTTTTTAGCCTCTCTGGACTAAATTAAAACCTAATAGACTATATCATTAATATGAACAATATACAATATATTTTTACATATTTTTTTATTTTTTTAAAATATGAATTGTTCCCTTATCATTTAGATTTTTTAATAGTGATAAGGTAATAGGAAGTCCAAATAAACCGATGACTCCAAATAACTGCGCTCCTACAAACAATGACATTAAGGTTACTAGTGGATGTAGTCCCACTTGACTTCCCACAATTTTAGGCTCTAGTATATTACGAACAACAGTAACGACAATGTATACAATAAGAAGACTTATTGCCAATGAATAATTTTTTTGGAGCATTGCTATAATAACCCATGGAATCATAACGCCGCCAGTTCCAAGGACTGGTAAAATATCGAAAATAGATATTGTAAATGCAATTAATATAGCATTTTCTATTCCGATGATGCTAAAGCCAATAGATAATTCTGCAAAGGTAATCCCCATAATTAAAGCATAAGATAGGATACATTTAAATAATGTATTAACTACATAATCTTTTATTTCAATTATCAATATTTGATGCTTATCCTTTAATTGATGTAAAAGAAACGTTGTTATTTTCTTATAATCAATTACTAAGAAAAAGGTTGAGATAACAGTAAATAAAATTCTAATAAAAACACCGGGTAGTGATGACGCATAATTAGAAATAGTTCCTATCATACTCATAGAGAAATTAGAAATGAGTTCACCTAGTGACTTCACTACATTACTTGAGAATTCATCCATAGCTGGCAATAAAGAAACATCCATTTTGGAAATATAACCTTCAAGAGGATCAAATAATTGCATCAAAAACGGCTGAATTTCTGTTGTATATAAATTCGGTAAGTAAGAAAAAAGTTCTTTTACAAAGACAAATAACCGAATGCCAAGAAGGACAAATAAAACGCCTATTGTACTATAAAATACCACTACTACAGCAATGGCTACAAATACACGATTTATATGACACTTTTTAGACAAAAAAGTAATCGGCTTATTTAGCAAATAGGCAATGACAAATGCGGTAACAAATGGGGCAATAAAAGGCAGCCCATACTTTAATACGATAAAAGTCACTCCAATGATAATAAAATAGTAACCAAAATTAATGATAAAGCTTTTTCTTTTTTCTGTATCCACAAACATTCTCCCTTATCTATGTAGTTTAAGTATTTACTTTGTTTGGATATTTTCCTGCATATCTAATCATCTTAAATCTATAAATAATTATACTATACACTTATACTTTTACAAATATTTAAATGATATTTTTTATAAATATTATTGGTTTTTTCTCTTATTTTAGATAAAAAAGGACAGTAAGTATTACTACTGTCCTTTTTCCTTAAATTTAGCTTCTTAAAATGCCTATATAATACTAGAACTTCTACTTATCATAGAGCCTTAGCATAATCTTTACATACTATATCTCTCATAAAATAATAGATTTAATCACTTGAACTTTTCTGGAAATTGCTTGATAATACCCTCAGTGAGCATATCAGCAAAATGCATCATATGATTTTTCCCCTCATCAAAGGCTTTAATATCCCCCTTCCAATCTTTGTTTAGTCTAGCTACAACTTGGTCTGTAACAAACTGTAAATGTTTATGAAGAGAATCTTTTAGCACTTGGTTAGAATAGTTAGGGTTAGCTGAACTTAAAAAGTCTGCTATTTGATCTGCATTCTTATACCAAAGATCGTTGTATTTCTTTAAATCAGCATTATTTCCACTTTTAGCTGCATCAGTTACTTGTCCTGCAAGTGCTATATGTTCTCTTAGTAAATGAGCAAGTTTATTTCCCGCCTCTTCTCCATAATAAGGCTTTATCGCATTACCAATATCATCTTGATTTTTTAATAGTCTTTCTGCTACAGGTCCTTTATCTTCCAGCGAAGCAAGGTCACTTACAATAAAACTTCTTGTCCATAACACATGGTCAGTCCAAAGATCTCTTTCTAGCATTCTTAACTCGCAGGCAGCTTTATTCCAAGGTAAAGCCTTCTCTGACACTTTAGCTTTAAGGGGAGTAAAAGATAAAGCTAGTATACATAACCCCACTAATAAAGTATTTAAAAATCTTTTCATGATAGTCTAACTCCTTTAAATAAAAATTTGATTTTAGTTTATTCAAAACGTGTTAGATTTATTCAATACTTCAAAGTAGACATCCATTTAAAACTAACCACTTCATATATTCTTTATTTTCTACAAATAAAAGTACCCTATTAAATAAATCCATCTCCTTATGATGTCTTTACTCAATAGGGTACTTCTCTTATTTTATTTTTTGTTTTTTATTTTTCCTACTTAATATAGCAAGCATAATACCTAATAATACAATAGAACTTCCAAGTGTTAACCATACATTTGCTGTAAATCCTGCTATTAAATAGCCAACAAAACAACATACTGCTACTACTAAAGTGTATGGGATTTGTGATGAAACGTGATCAATGTGCTTACAACCAGCTCCAGTTGAAGAAAGAATCGTTGTATCTGAAATAGGCGAACAATGATCTCCAAATACAGCTCCAGCAAGTGTAGCTGCAAGCGCTGCTGTTACAAGCTCTGGTGCTACGGAACTGCAAATCATGGTTACAATAGGAATCAGAATGCCGAAAGTTCCCCATGAAGTTCCCATAGCAAAAGATAAAGCACCTGCCACTAGGAAAACAATAGCAGGAATAAGGGCAGCTGGCATATGAGATTGTCTTACTAATTCACCTACAAACTCACCTGTGCCTAATAAGTCACTACATACGCCACTAATGGTCCACGCCAGTATTAAAATAACAAAAGCACCTACCATGGATTTAACACCTATTGTAATACCTTCCATAAACTCCTTGAAGCCTAAAACTTTACGTGGTACAAAAAGAACAAAAGCAACGACTAATGCTCCAAAGCCAGCAATGGCAAGTGCAATACCTGCATCTGTATTCCCAAAGCCTTCTGCAAGTGTCATCCCACCTTCAAAGTAACCACCAATATAAAGCATTGATAAAATAGCAAATATAATAAGGGCTGCAATAGGGATAATTAGGTCGAACACTCTCCCCTTTGAAGAGATTTTCATATGAGCAAACTCATCTCCACCTTCTTGATCCATTCCCACGCTTAAGTTACCTTTATTATTTCTAGCTTCTTCTTCAAACTTTGCCATAGGGCCAAATTCAATATTAGTAACACAAAGTACGACTACCATTATTAAAGTTAAAATTGCATAAAGGTTATAAGGAATAGTAGCCATAAAAGTTTCCATCCCATTAAGCGCTTGTCCATTTACCTCTAAGCCATTCATCTGAGAAATAACAGAAGCTGCCCAAGAAGAAATAGGTGCTATAATACAAACTGGCGCTGCTGTTGCATCAATAATGTAGGCTAGCTTTGCTCTAGAAATACGTTGTTTATCTATTACTGGTCTCATAACTGTACCAATTGTTAAACAATTAAAATAATCATCAATAAAAATTAATGCGCCTAAAAGAGAAGTCCCAAGCTGTGCCCCTTTTTTAGTTTTGATTTTATTTCCTGCCCATTCTCCATAAGCTCTGGAACCACCTGCCATCGTAATAACAGCTACTACGGCGCCTAAAAATCCCAAGAACAAAATAATGGATGCATTATCTCCTAATTTTTCTCCCATAAGGGTAAGGGTTACATCTGTTGCTTTAACAATACCACCACCTGTAGTAAAGGCATAAATAAGTGTTCCAGAAAAAATCCCTACGATTAATGAGGAAATAACCTCCTTTGTTATTAACGCTAATACAATTGCAATAACAGGTGGTAAAATTGATAACCAACCTACATCAATTACGTCCATGTGTGAGTCTCCATTCTGTCTTTATAGTCTAATAAAAAAAGTCTTGAGCATATCACTCAAGACTTTTGTCATCTTTCATTTAGAATAAAACTATTATCCTATATTAACCGTCCGTCATGATAGCTCCCCACGAATAATTTCGTGACAGTGTTATGCATGTTCTACATAACCCCAACAAGATAGTCTTAAAGCATCAACTACTCATTTCGGCGGTTTCTCCTTTTAATATGCTTCATCGTGCTTAGCTCAGCAAATCTACTCTTAAAAACCGCAACCTCTATCTACTCTTTATTTAATTATTAGCTTAAACAAATATAAACGATAGCTGAAATAAAGTAAAGCTTAATATAATAAGTTTATATTTTAAAAATATATTAATAAATTTATTTTTTATTTAGGGATTATCTTTTCTCGCGACATATATAGTAATGAAGTAACAAGCAAACATATGAAAGTTGCTCGTTATGGCTATACCATCCCAAGCGATACCTATCAGCTACTTCGGTAGTCAGCTCTTCCCCTTGCGATTGATGCCATCACCTGCCCCTTTTCCCCATGCTTGTATAAACTTCACCAAAATTTTTTACCATTTTCCCAGCATAAGCTTGGCAGGATCCATCTCATATGAGCCAGCTTATGAGTCCCTCATTGGTAAGTGGTCATTTTATCTATCTCTTTGCCTAAAAGTGTGCCCCTTTGAAGTTCGAGGGACTCTTCTAAGGATGCTATTTCTAGATAAGGTGATAGCTGATGACCATTATCCAATAGGGACTAAACCAAAAACTAGGCTTATTTATAAATAAGCCTAGTTTTTAGTGCATTTTTTTAGTTAGTATGATTCTTACTTACTCTCCTATTGTTCCACCCTTAGTAGAACGTTTGCCCGTAAATTCTTCTACTACTAATTTTAATCCTAGAATAATTCTGGCATGTTTTGTTTCAAAATCGAAAACTTTATCAGGAGCATATTTTTTCATAACATGTTGAAGTGCTTCTATCTTCTCTTGCTCTTCTGTTAAAATATAAATTTTACCTTGACCTATAATACTTTCAAATTTCATAGTATATCTGCAAGGAATATCATTATGAACCAATTCGCAAGAACAGTCCATTTGAAAACAAACATTATTATTTAACTTAATCATTTCTAACTTTTTACCACTTAACCCACTATGAAAATAGAGTGTAAGTTTATCATTTTCATATGTATAACCATAATTCATAGGCACAATATACGGCATATCATTGTAGCAGAAACCAACCCTACAATAATCGCACTTCTCTATGATGCCTAAAAGCTCTTCTTTATTTGTAATCTCCCTATCTTTCTTTCTCATTTCAACCTCCCCCTATTCATTTAATCAATTTTACTTTACTCTCATATGCTTCATTTTGTTTGGATTATTAGGAAACCATCCTTTTTTAACCCGTTCTTCTTGCTCAATAATTTCATGTATACTCCATAGTGAAGAAAAGCCTATGACACCTACTATTGCTCCTATTGTATTATTACTAATAAACAAGGAAACCCCAATACATAATATCCCAAAAATCAAAAATAGTGGCCATATCTTTTTCCCAATGTAATATTCTGCTGCTATCACTATCGGATGAAAAACACCAATAATCAAAAAAGCCATTACGCCTATCACTATCCCTTGAAAATTCATTTAAATCCTCCTTTATTATAATGATTACCGATTATTTATATGTGTAAGCTTTTATCCTTATAAAAATGACCTAGAAGCAATTCATTCTGTTCTAGGCCTATTTCTTTTATTTATTCAATTCATTATACCATATATTTAATCAATTTTTTATTAAATTTATAATATTTCTGTGTATACGGTTAATTTTTCATTAGTCTCTTTTCTTCTTTAGGGACGACTCTCCATCTGCTTCTTTATTTCAGGAGGTAATGCATCCATTAAATAATTACGCTCTACTACTTGTTTTTCTTGATACGCCTGCATCATTTTTTCATTAGCTCTTTCGATCTCTTCCTTTAGTTCTCTAGCAGATAATAAATCACAACCTTGCCCTCTAATGATAATCTGTTCTAATCCATCTGATGTTGCCACTGTTACATGATACTTTGCCTTGTGATCATGTACAAACTTTTCAATATAATGATCTGCTGTTTGAGCCTCCTTAGTATACACCATATGGATATTATGATAATCAAGCATTTCCACACGATGTCCTTGAACACGATAGGCATCAAATACAACGATAATCTGACATTTTCGAATCCCTTGATAGTTACATAAACAGTCAAGTAATTTTATTCTGGCCCCATCCATATTATCATTAGCAAGTTCCTTTAGCTCAGGCCATGAAAAGATAATATTATAGCCATCCACAAGAAGATATTCTTCTTTTTTATCTTGGTTTTGTCTCATTGTATAGCTACTAGGCTCATAATAGCTTTCACGAGCTGTTTTACGCTTTTTCCAAGCAGATTTTTCGCCTTGATTTGCATAAAAAGTTCTATTTATAATTTGATCAATTTCTTCTAAACCAATCCACTTCTCTTCTATAGCTAAGTCCTGATTCGTCACTACTTCTTCTGATAATGTATCTTTTTTCTGCTTCAAGTAACTTTCAATATGCATATAGTCCTTTACTTCATCCCAAGCCACTGAAAATCCACTACCATGTGCACAAAATACAGAGCCTGTCGGATTCTCTATATCTCTTTCAGAATCATAGCCTATACTTTCTACAACCTCTTCTACATTATGACATGGCTCATATCCTTTTAATGTACAAAACAATCTACCATGACCTTTAGTGTAAGCAACTACCTCTTTCTGATAGTTTCTCATAGTAATAACAGGTGCACTTCCCACCAGAGTAGTTAGCTCCCCATCTGTTTGTAAAATTTCACATGTGCCATTCATTTTCTCAATATCAGTCATAGCACGTCCTACCATTTTCTCCGGCACCTCTAATTGAAAAGCATAATAAGGCTCTAATAAAATAGATTCTGCTTGTTTTAAGCCTTGACGCACTGCACGATAGGTAGCTTCTCTAAAGTCACCACCTTCTGTATGCTTTTTATGAGCTCGTCCTGAGACTAAAGTAATTTTCATATCTGTAATAGCTGAACCGGTAAGTACGCCTTTATGAACCTTTTCCTCTAAATGAGATAAGATAAGTCTCTGCCAGTTTTTTTCTAGCACATCTTCACTACATCCTAAAGCAAACCGAAGGCCACTTCCTGGCTTACCAGGCTCCAATAATAAGTGAACTTCTGCATAATGTCTTAATGGTTCAAAGTGTCCTACACCTTCTACTGTATTTGCAATAGTTTCTTTATAGACAATTCGTCCTGAATCAAATGCAACACTAACACCAAATCGGCTTTCTATAAGAGTTTGCAAAATTTCGATCTGTACTTCTCCCATAATTTGTGCTTGAATTTCCTGTAACTGTTCATCCCAGACAATATGCAGCTCAGGCTCTTCTTCCTCAATCTGACGTAGTTTAGGGAGCATTAGTCTTGGATCACAGCCCTCTGGAAGTAAAATCTGATAAGATAATACGGGTTCTAATATAGGTGCAGAAGAGGCATTCTCTATGCCTAAGCCTTCTCCTGGTCTGGTTTGGCTAAGCCCTGTTACTGCACATATAGCTCCTGCCTCTACCTCATTTACTGCTTCAAATTTCTGTCCTGAATATAAACGAATCTGATTTACCTTCTCTTCCCAAGTATGATTCGTCAAGGTATCTCTTACCCTCAGACTGCCCCCTGTAAGCTTCATATAGGTAAGGCGATTTCCTTGTTCATCTCTAGCTATTTTAAATATTTTGGCCCCAAAGTCCTCTGGATAAGACGGTATATCAGCATACTTAACAATACCTTGCATAAACGCTTCAACACCTTCTAATTTTAAAGCTGAACCAAAAAAGCATGGAAATACCTTGCGTTCTTTAATACCTTTTATAATTTGTGAAGTGTCAATATGCTCTGTTTCCAAGTACGTTTCCATAAGTGTTTCATCACACATGGCCAACTGGTCGTAAAAATTCTCTATATGCGCTTGTCCAAATTCAATACATCCATCATCTAGACATTTTTTTAATTCTCCTATTAATTTTTCCTTATCTGTTCCCTGTTGATCCATCTTATTAACAAATAGGAATGTTGGTATTTGATAAATAGCAAGAAGTCGCCATAACGTCTTGGTATGCCCTTGTACGCCATCTGCACCATTAATAACTAAAATGGCATAATCTAATACCTGAAGTGTTCTCTCCATTTCAGCTGAAAAATCTATGTGTCCTGGTGTATCTAATAAAGTAATTTGTGTTTCATCTATCTCAAATATTGCCTGTTTTGAAAAAATGGTAATTCCTCTTGCCCGCTCTAAATCATAAGTATCTAAATAGGCATCTTTATTATCCACTCTTCCAAGCTTACGAATTTTACCGCTTAGGTAAAGCATACTTTCTGATAAAGTTGTCTTACCGGCATCTACATGTGCTAATATTCCAATGACTAATTTTTTCATACGTTCCTTCAAATCCTTCATTTATGTTATCTATTTCTAATCATTATAGTAACCTTGATTACTATCGTTTTTCCCTTATTACTATCATACCAGTAAGTTGCTTATCTGACAAAATAAAAATACCCTCTGGCGCAAATTAAATGGCAATCCTTCATTTTAATGAGTAGTAGCTCTATTTAGTAAACATAAAAGGACTGTTACATTAGCAAAAATACATTACTAATGTAACAGTCCTTTTAATTAATCATCACAACTATTTTAGTATGTATCTATTAGAATTATAATCCGCCTGATACAATACTTCCTTTAAACATAACTGCCTTTCTCTCTGGAACTCTAGCTATAGCTTCTGCTGAGCATGACGCATCTAGAAAAACGATACTTGCCTCATCTCCAATCTTAGGCCATTGGCATTCCCCTTTGCTATCTAAAGGCGTCTTACCATTTGTAATGAACCCTAGAGCTCTTGTTAATGAGTATTCATCAATCCAGCCAAATTTCTCAGCCATCCTACTTGCTCTTTGTAGAAGGTCTCCACTACCAAAAGGACTCCAATGGTCATTAATATTATCATTAATGATATGAACTTTCACTCCTTTTTCGTACAGTAGTGGAATAGGAGGTGACGGCACATCTATAGGTGCTGTAGTAGCTACACTAATTTGTAATGCCGCTAATGCTTCAGCCAGTTCACTTACTTCATCACGGGAACTATCTCCCATACAATAGGCATGGCTGATATTGACTCTTCCTTGCCATTTTGCTTCTTCAACCATTTGTGCAAGGCGTCTAATGGTATACATACCTAGAGCTCCACCATTATGTAAGTGTATATCTACATCTGCATTAAATTCTACTGCAATCTCCATCATTTTTTCTAGAGAAGCCTCAATATCATTATCAATGGTTGCTGGGTCTAATCCACCTACAATATTTACACCATTTCGCATGGCATCTTTCATGAAGGTAACAGAATTACTTCGTAATAATCCATGTTGAGGAAAAGCTACCAACTCATAATCCAGCTTATCTTTATAATGATCTAAAGCTGCCACAACTCTCTCCACATTACCTAGACCTATAACAGGATCCACATTACTATGTACCCTAGCAAAAGTTGCCCCATAACCTGTGATTACTTGTAATAAACTCTCTGCTCTTTCCTTTGTATGTGAAAGAAATTCTGTAAGAAATCCCTCTTCTTCTTTAATTCTATCAAAAACACTGGTAAATGGTGTACTCGCCTTCCATGGTCCACCTAAATGACCTTTATCTAAATGGATATGCTTTTCTTTAAATGAAGGTATGGCCAATAATTCCTTTGCATCTAAAACAGATATACCATCTGAAGGTAATTTGTCTATTCTAATATCTATAATTTTTCCATTTTCAATCAATAAGTGTTTAACCTTTGTTTTTGTACCGACAACCTCATTATTTTCGTACAAAAAACCTTCTTCAAGCAAAACATTACTTAACCAAAATTTCTTATTCATGTTTATTTCCTTTCAGCTAGCTTGACTTCTTCACATCATGCTACTTTAATCTTCATTAACTTAATATACTAAGTAATCGTTTTTTACCTGTTTTCTCATTTTACCTTTGATGTTTTTCCCAAGAAATGCCTTTTAATTAATGTCTAATCTATTTTAGTAGATTGGAGCAATTCATTAAAATCCAATTGGGTATCAATATCAAATAATTCTTTTCGATGGCCTACTTCATATCTTATGACACACTCATGATGTCTGGCTATAAGCTGTTTTCCACCTTCATCTCCGCTTAGTTCCATCAATTCTTTTTGATAGACATGGGCAAAGATAACAGGATTTCCTCTTTCTCCTTCATAAAATGGACATAGTATGGCTGTTTCTTTTGCCTCTAGCGCTTTATACATCCCCATCATATCTTCTATTGTCTCTTCTCTTATAAGGGGAGCATCTCCTACAAAGAACATATAGGCATCACAAGGCTTACTTACCTTAACCCCTGATTTAATGGATTCACTGATGCCTCTTTGGGGATTATTATTTTTTATAGCTTTGATGATGCCTTTTGAGCTTCTAGCACTACTTACTAAACTAAGAATTTCATCATACTGTGATACGATAATCACTTCATAGAAATCTTGTTTTATTACCTTGTCAACAGTATGCATAATAAGCGGTTTTTCTTTATATAAAGTAAGAAGTTTATTTCCCTGAAACCGCTTACTAAAACCAGATGCTAAAATAATGGCAGTTATTTTCATTATTTTAACATACCCATAACAATTTTTTCAGGCGTAATAGGTAGTTCTCTGACTGCAACACCTGTTCCATTGAATACAGCGTGTGCTAAGGCCGGCGAAGGTGTATTAATAACAACTTCTCCTATGGACTTCGCACCGAATGGTCCTGTTGGTTCATAGCTACTTTCAAAGGCTACACGTACTTTCCCTACATCTAATCGAGACGGAATTTTATACTGCATAAAGGAGTTGTTCATCATTTTCCCTTGTGCATTATATTGAATATCTTCATAAAGAGCCATACCTATTCCTTGTACAATACCACCTTCAGCTTGAATTCTAGCTAAAGAAGTATTAATCACTGTACCGCAGTCTACTACACCTACATAATCAATAATTTCCATCTCACCTGTCTCTGTATCAATTTCAAGCTCCACAAATCCAGTCATAAATGGTGGTGGTGAAGTTGGACTAGAATGAGACTTAGTAGCTGATAAATACTCACTCATATTACCTACCACTTGCCCTTCTCCTAAATCTTTAAGGGTTAATACTTTATTCCCATCTGACGTTTCAAATTGCGCTCCTGTGAAAATAATTTCTTCTTCTGAAACCTCCAACACCTTAGCTGCTGTCTTAATCATTTTTTCTTTTAATGCTTCGCATGTATTAATAACTGCCTGACCGGTTAAATAAGTGGTACTAGAAGCATAGGAACCAGCATCAAATGGTGAGATGTCTGTATCCACACCTGTTACAACAATTTTATCCATTTCGCAATCTAAACATTCTGCAGCGATTTGCGCAAGGATGGTGTCACAGCCTGTTCCCATATCTGTTGCACCAATCATTAGGGTATAAAAACCATCATCACCAAGTCTAATTTCAACTGCTGCCACGTCTATATTAGCAATCGCTGACCCTTGCATTGTCATAGCCATACCTACTGAGCGTACTTTATTTTTACCTACTTGTTTATAAGGATATTTCTCATCCCAGCCAATAAGTTGTTTTCCCTTTAAAAGACATTCTTTAAGTGCTGTACTCTCTAGTCTATTATCATAATAAGCAGGCATAATTTCGCCTTCTTGTGCTATATTCTTTAAACGTAGTTCAACAGGATCAATACTTAGTTTACTCGCTAACTCATTCATAATACTTTCTAGGGCAAAAATTCCTTGAGTTGCCCCATACCCTCTAAAAGCACCTGCTGACATGGTATTGCTATAAACAACATCATAACTAAATTTAAAAGCCTTTGCTTTGTTATATAAAGGTATGGTTTTATGTCCTGAGAGTCCAACTACAGTAGAAGCATGTTCCCCATAAGCTCCTGTGTTGGATAAAGTGTAAAGATCGATGGCTTTAATATTCCCTTCCTTATCACTTCCTACTTTAACACGTATTTGCATCTCATGACGGCTTGTAGAAGCTTTAAAAGTTTCTTCTCTAGTAAAAATCATAGCAGCAGGCTTACCTGTCTTTTGAGTAACAAATGCTGGATAAATCTCTGAAACCATGGTTTGCTTCGCCCCAAAGCCACCACCAATACGGGGCTTAATAACACGTACTTTTGTTTTAGGTAGTCCTAATGCTCTTGCCACATGTCTTCTCACATGAAAAGGAATTTGAGTACTTGATACTAAAGTAAGTCTTCCATTATGGTCTAAATAACTATAAGTTCTAAAGGTTTCCATCATTGCTTGTGCATTTGCCTTAGTATGATAAACATTTTCGATAATAACATCACTTTCGGCAAAGGCTGCTTCTATATCCCCATGTACCATACTTTCAGAAGCACATAGATTACGCATTCTATCTCCGCCTATAGGGAAATTAGTATGATAATCTTCTTCTGGATGAATAATAGTTGGATGATCTAATGCCTTAGTAAAATCAAGAACAGGCTCTAATACTTCATATTCTACTTTAATGAGTCTAAGCGCTTTAGTAACAGCCTCTTCACTTTCTCCAGCTACAATGGCTACTACATCCCCCACATAGCGTACATATTCTTCTAATATGTAACGGTCATATGGACTTGGTTCTGGATAAGACTGACCTGCCATGGTAAAACGTGTACGTGGCACATCTTCATAAGTATAGACTGCTTCTATACCTGGTACCTTAAGAGCAATTGCTTTATTAATGCTTTTAATTCTAGCATAAGCATGTGGACTTCTTAATACTTTAACCACTAGGCATTCTTTAGGCATCATATCTGCTGTATATACTGGTTTTCCTGTTACAAGAGCTGTGGCATCTATTTTTTTTACATCTTTACTTATATATCTCATTTTATGCTTCCTCCTGCAAATAAGCTTTAATGGCACGAAGTTGACCCATATAACCTGTACATCTGCATAAGTTGCCTGCTAAATACTGTTTAATGTCCTCTTCACTAGGATTTTTAAGTTCTCTCTTCATGGCTAATACATTCATAATAAATCCTGGACTACAAAAACCACATTGTTCTGCACCGTCTTTAGCTAAAAATTCCCCAAAAGCTCGTGCTTCCTCTTGTACTCCCTCTAGAGTTGTCACCTTTTTACCATTGGCTCTTACTGCTAATACGGCGCATGATAATACAGGTACCCCCTCTAACCAAACAGTACATAATCCACAGTTTGTGGTTTCACATCCTCTTTTTACACTATAACATCCTTTTGAACGTATATAATCAATAAGCATTAGGTCTGCTGCTACTTCGTCTTCATAAAGCTTATTATTTATCCATACCTTTATTTTCATCTCTCTACCATCCTTACCTATGTATATTCATTTATGATTTTAAGCTCAATATGATTTGTCATTTAAATCTATATACTTTTATCAACTAGACTAAATAAGCTCCTCTAGACCTCTTCTGACTAATACTTTTGCCAAATGCATTCTATAGTCTTTGCTAGCTCTTATATTAGTACCGAAGTTAAGCTCGCTTGCAACAGCTTCTGCAACTTCATCAATCTCATGTCCATCTTGAAGTTTTTTCATCCCGTTGTATGCAAGTTTTGCTTTTGATGGTCTAGCACCTACTACAATTTTATATTGATGATCTGTCTTACTGATACAAACTGTTAAATTCGGAAAATCTGTGGCTGTCTGACGTTGGCATTTATACACTGCTTTTACCTTTTGTTTCTTTAAAATAAGCTTTACTAATAAATCTTTTTGATGAGGTGCTTTCATAAATTCTTCTAAAGACATAATGCCTGCCCCATACAACTCAACCTTTGCATCTAAAGCTAATAAAACAGTTAAAGGATCTGAAAATCCAAAACGTGAAAAAACGCTTCCTCCTATAGTTGCTGTATTTCTAAACTGTGTCCCTACAATATGAGAAAATGCTTCTTTAAAGAGCGGTCCAAAATAGGTTTCTAACACCTTACTTTCTTCCATTTGTCTAAGGCTAGTCATAGCACCAATTTCAATGACATCTTCTTTTTCTTCAATTTGATCTAGTCCAAGCTGAGATAAATCAATAGCAACAGGCACCATTTTATTTTGCATTCTAAGCCACATCATGCCACCTAGAATTATATTTTTCTTTCCGCTTACCAGCTTGTTATAGGCTTCTTCTAAGCTATTTGCTATAAAATACTCCTTAATTGTAATCATATCAACTTCTCCTCTACTTCTGACGATATAAAATACTACTTTCTATGTCTTGATTAAGTTCTATTGCTTCTCCATAAGCTTTCTTTAAAAGCTTAATAAGTGTCTTTTTAGCCATTTTATTATCTTTATCTCCCTCTTCAGTAAGACAAACGACTCCAAGAATCTGCTTATGATGAAGGACAACAATTCGGTCTGCATACTGCAAAGCTAGATTCGGATCATGAATGGCTATTAAAACTGCTTTATTAGTCTGATCTTTGACCTGCTTTAAGGTATGTAAAAATTCATTCTGACGTTTAAAATCCAGATGGGCAGTAGGTTCATCTAATAGCATCACATTTGTTTTTTGCATAAGCGCCCTAGCTAAATAAACCATTTGTCTTTCTCCACCGCTTATTTGACTAAGCCTACTTGCTTTGAGATGGCTCAGATTTAAATCATTTAAAATCTTCTCTACCTCCGCATAATCCCTTTTCTTAGGTGTTTGCCAAAAATCTAAATAAGGTGTAATGCCCATCAAAATAAAATCACTCACAGTATACTCTAAGTCACACACCATTTGCTGTGGCACATATGTTATTTGTTTGGCACGTTCCCTAGGTTTCATCTTACTAATAGGCCTCTCATCTAGAAAAACGTCTCCGTAAGCCACCGGCAAAAGACCAGCTGTAGCCTTTATAAGTGTTGTCTTTCCTGTTCCATTAAGCCCTAAAACTGCCACGAGTTCACCTTGTTTTATATGTAAACTAAAATCCTCTATAATAACTTTTAAGCCACGTTCTAGTTTTATATTTTTTATATGAAGGCTCATTGCTCTGCCCTGCCTCTTTGATACAATAGATGTGCTAAGAAAGGTGCCCCCACAAAGGTAGTTAAAACACTTACTGGGATTTCTGCCGCATACAAAGATCTAGCTAATGTATCCGCCAATAATAATAACCCCGCTCCCATGCATAAACTCATTGGCATTTCTTTTTCTAAATTATTACCCACTAAAAGTTTAACAATATGTGGCGCCACCAAGCCAATCCAGCTAATCACACCTGCTACTGATACAACAGCTGCTACAAGTAGTGTGACTGCGCCAATGGCTATTATTCTAATAGACTTCACATTTACACCTAAAGTGGCCGCTTCCTCATCTCCTAATGTTAAAACTTTAAGAGGCCATCTCAGTATAAATAAAGTAACAATACCTACGCCTATACTAGGCCATATGAGTCCAAATCTTTCCCAGTTTGCTTTATAAAAACCTCCCATTAACCAAAATTCTATAGTAGGAAGTTGTTTATAAGGATCCGCCCCATACTTAAGAAGCATGGTAATGGCCGAAGCAACAGAACTTATAACAATGCCTGCAATAACAAGTCCTAATAACTTATTAGCCTTACTCATCCTTGCCATAATAAGTGCAAGGGTAACAGCTACAATACCTCCACAAAAAGCCATCATTTGAAGCGCATGAGGAAACCGTGGAAAAAATAAGATAGCTAAAATAGCTCCCACACCACATCCTGAACTAACACCTAGTACATCTGGAGACACCAGAGGATTTTGAAATAAACCTTGATAAATGGTACCAGCCAAAGATAACGCACCTCCACTAAGTATTACAATAACTATACGCGGCAAACGAATTTGCATGATTAAGGTATAAAGAGAAGAGGTGGTATCTCTTCCCAATAGCACCTCTCCTAATTCTTCAAGTGACATAGGATATCTTCCTACCATAAGTGCCATACCGCTTAAAGCTAAAAGTATACCTATTGCAACTAATAACTTCCGCTTATATGGGCACCTCTGAATCATAGTCCCATATCCTCCTGTGTAATCTCGATATCATAAAATGTCTTATAAAAATCTTGTGCATCCTTTGTATAAGCTTCTACTGAATAAAGCTCTGGGTGAAGCTGATGTGTAAGCCATAATATACCTAAAATAGATGATGGTGTTGGATAATCCCAAGCTTCTAATACAGATGGGAAAGTATACACTCTATTTTCTTTAATAGCATTCACTGATGTAAGCTGCGCATCTTTAGTTAATTCACTAATGTCATAGCTTGCATAATTCACATTAAATATAAACTCTGGATCCCAAGCTAAAATTTGTTCAGCTGATACATTAGCCCAGTAACCATCTGTTAATTCTTCTGATACATTTTGACCACCTGCAAGATGAATTAAATCATTTTGATACATATTAGCAGTACATGTTGTAAAAGCACTTGAACCACCTGACATATAAACGCGAGGTTTTTCTTCTAAGCCTTCAGTTAAACCACTAATTTCAGCTATTTTTTCTTCATAATAGCTGAAAAGTGCTTCTGCTCTCTCTTCTTCTCCAATAGCTGTTCCAATTAAGGTAATACACTCTAAAAATTGATCCATACTTTCTGGTTCTACAACAATAACTGGTATATTTAAAGCTTCAAATTGCTCTACAAATTCCTCTAAACGATAGGGTAAAATCACAAGGTCTGGCTTAAGGGCAAGTGTTTCTTCTACACTAATGCTTTTACTTGTCCCCACACCTGGTAATTCTAAGAATTCTGGTGCTGCCTTTTTATAGATTTCGCGTGTATCTGCTTTCATTTCAAGTCCTACTACTTTATCTTCTGCACCAAGTGCAATCAGTAAAGATGAAGAAATATAATAAGATGATACAATACGTTTTATTTCTCTTGGAAGCTCTACTGTGCGTCCTAATTGATCAATTACGGTAATTGTTTCTGGCTGAGCAGCTTCATTTTGTTCAAGCTTACTACCTTCTTGTACATTTTCTATATTAGCCGAAGCCTGATCTGTAGGTACGTTATTATTAGCACATCCTACTAGGCTTGTTCCCATAATCATTAAACTTAATAGTAAACTTGCAATTTTTTTAGACATCACTTAAAATCCTCTCTACTTCTTCTTTTATTTTCATATGTACATCGCGTGCATTATGATGATTTAATAATAAAATCAATGTATCTTGTCGCTGTTTAATGGTTTCTAATAAAGGAACCTGGACTTGTTGCAAGACACCTAGCACCATTTTGTTGCTATCTAACACCTGACATACTTGATGATTAAATCTTGTAGCCATCCTTTCTAGTCGTCCTAATTCATCCATTAATATAATAGGGTTAGAGTCTTCTAAACTCTTCTTTAATACTTCAACACCTAATGACTCGAAAGTCTCTGTAATGGGAGTACAACTTATTTTACTGGTCTGAATAGATATGGGCATATGATTTCTATATTCCTCAGTTTCTACTAAACCTTTTAAGTAAAATCCCATACGCTGATTTTCTATTTCATACGGTAATGTTGTAAAACCACTTACTTGAAGTTGCATTTCCTCAATCAACCTATTGATGAGTGTTGATTTACCAATTTGCTTTTCTCCTGTAATAAATACATTTTTAATCATCTACTTCTTCCTCTATCTAGGCTTCTACCTCCATTTTATCTTCTTAACTCAATGACTTATTTGAGATTAAATTCAAATAAAAATAATATATCTATTTAATTTTTTCCCATTAGTTATAATAACATATTTTGTATACTGTTGTAACTTTTTATCAAAAATTATTATATTATATGTCATCTTATAAGTTACCTCATTCTAAATGTCATCATTTAGTCATTCAAAAAAAGGACCTTTAGGCCTTGAAATTTAAAAACAAATTTCATGCACTTGATGAGTAACAACAGCAACTACACTGAGGGATATTTTTTGACTACTTCCCTTATAAGTAACTTCTTTGTTCATTATATAAAAATAGCTTAGAAGCAAATTGCCTCTAAGCCAATACCACCTTACACTAACTACACCTTCAAAATTCAAAACATATAATCGTTCTAAACCTTGATATTACTAGATTTTGTTTATTAAACTTAACTAGCATATTAACGTATTATCTATGGGTATAGGCATGTGGTACATAGACCTCCACCGACTTAAAATATGCTTCATCAAAAATAATAACATCCCTATGCATTTCGCCTTTTGAAGAATCATAGTTCCAGATAACAAGAGGTTTCACAATATATAACTCATTGTTTTCAAGTTCAAATATATCTTTATATTTTGGAAACCTTTGGTCATATACTTTTCTTCCTTTATAATAGGCAGGTGTACCATAAGGAATAATATCCGAAGTTCCATGAATTTGTAATGTTCCAGCTGTTATTGCCACGATTGGATTTTGAGCTATATTCTTGCATTTCAATGTATCGGAATAACTCCCAAAATATAAATTGCAATTTTCATCATAAGCAAAACATACTACTGAATTATCAGGAAAGTCTGTTCCTTGTGTTCCAAGACTCATCAACCTTTGATGCTCTAAAATTTTTGATACCTTATTGATATCCATATGGCCTATCCTCCTTCTATAACTCATCTTGCTATAAACAGCTCAGTAATAGCTTACATTTCCTATAACATACCTAGATTTCTTATTATTTTGAGAACACTATTAATCTCTTTATATGTTAATTATATGATTTTTCTGAATTGATGTCTATAAAAATACACTACCGAGAGCATCATCTCTGCAGTAGTGTATTTGGCATTTATTACTATGCTATTTAAGTATATAAGAAAAATCAGTTAGTGGCGTCCCAACACCTTGGAACCCAAAACTTACAGTACTACCAGCATTAATACTTGAATTCCATGACATAGGTGTTATGATCAAGTAATCTCCTGACTCAGTTATTTGTGCACACCATATATTACTAATATTAAAATCCGCTTTATTTACTGTTAATGCCCAGCTATTTATAGCCACTTGAGATGTATTTGTAATATTTATCGTCATTGTATAGCCAGTGTTCCATGCATTAACAACCGTATCCATTTTTAAGGCACCTTCTGTTGGAGTTGGAGTTGGTGTTGGTGTTGGAGTTGGCGTTGGTGTTGGTGTTGGAGTTGGCGTTGGTGTTGGAGTTGGTGTTGG
>JAEWMQ010000029.1 GCA_023393125.1 Bacillota bacterium
GAATAAAAGAGAAACTAGGATGGCTGAGTCCGGTGCAATACAGACTTAGCCTCTTGGCTGCATAAAAATAGCGAGGCAGCCAAAACTGTCTCGCTATTAAAGTCTAACTTTTAGGGGTCACCTCAGACAGGTGAGCCTTCTTTATTGATGATAGGTAAAAGAATAAAGGAGAATATTTAAAGTTTCGACACGAATTCACAGTTTTTATCCTCCGTTCATAGTATATGGTAAGGGCAAAATAAAGGAGGAATCAGGGTGTATAAATGTGTTATCATTATTAACAGCCATACACTAGGAAGAGGTGATGAGGAAGTAGGGCAGACATTACTTGGTACTTTTTTACGTAAAGTGCTTGCGAGTATAGATAAACCTGATGTCATTGTCTTTTATAATTCTGGCGTTAAGCTCTTAACCAAAGAATCCCGTTACCTAGAAGTGTTAGATAGCTTAGAAGCAAGTGGCATAGAACTTTTAGCATGCGGGACCTGTGTTTTTCATGTTTGTGGCCAACGTTCACTAGCAGTAGGTAGAATTAGTAACATGGAAGAAATAGCAGATGTACTTATTAAAGCAGAGAAGGTTATTACGCTTTAAATAGTACAAAGGAAACGGCATAGTATATTACTATGCTGTTTTTTTATAAAGATGATGTAGACGGTGGCTTATATGTAACTAGCATATAAGTAGTAATAATAAAGAGCTGTCATATTTGGAAATAAACAGCTCTTCAAGATAAAAATTATGATTCTTCTCTAAGTTCTTCAATATGCAAAGTAAGCTCTTCAATAACTTCTAAAATAGTGTCTACATCTTTTTCTTCAATATAATCTACAGAACCTTCAATATATTTCTGAGATGAATCTGAGGAAAGAGAAAGTAAAGCGCGTTGAGTTTTACTCCAATTACTATAAATATTAGCTTTAGAAGTGATTACACGAATAGGAATATCACCAAGATCACCACCATCTAATACTTTCTGTGCATTTTCTTGTATTTTTAGTTTTTCAGAAATCACATTACGATTCCATGTTTTTTCTAGTGCAATACCTTTATTGAGTGCTTGAAGTTCAGGAGCATAATCTTTGTGAATACCTAATGTATTGCTAACCATGTTAGTGCCAGAAAATAAACGCAAAACTCCTGTATTACGAAGTCCATTAGTTAAGAATGATTCAATAATCATGATATTATTAAAGTTTACGCAAAACTGTGGAGAAGCTCCTTCAATGAGGACAATACCAGCCACATCCTCTGGATAAAGCTGCGCATAGCGTAATACCTCTAACGACCCCATACCATGTGCTACAAAAATAAAAGGTTTAATATAAGTATCTTCATCGTCAGGTATTTCACTGCTATGTAGTAAAGTGTGGATTTCTTTACAGATGGTATCAATATCTCTTGAAGCAGAGGTTGTTTCACTCCAGCCATAGCCTGGTTTGTCATAAACTTTTACAGGATGATTAGTATCAAGCTTACTATGAAGAGGGTAAGTTTCTACATAAGGAACATTAGCAGCTATATCAGTAGTAAAGACAATAGGCATTTCTCCAGAACCGCTTTCATAAAGGTGCATTTGAACATTGTCTACTTCTACTAAACGGCCTACGCGCCCTAAAGAACTAGCAGAGTAGTAATTACTAACTTGTTGATAGATAATACCTAATAAAATAATACCTATAAGGGTGAAGCGAAAAATATGCTTTTTGCGTTTTTCATGTTTCCTACTAAATCTTTTTATTTTCATGTTTTTATTTGAATCCATTGATTACTCTCCTAAAATATAACAAAATGCATTAGCGTTTGACTTCTTTTTATTATATCATAAGTCACTTGTAAATTTGAATGCCTAATATAAAGATGTTTATATTTTCCTTGGAAAAAGTTAATTTTAAAAAGGGACACTAACTAGTCAATTAAGATAAAATAGTATACTATGAGAGAGAAGAAAGACGGTAATGAGGTGAAAAAATGAAAATTTTGCATACATCAGATTGGCATTTAGGTAGAAACCTTCATGGCTATTCACTAATAGAAGATCAAGCTTATGCATTAGAACGCTTATTAGAAAAACTCTATGAGGATCAAGTAGACCTCTTAGTGATTGCAGGCGATATTTATGATAAAACTATTCCAACAGAAGCGGCAGTAGAACTTTTTAACTATTTTATTAGTAAAGTCATCTTAGAATATAAAATCACTACTATTATTATCTCTGGTAATCATGATAGTGGTGAGCGTATTGATTTTGGTAGCAAGTTATTTGAAAGTCAACATCTCTACATAGTAGGGAAATGCCCTAAGGGTTATCAAAAAGTTACAGTTAAAGTTCAAAATGAAGAGCTAGATGTTTTTATGATACCCTATATTGAGCCAGCTCATGTAAGAGAAATTGCAAAAGATGATACCATTAAAAGGCATGATGAGGCAATGGCTTACTTAGTCAAAAACATTGAGGGTGAGAAGAGAGAAGTACCAACCTTATTAGTAGCACATGCTTTTGTAGCAGGGGGAGATGTATCAGACTCAGAAAGAAGACTAAGTGTTGTAGGTGGAGCAGAATTAGTAAGTGCTCAGCATTTTAAAAACTTTACGTATACGGCTTTAGGTCACCTTCATAAGAGACAGGCTATGGGGGCTGAAAATATTCGTTATAGTGGTTCACTTCTTAAATATTCTGTATCAGAAGCTAATCAAAAAAAAGGCTATGTACTTTTAGAAATAAAGGATAAAAAGATTGTTACTATTGAAGAGAAAGAACTAGAGACTAAACGGAATGTAAGGGTTTTAACAGGGCTTTTAGAAGATATCATTACAGCAGCTAGTGAAGATGAGCAAAGGGATGACTATGTATTTGTTCGTATAAAAGGAGATCCTGTGGCAGATGTAACAGCAACGCTTCGTCATATTTATCCTCATATTTTAGGTAGTGAATGGGTGAAGGATACAGCTTCAGGAGAAACAGTGGAAGAGCAGAAACAAGTAGACTTTATGGCTACTAAGGAAAAAACAATTACTGAAGTATTTATGGAGTTTTTAGATTTTGTAGGTGAAACTGAGTTTGATGAAGAAGATACTAAATATATTAAAGAAGTTGTTCAGGAGATAGAGGAGGGAAAATATGAGGCCTAGATTACTTAAAATGACGGCTTTTGGGCCTTATGCAGAAGA
The DNA here is from genome assembly GCA_023393125.1 of Bacillota bacterium. Taxonomy (GTDB): domain Bacteria; phylum Bacillota; class Clostridia; order Lachnospirales; family Cellulosilyticaceae; genus Cellulosilyticum. The sequence continues at coordinate 3,172 of JAEWMQ010000029.1, forward strand.
GCAAATTATTGATTTTGAGTGTTTAGAAGATGCTAATATGTTTTTAATTTATGGTCCTACAGGTGGAGGTAAGACGACTATTTTGGATGCCATTTGTTATGCATTATATGGTGAAACCAACGGGGGAGAACGTAGTGGTGAAACTATGCGTAGTAAATTTGCAGATGAAGAGGCCATTACAGAAGTAGAGCTTTATTTTAAGCTTCGTCAAGACGAGTATCGTATTGTGAGAAGACCTCAATATGAAAGAGCAGCTAAGCGTGGTGGTAGTAGCGGAAAATTAGTGAAAGTAGCTAGTGAGGTTGAACTTTATAAAAAAGAGGAAGATACCTATAAGCTTTTAACAGCCAAATATAATGAAGTGGGAGAAAAGGTGAATGAGCTCTTACACTTTAATATTGGTCAGTTTAGGCAAGTGATTATGATTGCTCAAAACAAGTTTAGGGAACTCCTTACTGTAAGTAGTAAAGAAAGACAACAAATTCTACAAGATATCTTTGAAACAGGTATTTATCAAAATGTTGAAAAGGCTTTAGAGGTACTTTATGCTGGGGTTAAAGACCAGGTAAAAGAAAAACAGTTACTTTATGAAAATACACTAAGTCAAATAGAAGCAGCAGAAGATGAAGGATTAAAAGATTTCCTCAGTACTAAGGTGATTTATAATGCACCAGAGGTCTGTGAAGCCTTAGAACGTATATGTAGTGAAAAGGGTATAGAGGAAGAAAGATTAAAAGAGGAGCTAAATGCCACTAAGGTTCAATTAGAACAAAGCCAAAAGCAGTTAGTTAAAGTGAATAAGCAGTATGAAGAAAAGCAAGAACAACTTCGCTTAGAAGCAGAGTTAGAAGGGTTAGTAGCTAAAAAGGAAACTTATATAAACTTAGCAGACAGGATTGAAAAAGCAGAGAAAATATTACCTATTATGCCTCTTGAATCCATTGTACTAGAAGTTAAAAAAGAGTATTTAATATGTGAAGAAGCTTTAAAAGGACAAATAGCTAGCTTAAAAGACATTGAAGAACGTCTAAAAAGCTGTGAAATTAACTTAAAAGAACGGGAGCATTTACCTGTAGAGGTAGAAACGCTCAAGAAAAAATACAGTATTTTAGAAACCTATGTACCTAAAGTGACACAATTAGCTACTAAATATGAAGAAAAGCGTCAGAAGCAAGTGGCGCTTAAGCGTGGAGAAGAGACTTATAGGGCACTCATAGATAAAGAAGTTTTATTAGACCAAGAAATAGAACAAAAAGAGCTATCACTTAAGCAAAAAGATACGATTCAAAAAGAGTTAGCTGAAAAGCTTGTCTTGCAAAAAGAAATGCTAGAGGTATTAAAACAAAAAACTGAAAAAGAAAAAGAAGAGGCACATGCCGCTAAAGTACTTCTTAATTTAGATGCTGAATATGAACGTATTAAGCAAAAAGAAAAGCTTCATCAAATGCATGAGGAGGAGTACAGAGAAGCCTTTAAACTTTGGTTCAATAATCAAGCAGGCATCCTAGCACAAACTTTGGAGGAGCATCAACCTTGTCCTGTATGTGGCTCTTTAAACCATCCCCAAAAAGCTATTTTAACCAGCGGGCATATTACTAAAGAAGCATTAGACCAAATGGAAAAGCAGCTTAAAGGATTAGAAATAGAATTAGGCAGCTTAAGAGAATCTAAATCAGCTTTAGAAAAAGAATGTAAGCTTTTAAAAACGAGATTAAAATCATATGACGAAGCATTAGTAGGGAAAGAAAGTATTACTGAAGATACTTTAAAGTTGTTAAAGGAACAAATAGTAGCCCTAGAAGCCAAACTAGGAGAGCTTGATGGTCTTCAGAAAGCTTTAGAAACAAATCGTATAGAGAAAAAGACGATTATAGAGAGAAAAGAAAAAGGCGCCATTTATATTGCTGAGCAAAAAGAAGGCTTAAGTGAAGTGGCAGCTTATATTACAAGTATTGAAACAGAGGTGCCAGAAGAGCTTAGAGAAAAGGCAGCCTTAGAAACCATGCTAGAGCAGCTTAAAGCAGCTTATACAGCTAAAGAAGCAGAGTATAAAAATCTTAAAGAGCAGCAAGAAAAACTCAATACCCAAAAAGCAGAGCAAAGCACAAGAGTATTAGAAAGTCAAAAAAGAGAAGCTGTCTTAAAAGAACAAGGTGTAAAAAAGCGCCTTGAATTTGAACAAGCTTTAGATGCAGCGGGTTTTAGTGATATAGGTGATTATAAGGTTTATAAAATGACACCAGAAGCATTAGAAAATGTTAAAGCAGATTTAAATGCCTATATACAGAGAAGAGATTTACTAACGAGTCAGTGTAAAGAACTGAAAGATAAAACGAAAGATTTTTCTGAGGAAGAAAGAATAGCTGTAACCAATAAGCATCAAGCATTAATGCAGCAAAGTACAGATTTAAACTTAAAGGTCAATGAAGTCAAAAATTATCAAATAAAGCATTTGAAAATTAAAGAAATCCTTGCAAGCCTTTATGATACTGTTAAAATAATGGTGAAAAAACAAGGGGTTATTGAGAAAATTAGTAGCTATGCTAAGGGGAAAAATAAAAAAGGTCTTTCTTTTGAACGCTATATTCAAAGTAGTATTTTTGAGGAAGTCTTAAGAAGTGCCAATAAAAAGCTGAAGCCAATGACTCACAACCGTTATGAGCTATTTCGCAGTGATGATTTATCGCGTGCTAATGCACAAGCAGGTTTAGATATTGGTATCAAAGATTATTATAATAATGAAACAAGACCGGTAACTACTTTATCTGGTGGTGAAAGCTTTATGGCAGCTCTTGCATTAGCTCTTGGACTATCAGAAGTCATTCAAAGGCTAGCAGGGGCTACGCCGCTTGACACCTTATTTATTGATGAGGGATTTGGTAGTTTAGATGAAGAAGCTTTAGAGTTAGCTATTAAGACTTTACTAAGTATTCAAGATACAGGGCGTTTAATAGGCATTATTTCTCACGTAAAAGAACTGCGTGAACAAATTCCTGTAGGTCTTGAAATTACTACAGGTACTAAAGGAAGTCATGCTACCTTTAAACTATAAAGTAATTTCCTAATGCTTTTTAACAGGAATTTGTGTTACAATATGATGAAGTTAAATACAATAAAGTGGAAGCATTGTTTTAAGCATAAGGAGTTGAAGGAATGGATATAAACAGAATCGTTCAGCTTTTATCTGAAAAGATACCAGAGGGACAAATCTTAACACATGAACCAATGAAAAAATATACCACCTTTAAAATAGGGGGGCCAGCGGATATAATCGTTCAACCAGAAAATAAGGAGCAATTAAGTGCTATTTTAAAAGTGTGCAATAAGGAAAAGGTACCTTATTATATTCTGGGTAATGGAAGTAATTTGCTTGTATCAGATGAAGGGTATAGAGGCGTTATTATTCAGCTCTATAATCAATTTGCAGACATTACAGTAAAAGATAATCACATTACAGCACAATCAGGAGCGCTTCTTGCTAAAATAGCAGCTAAAGCTTTAGAAAATGAATTAACAGGCTTTGAATTTGCTCACGGGATACCAGGAACTTTAGGTGGTGCAGTTGTAATGAATGCGGGAGCCTATGGTGGTGAAATGAAACAAGTTATTGTTTCATGTGAAGTAATGACGCCAGAAGGAGACATTTTAAAGCTATCTAATGAAGCATTAGAACTAGGCTATCGTACGAGTGTGATTCAAAAGAAAGATTATATTGTTCTAGAAGCGACTATTGCCTTAGAAACAGGTGATAAAGAAAAGATTCATGAACTTATGAAGGATTATGCTGGACGTAGGAGAGAGAAGCAACCATTAGATAAGCCGAGTGCAGGTAGTACCTTTAAAAGACCCGTAGGACATTTCGCTGGAAAGCTTATTATGGATAGCAATTTAAGAGGCTTTAAAGTAGGCGGGGCTATGGTATCTGATAAGCACTGTGGCTTTGTAGTCAATACAGGAGAAGCTACTTGTGCAGATGTCATTCATTTGATTCAAGAAGTAAAACGTATCGTTAAAGAAAAATTTGACGTAGAACTAGAACCAGAAGTTAAAATGCTTGGGTTTAAATGATAAATGTAGGGGCTATCTTAATAGCCCCTTTATATAAAACTTATATGATAAAAGAGTAAAGCAAAAAGAATAGGAGGGAGTTTTATGAACTTTATCATTGTCACGGGTATGTCAGGAGCAGGGAAAAGTAGTGCAATTAACTGTTTTGAAGATATGGGATATTATTGCGTAGACAATTTACCACCTACACTTATTAAAAGCTTTGCAGAGCTTATTGTTTCACAACAAAATAAGTTAAGTAAGGTTGTTTTAGGTATAGATACAAGAGGAGGAAGTTTGTTTGCTGATCTATTTACAAGTTTAAATGAACTCCAAAATAGTGGACATACCTATGAAATTGTATTTTTTGATTGCAGTGATGCAGAACTCATTAAACGTTTTAAGGAAACAAGACGTTTACATCCACTAGCGCGAAGTGAAAGAATAGAAGAAGGAATTGAAAGAGAAAGACGTATATTAAGAGAAATAAAGGAAAAAGCTAATCATATCATTGATACTTCTTATATGCTTCCTAAAGATACAAGAGGCGTATTATATAAGATTTACTGTGAAGAGAAAGCCTTTGACAGCTTGATGATTACTATTGTATCCTTTGGATTTAAATATGGTATTCCTATTGATGCAGATTTAGTATTCGATGTACGTTTTGCACCAAACCCTTATTATATTCCAGAGATGAGACCACATACAGGAAATGAACCTATTGTGAGTGATTATGTTATGCAGTTTGAAGTTAGTCAAGTTTTTCTCACAAAGCTTCAAGATATGATTAATTTTTTGATTCCGAACTTTAAAAAAGAGGGAAAAAATCAACTTGTTATTGCTATTGGTTGTACAGGTGGTAAGCATAGATCTGTCACTCTTGCTAATGCGCTCTATGAATATTTACAAAATGAGGGGCACACTGTTATAAAGCAGCATAGAGATATAGAGAAGGATAGTAAAAGAGGGAAGTAAATGATAAAAACGAAGCAGCAAAATAAAAAGATTGTAGTAATAGGTGGCGGCACAGGATTATCAACCATGCTAAGAGGTATCAAGAAATATACCTCGCAGATTACAGCTATTGTAACTGTTGCAGATAATGGGGGAGGTTCTGGAAAACTAAGAGAAGAAATGGGAATTATTTCACCTGGAGATATACGAAATTGTATTGTAGCCTTAGCTAATACAGAGCCTATTATGGAAAAGCTTTTACAGTATCGCTTTAAAGAGGGAAGTCTGCAAGGTCAAAGCTTTGGAAATCTTTTTTTAGCTGCATTGACAGATGTAACAGGCGGCTTTGAGGAAGCCGTACGCGTAACAAGTAATGTTTTAGCAATAACTGGTAAGGTATTGCCTGTTACCTTAGAAGATGTGCACTTAGAAGCCAGATTTGATAATGGTCAGCTCATTTCTGGTGAAAGTGAAATCGTAGAATATGGTAAAGGTAGCGGGCATAATATTACCACTATTAAGCTTGTACCTAGTATGCCGCAGCCAGCACCGGAGGTCATTGAAGCCTTAGAAGATGCAGATTTGATTATTTTAGGGCCAGGAAGTTTATATACCAGTATTATTCCAAATTTACTGGTGAAAAATATAAGTCATTATATTAGAGAATCTAAAGCAGAGAAACTTTATATAGCTAACTTGATGACACAACCAGGAGAAACTGGTGATTTAAGCCTAGAAAGACATTTAATGATTTTAGAAGGTTATTTAGGCAAAGGTGTTATTAGTCAAGTCATTATTAATAGTGAAGCTATAGACGAGACTTATTTGAAACAATATTTGGAAGACGGTGCAAGTGCTTTAAAGGTTGATGAAACTCACCCTATATGGGATAATATTAAAAGAATTGAAGCTCCCTTAGTTAAAGTAGACCAATATAAAAAGTTTATTAGACATGATGCTGATAAACTAGCAAAATGTATTTTTGAGGAGATTTAGTACAAAAATTACATAAGATGAGGTGACTGATATGTCCTTTTCTTCCGATGTAAAAAAAGAACTCACATGTATACCTATAGGTGCAAGACATTGTATGATAGCAGAAATTGCGGCCACTATTATTATGGCAGGAGAAATAAAATATGAGGCACAACGCTTTCATATTAAATTTCAAACAGAAAATGCGGCTATTGCAAGAAAATACTTTACAATGATTAAAAAAGCTTTTAATATAAATACTGAGGTAGTCCTAAAAACACATAAAAAAATGCATAAGAAACAAAACTATGTCATCATTACTAAAACAAGTGATGATGCGGAAAAGATTTTAAGGGCAACCACATTATTAAAATATGAGGCGGGACATCCTACACTTAGGGATTATGTAGACTTAACAGTCATACAAAGTACCTGCTGTAAGAGAGCCTATTTAAGAGGCGCTTTTCTAGGAGCAGGCTCAGTAAGTGATCCGGAAAAAGGTTATCACTTAGAGTTTGTTAATCAGACCGATAGGCAAGCTGAGTTTTTAAAGGATATTATGATTTCTCTTGAAATGGAGCCTAAAGTTGTACCACGAAAAGGTAATTTCGTGCTATACTTAAAAGAAGGAACACAAATTGTAGATTTACTCAATATTATGGGAGCACATATAGCTCTCATGGAACTTGAAAATGTACGTATTGTTAAAGAAGTGAGGAATAATGTTAACCGTATTGTTAACTGCGAGACAGCTAATTTGAAAAAAACAGTATCAGCAGCTGTAAGGCAGATGCAAGATATTGAGTTTATACAAAATACAATAGGGATATCAGCGTTACCTGAAAATTTAAGACAAGTGGCAACTTATCGTTTAGAGTATCCGAGTAGTTCACTTAAAGAACTAGGAGAATTACTTACGCCGGCTGTTGGTAAATCAGGTGTTAATCATAGACTTAAGAAAATTAGTGAAATAGCAGAGAAAATTAGAGAAACAAGAGGAGGAATTAAAAATGATTAAAGAGGTACTTAAATTAGAATTAAAAAATGGTCTTGAGGCTAGACCTGCAGCATTATTTGTACAGATTGCTAGTAAATATGAAAGCCATATTTCAGTTACTGTAAATGAAAAACAAGTAAATGCTAAAAGTATTATGGGTATGATGTCTTTAGGTGCTATTAAAGGTCAAAATATTGAGATTGTAGCTGAAGGTAAAGATGAAGAAGAAGCAGTAGCTGCACTTATTAAATTTTTAACAACACAAGAAGTATCAGAATAATTAGGGCTCTTATAAAAGTGGCTATTATAAAGGTGATTTGAGTAAATCACTTTTATAATAGCCGCTTTTTGTATAAGAAAAGATTTATTTGTAGATTTTTGGTAATAACATGGCTATAATAAAAAAAGAGGTAATGATTCAGCTATGTAAATAGGGAATTGAAGTACAATGAAGAATTAAAAATGAACAGTGAAGCATTTCAAATCTCTATATAAGGATTAGCTGGGTAGTTACAACAAAAAGTAAATATGATAGATACTGAGAGAAACGAGGGGGCGCATCAGTGAAGAGAGAAAGAAAAAGGTGCATTAAAGGGATATTATTTTTAGTTTTGATGTATAGTATGACCATTGTAACAATGGCAAGTGTACCTAAGACCATTAAAGTAGGTTTAGAATCAATTTACAAGAACCAAGGAGCTATTACTTTATCAGGTAATCAAAATGTTGAAATAGGTTATTTTAATGATATAGGTTTTACAACATTAGGAGTGCTTGAGAGTTCTGTTTTAAATATAAGAACGGCAGCTAATCGTTATTACGATATGGGGCTAACTTTTGGAGATTATTATTCAGCATTAGAAGCTGCAAAATTATATAGCGGTACGGCAGTAGTAGCGTATACTTCTGCAGGTGATTTTAGTTTATATAGTTTAGATGTAGCCAATAGTTTGGGAGAAGTACCAAGTGCCAGCTTAGTAGAGGTCTATGATGGGAATAATAGGCTGCTTTTAGTAACAACTAAGAAAAGTGATCTCGTTTTCTGTAGTTTTGACTTAAACTCAGGTTTATATCTGACAAAAGTAGGTAGTAATAATCGTTATAGAGGAGCTATTGGTATAGGTGGGGATAGTGGTTTAACACCTTATAATATCCTTTTTACAGAAGAATATTTATATGGAGTGCTGCCAAAAGAAATGTCAGCTTCCTTTCCAATAGAAGCTTTGAAGGCACAAGCTGTAGCAGCAAGATCCATAGCTGCTTATCAGTATAATAGATACAGTAGTTCTGGGTATAATGTAGTAGATACTACATCTACACAAGCCTATGGCGGCTATAATGCAGAGAAGGATACGACAACTGCAGCAGTAGATATGACCTATGGAGAAGTTATTCGTTATAATGGTTCCTTAGCAGAAGCTGTTTACTTTTCTACTAGCGGTGGCATAACAGAAGCGGCTAAAGAAGTATGGGGAAATGATATTCCTTATCTACAGTCAGTAGTGGATGTATATGAAACAGAGCCTGCTATGCCAGCTTGGACAACTATGGTTTCCATGGAGGAAATAGGAACTGCTTTAAGTCGCAAGGGTGTTAATATTGGAACACCTACTAGCATTGCTATAACAGGAAGAAGCTTATCTGGAAGAGTAAAAGAGTTAACCATTTATGGAACAGTAGGAAGTTATACAATAAAAGGAACAGAAGTGAGAACATTCTTTTCAGGAACTTCAGCTGGTTCTTTAAAAAGTACATATTTTAGTTTTTATGGTCCTGTTGGAAATACAGGTAGTAGCAATGTAGGTGGAAATAGTAATAGCACCGTTACTGTGCTTTCGACTAATGGTAAAGCACAAGTAAGTACAAATGATTTAGTAGCAACAAGTAGTACGGGTATGAGCAGCTTACCTAGCAAAATAGTAGTTGTATCATCAAGTGGTACAAGTTCCATTTCAAGTGGTAGTGTTTCATCAGGCACAGGCACAAGTCTAGGTTTAGAAACAGCAATGGGAAATGTGACTATTTATGGTGCTGGTTATGGACATGGTGTAGGAATGTCTCAAAGCGGTGCTAAAGGTATGGCTAAGGCTGGATATACATATGATGAAATTTTGAAACATTATTATACTGGGGTAACAGTTTCTAAGTAGAACGATAAGGTCTGAACTAGAAATAAGTTACGGTAATTTTAAAGGTAGAGTATGCTAAATACTTTACCTTTTTTTCATGTTGAGAATCATATAAATAGAAATAGAGTACGTGGACTAAAATAAGTGAATAGTATAAAATTTATATATAAATATAGGATGCTGCAGTAGTAAATACATAGGGGGAAGAAAGCATGAAAATTCAATATGGGGAATTAAAAAGAGTTTTTAGAGTATTGTTAATAGCAAAAGGAATGGTAGAAGAAGAAGCAGAGGTTGTGGCCGAGGTCTTAGCGGACAGTAGTTTAGATGACATACTTCTTGATAGCGTTAATTGTTTTCAGGGGATTATAAACGATATGGACCAAGGTGGAGGTAGTTTAAAGGAAATTCAAATAGCTACACTTACTAAAGAAGAGGGAGAAGGTGCCCTTCTTAGAAGAAAGCTTAGCTATGAGCAGGGTATTGAAATAAGTGAAGAAGTCTGGAACAAGATTGAGTGGGATTATCAAAGAGCATTAAAAGAAGAAAGTCTACTTAAAAGGTTAACTAATGGTACCTACGATGAACGTGGTTACTTTAATATAGGGGAAATGGGAAAATGGAATCAAATCACAGGTACAAAGTATATGGGAAAACAATATTATAAGGGAAAATATATAGGCATACTTCAATATGGAGACCAAGCTGATGGTTACAGGGACTATCAGGTAAGCGAAGAACTCATAATAACTGCAGAAAAAGTAAGCAATAGTGAAGCTGAAATGAAACGTTTTATTGAAGAAGCTGGTTATGCAGAACTTGCAATTAAGAGGGTAATACGTCAGCCACAAAAGCACTTTACGTATTTGTCTTAATGAAAGTATAAAAAAGGAAACAAATCTAGGAATATGGCGTCTAATACATTAGATTGAGCTTATAAAGAGGAGGAAAAGATGAAAAAAAATCGTTTTAAACCAATCATCATAGGGGTTAGCTTACTAGTAATTGTTTTAGTACTTATCTTAGTAACACAAATCGTTAAACAGCAAAATAGAGATAGTCAGCAGCTAGGTTTAGCGAGTCAAGAGGGTAAGGGTGTAGCAAAAGAAAATGGTAGTCAACTAGCAATTGATAAGTTAGACTTGGTGAGTCAGGGGGATAAGGTGGCAGCAAAGATATATGACAGCCAGCAAGTGATTTATAATGATGAAGGTCAAGTGCCTAATGCAGTTTATCATTTTTCTAAAGAGCAGCTACCAAGTTTAGCTGAGCTTATGAATTTTAAAGAATGGAAGGAAGATAAAAGAGGCATTAGATATGATATGGCTTTGAGCATGGTCATTCAAATAAATGAAAAAGATTGCTATTATATGTTTCCCAATATAGAAGGTCAAACATATATAGAAATGTATAATACAAGTCAAGATGAAGCAGGAAGTAAAACGTATTTTGCGCCAAAAGAAGTTTATGAAACAGTTAAAGCCTATATCATGTCTCAAGGAGAAATAGAACAAGAAGAGATAGAGAATGGTTTAATAGCTGAAATTATGGAAGTGGAGGATCATATACTTTTAGTTAAAGGGATTGATGAGGAAGCTTTAAAAAGTATAGGAGATGCTTGTTATCTTACCATTGATAAAGAACATACAACGATTCTAGACACTGAAGGGAAGAAAGTTAATTTATCTTATTTAAAGACAGGCATGCAGATTAAAATAGAATTATTGGGTGGCATTTTAGAATCTTATCCATGCCAAGCTGGAGCTTCAGCAGTTCAAGTGATGCAATAGGAAAAAACGAAGCTTATAGTAACTACTGGAAATAAAGAGGACACATAATTTTTCCTCAATCTTTTCATACTAAACATGTAATTTATTATTAATGGAGGAACTAGTATGGCAAAGGAAAAAGGTTTTGCAAGTTTTACTCCTGCTGCTGCAGAGACCTTTAGTAAGGAAGAACAAAAGAAACGTCCTCAAACAGGCCTTCAGCGTTATAAGGAAAAAACGACAAAACAATCTGAAGTGAAATAAATGGCTGGATGACTGAAGAAAAGGTTTCAAACATAAGCTAAAAGGTTTATGTTTTGAAGCCTTTTTGCTTTTTATACTTTCCGTAATTGTAAAATAAAATGGCTAGAGGTACAGTTACATGGCTATATGTATTAAATAGTAGCAGGGAGATGTTTGATAAAATACTTTTATTACTTTTAAGATAAGCCGTTATAGTATGTACCTATTTGTATAAGACATCCAAATGATGATAAAATACAAGAGGAGGAACAATCTATGCGTATTAATAAATTACTAAGTAACAAAGGAATCTGTTCTAGAACTCAGGCACATCAGCTAATTGTAGCAGGCCGTATTAAAGTAAATGGTCAGCTTTGCATTCCAGGACAGTGGGTAGAAGAAACAGACGAAATCTTATTAGATGGGGAAGTTGTAAAGCAGCAGGAGCATATATATATTATTTTAAATAAGCCAGTAGGCATTGTGTGTACAGCAGCTGAAGATGTCAAAGATAATATTATTAACTATATGAATTATCCAGCTTACTTATTTCCAGTAGGAAGGCTTGATAAAGATTCTCAAGGACTTATTTTGCTAACTAATGATGGAGACTTAGCGAGTGCTATATTAGAGGCAGAAAAAGGTCATGAAAAGGAATATGTGGTACAAGTAGATAGGGCATATGAAGAGGATTTTCTTGAAAAAATGAGTCAAGGTGTTCATTTAGGGGACGGTATTACTACAAGGCCTTGTCAGGTAAGTGCTATAAATGAAGATACCTTTCGCATTATTTTAACCCAAGGCATGAATCGTCAAATTAGAAAAATGACAAAGGTCTTTGGATACCGTGTGGTGCGATTAGAGCGTATTCGTTTATTAAATATTTCATTAGGATCATTAGCTTATGGTGCATGGAGAAAACTAACAGAACTAGAAGTAGAAATGCTAAGATCGGAGATTGAGGGCAATAAGGCAGATTGAGTTTATAACGAGTCATTTCCTTATCCTATAGCAATCGGTGGCTAAAGCTGTCATGTTATGGTGAAGCTATGTAAGTTGTATTACAAGTGAATTAATTTAATATTAAGTATAGAAAAAATACATTGATAATTAACTTGAAAAGTTTTATTTTTTAAATAAGTCATAGGAAAAGATAGAGTATTAGGGAAAATAGAATAATAAATAAGGGGGATTTAAATATGAGAAAGGTGCTACTTATAGCTGCCTGTTTATTAGGAATAGGGCAAAGTCTGTGGGCGCAGTCTAATGAAGCTTCTTTAAATGAATGGAGTATTGTTCCTATTCAATATGAAAATAAAGTTTTTGTGCAAGGTGAGTATGTGGATTTAGTAGGAGAATATGATATCTATACAGAAAACGGAACTACTTATATACCTTTTCGTTTATTAGCAGATCTTGTGAGCACAAATGAGGAACGCTGGCGTGTTAACTGGGAGAAGACAAAGCCTAATGAGGTCATGCTTCAAGTAGATCATATGAGAGTGATGGGTAATGGTGGCATGGTGAATACAGGAGAGGTGACACCTATTATCAAACTTACTGTAGATAGCACAAAGGCTTTCATTGGAGATAAAGAGATAACCCTCAGTAAGGCACCTAAGAAAATAGATGGCAAAATAACCTTACCAATTCGTGCCATAAGTGAAGTTATTAATAAAAAAGTAAGTTATATGAATGGTTTGATTTTTATAGGTGATAGGGTTTATCCTATCCATAATGAACAATTAAGTCATCTAGCGGATCAAGTGAAGTGGTTCTTAGAAATTGAAAAAAGAGCTGTTATGCCAGAAGTAATTCCAACACCATTAGCTTATGTAGATGAAAAAACTATTTATCAGGAAGTTCGCTATGATGAAAAAACAAATCAAATGATAACAGAGCTCTATAGCCAAAAAATAGGGGAAGAATCTGTACTTATTAAAACTTTAGAAGGCTCAGATTTTGGAAGTATTAGTAATGAATCTACAAAGCTTTATTATATGAGTGGTAGAGAGGAAGATAGAGTTCTTTATCTATTGGATTTAAAAACCATGAAGTCTGTAGCACTTTGTAAAGCATCAGAGCTAGGCTCTCCAGAATGGATTCAAGGTATTCAAAGTATTGAGGAAAAAGAAGAGGTGCATTACATAGTAGTACATTATGGTGATTGGACGATGGGGTCTGAAAGTCTATTTGAGGTTAGAGAAGGAAAGGTTACGAGGCTTATTGGTGGAATGGCATTTTCAAGTATTTTAATAGAAGATGAGGCTATCTATTATTCAGAGATGTCAAAGTTTAGTTATAAAGATAACTTCTTTAAATATAATAGGCGTACAGGAGAAACGATAGCTGTAGGACAGAAAAATTTTGCTTATGATATGTGCGTGGAGGAAACCGAATTAGGTCTATTAAGCTATGGAGTTTGTAGAAATGCTTTTATAAAAGAAGATAAGCTCTATACTTTAGGTTATGAAGCAGAAAGCTATACTTGGGCAAAGCTTTATCAAATAGATTTAGCAACTAATGAGCAAAAAGCTATTACTGACTTTACCACTGAGTTTTGGCCAATAGGTAATCAAATTTATTATTTAGATGCTTATACTCATGAGCTAAAAGTAACAGATTTAGAAGGAAATTTACAAAAGACCTTAGTAGAACAAAAAGTAGATAAAGTAATTGTAAAAGGTGACAATATCTATTATGCACTTCAGGTAGTCCCAGGTGAGACAAAATTAGGCCTTTATCAGTATAATGTAGTATCAGAAGAAGTGAAGCGCATTACACAGCTTCCAATAAAAGATTTTTGTATAACAGAAAAAGGGATCTATTACGTATCTGCTGGATATGACCCAGGTTTATATTCATGGAAAGATGGCAGAGAAGATTGGCTTGAAGAAACGCGCATTAAATATTATGAAATGAATGAGTATGGCATAGGGTATGCAACTGTATTTAGCAGTGAAGGAAGAATTCAATAAATTAAAAGATATCGTATTCATCTTTTTAATGAAAACTGATGTTTCAAAAATGGAGTGCTCATTTATGAGTACTCCATTTTTACATATTAAGGATAAATAAGCGCTGAAAAGGTTGTTGGTTGAAATTGTATATAATATTATGTAGAATTAAAGGTAATAATAAAGCGTGAATGATGAAATAAGGAGAGTAACAATGTTAAAAGCATGGAATCATTTTATGACAATTAATAAGCATAAATATATAGTAATGGTGCACTGTTATAAAGCAGGTATTTTTTGGCAAGGCCTACGTCATGACCTTTCTAAATATAGCCCGCATGAATTTTTTGTGGGAGCCAAGTACTACAGTGGCAAAAGAAGTCCAAATGAGGCAGAAAGGGAAGCTTATGGCCATTCTAAAGCATGGCTTCATCATAAAGGAAGAAATAAACACCATTTTGAATACTGGACAGATTATAATCCAACCACTAAGAAAATTGAGCCTGTTCCAATGCCCCTTTGCTACGTTAAAGAAATGTTTTGTGACAGAGTAGCAGCAAGTAAAACGTATTTAAAGGAGGCCTATACAGAAGGACAACCTTTAGAATATTTCTTAAATGGAAGAGAAAGGAGAAGTGGAAACATACATCCAGAAACTTCAAAGCTTCTAGAGCACTTACTGATTATGCTAGCTGAAAAAGGTGAAAAAGCAACTTTTAAATATATTAGAAGTTTAAAATAGGGGTTACGAGGGGAGAGACGAATGAAAATCATTAGAGTAACCAAGGAAAATTTAGAAGAAGAACATATATGTTGTGCGATTTCTAATAATAAGGACTGCCAGGTGGCAGCTAAAAAAAAATGGATGTCACGGCAATTCGAGGAAGGGCTAGTCTTTGAAAAAGCTGACGTAAGGGGAAAGGCTTTTATTGAATACATACCAGCTGAAAAAGCATGGTGTCCTATAGATGCACCTGGTTATATGTTTATTAATTGCTTATGGGTATCAGGGCAATTTAAGGGAAAGGGCATCTCTAACGAACTTTTAAGAGGGTGTATTGAAACTAGCAAATTACAAGGTAAACAAGGGCTTGTTATTATCTCCTCAGCCAAAAAGAGACCTTATCTAGCAGATTCAGCTTATTTAAAACATAAGGGGTTTATAGTGGCAGACGAAGCTGATCCTTACTACATTCTCATGTATTTGCCCTTTAGTGAAACTACTGTTAAGCCTCAATTTAAAACTTGTGCAAAGCAAGGCATTATAGAGGAAAAGGGTGTAGTCATTTTCTATAGTGCTCAATGTCCTTTTACTGCTAAATATGTTCCTCTTGCTGAGCAAGTAGTAACGTCTAAAGGTATTGCATTTAAAGCTATCGAGTATAAGTCAGCAAGGGAAGCTCAAGCAGCAGCTGTGCCATCTACCTCCTATAGTTTGTTTTATAATGGAAAATTTATAACTAATGAAATTTTAAGTGAGAAAAGATTAGAAAAACTATTGAAGGAATATTAATTTAAAATAGAGTGAGGGATAGGGGATTCCTAGAGGAATTCCCTTTTGCTATACCTTTAATATCTTCCTAGAATGTGTTATGATTGTTGAAGAAAAATGCATATTGCTATAGCAATGAATGCTGATTAAACCAAAGATAGTAGGAGCGTACAATGAAAACTTCAGATTTTTACTTTCACCTTCCAGAAGAGCAAATTGCTCAAGTACCACTTAAAGATAGAACGACTTCACGTTTAATGGTACTAGATCAAAAAACAGGTGAAATTGAACATAAACATTTTTATGATATTAAAGCTTATTTAAAACCAGGAGATTGCTTGGTATTAAATGATACAAGGGTTATTCCAGCCAGATTATTTGGAGCAAGACCTTCAGGTGGAAAAGTAGAATTTTTACTTCTGACAAGAAAAGAAGAAAAACGTTGGGAAGTATTAGTTAAGCCAGGTAAAAAAGCCAAAATAGGTGATGAGATTATTTTTGGAGAAGGCATATTAAAAGCTAAGGTTGAAGAAATCATCGAAGATGGTAAGCGTATTGTGAGCTTTGAATACCAAGGCATTTTTGAAGAGGTATTAGATGCCCTTGGAGAAATGCCACTTCCTCCTTATATTCATGAGAAGCTAGAAGATAAAGAACGTTATCAAACAGTATATTCTAAACATGAAGGAAGCGCAGCTGCACCAACAGCAGGGCTTCATTTTACAAAAGAACTACTAAAAGAGATTGAAGAAATGGGTGTTAAGATTGCCTATGTGACACTTCATGTAGGTTTAGGTACTTTTAGACCTGTTAAAGTTGAAGATGTACTAAGTCATGAAATGCATTCTGAATATTACAGCATAGACGAAGAAAATGCTGCTATTATTAATAATGCAAAAACTGAAGGTGGTCGTATTATTGCAGTTGGGACAACCAGTACACGTACTTTAGAATCCAATGCAGATGAGAATGGACTCATTAAAGCAGGTAGTGGTTGGACAAATATTTTCATCTATCCAGGCTATACCTTTAAATGTGTGGAAGCACTTATTACTAATTTCCATTTGCCAGAGTCCACATTGATTATGTTAGTAAGTGCTTTAGCTGGTAAAGAAGAAATTTTAAATGCATACAATACAGCAGTTAAAGAAGGCTATCGTTTCTTTAGTTTCGGGGATGCCATGTTTATAAAATAGGAAAGACATTTTAGAAATGTGGACAGTAGTCCACTTTCTTTTTTAATAAAAGGGTATTCAACAGATATAAGATAGATTTTAGTGCCATAGAGAAGAGGAAGGATTGGGGAGAATGAGTAGATTAAAAGAAAATTATCAAGTAGATTTTGATGTCGTAGACTTTAATGGGAAATTAAGCATTAATGGCTTATGTAGTTATATGCAAACCATAGCAGCAAAGCATGCTACGAAGTTAGGCGTTAACTTTTATAATAGTGGTGAAATGCCAACCTATTATTGGATTTTATCTCGTGTAAGATATGAAATTCATTCTTATCCCAGATGGGAAGATCAAGTTTCCTTAGAAACTTACCCAGGAGGTTATGATAAGCTTTTTGCTGTTAGACTTTTTGATTTAACAGATGAAAAAGGAGAGCTTATAGGGCGTATAACAGGAGATTATTTATTAATGGATGCTGAAAAAGGACGTCCTGTAAAAATTAAAGGCGCAACAGGTCCATTATCCGTTTTGGATTTTCCTTATGAAGGCAAAAAAATAGATAAAATAGAAGTACCTGAAGTAATTTTAAGAGAACAAGTACGTAAGGCCTACTATTCAGAGTTAGATTTAAATGGTCATATGAATAATGCGCATTATATTAGATGGACTGTAGATATGTTACCTTTAGAGATTTTAAAAGAGAATGAGATAGTAAGCCTTCAAATCAATTATAATACTTCTATTACTTATGGTGTAGAAACAAAGATCATTATTGGTAAGAATGAGGCAGGAAATTACTTAGTAGCAGGAAATAGTTTAGATGGTTCAGTTAATTATTTTACTGCAGAAATCATTTTAAGAAAAATAAATAGATGATGCTTATTTTCTATCAATAGAATAGGATATATGGATTACTAATCAAAGCTAATTAAGTAGGTAAAAAGGAATTAAGAAAATGCAGTAAAGTAGCAGATAAATTGAATATACTTACTCAAAAACAGATCGCACATGTACGATCTGTTTTTGAAATTTATGGTAAAAGTTCTGCTTGTAATAGGGCTAATCCATCATAATCCGAAAGTCCTACGCAAAAAACAAGTGTTTTTGTGGTAAGGCTATGAATAGAGATATAATAACGATAAGTAGGATGCTTTTGGTCATAGGTAATTGTATAAAGTAAATCATCTTTTATAAAGCTACTGACCAAACTTAAATCGGTATTGGGTAAAGTTAAACTACCTGTATCTAGGATATCCAATTGTGAATTAACTAAGGTATAAAGAAGTGTACCGTTTTGTATGGTTAAGGCACAGGTAAAGTCTTTAGAGGAAATAAGCTGCCAAGGTGTAAAAGATAAGTCTAAGCTTTTTTCGCCAGTAGGGGTTAAAAACCTAAGGCCGTTCTTATGAGTGAAGATAGCATTGCCAGAAGCATCTAGAGCATATTGCTTACTAGATAAAGCGGTAGTATCTGTTGTTAGAGTATCAACTAGCGTTAAATCTAAGGTAGCAGGAGAAAAAGTATAAAGTCTGGCTTTTAAATTGTTAACACCAGCTGTAAGAATGTAATAAACCTCATTTACTTCTTGAATATGGTAAACATATTGAGGGTCATAAGCCTCCTCACTTTTTAAATGAGGCACACTAACTTCTAGGGTATTTAAGTTAACAAAGTAAAGTGCATTTAATCCCTCGCTAGATGAAACAAAAGCAAAGTTGCCAGATTCTTCTTCTTGATAATGATAAAAATAAGTAAGTGGTGTTAGAGCTTGTTTTTGCCTGTAGATATTGACAGCTTTTAATAAGCGGTTATTTGTTTCTTCAGCTAAGAAGCCTTCTGTATAAGGAGCTAGTGTTTCTTCATTAGCACTTAAACCATGCGGCGTGAGTAAAAGACTTTCTAACTGCTGCATGGCAGGATCAGCATAAAAAAGTTTGAGCTGAAAGCTTTGATTTTCTTGTAATTGATTAAAGAAAATAGTTTCCTGAACCGTTCCTTCAGATGAAGAAGATGCTGAAAATTTAAAGGCGCAGATAATAGCGAGTAAACTAGCTAATAATAAGGTAAGGTATAAACTGATTTTTTTCTTCATGTTACCATACCTCATTTGGGTTAAAACCATAAATTTGTAAAAGCTCTAATAAGGGACTCATAGCCATATTTTTAGGGGAAACAAAAAGTCCCCCTGTGGCATCTAGATCATAGCCGAAGCGATTAAAAGCTTGCCATACCAATAAAGAACAATGTGTTTCATAAGGTTCTTCACCTTGATTTTTATCAGCTAATATATTATAAGGGAGTCCTTTTAAATGAGTGGCTGCATATTCAGCAATAGCATCTAAAGTGCTTTGAGGTACATCTTTAAGTCTGAGCATTTTAACAGTAGGATAATACTGCCACTTAGAAATAGGCTGCTCCATACTATAAGTCCCTGGATTAAGTGCCTCTAAGGTGATGCCTCTCACCTCATCAATAACAATACCAGCATGTCCATGTCGCCAGTTAGCCGTATGAGTTGATTTAGTAAGAAGGACATAACCATTATGATAAGGTCCTAGCTCGAAGCCTGGTTCATTTGAATCTAGTGTTTCGGAGATTGTAACTGGAGGTAGGTACTCACTGATAACAGAGACTTCTCGTAGGTAGTTATCTTGAAATGATTTTATTTTATCTGTAAAATTGGGCATAGTATGCATTTCATCAATAAGTGGCTTAGTTAATCCAGTTTGTTCAAAAAGTATTTGATAATCAGTTTTTGTAAAAGTATTTTGATTTAAAATAGAAGTTAAGTCTTGTTTTTGGACTTGTGGCACATAACGTGAATGTGTACTCAGATAGAAGCCACACAATAGATAGACGCTTATAAATGTACTAAAAAATAAAATAAGAAAAGTTTTAAGTTTCAACGTTATTCACCACCTTTCATATTGCTCATTGACTTTATAGAAAGTATTGTACCATAAAATGTCTAGAATTGGAGGCAAAATGTTTAGCTTAATTATTAGTGTTGTATTGATTCTTAATTTGCTTGCTATTATTGCGGTTATTTTTTTAGAGAGGCGTAATCCAGTGACGACTATGGCGTGGTTACTAGCGTTAACCACTATGCCTTTGATAGGATTTTTCTTATACTTGTTATTTGGAAGAGGTTTTACAAGCAAGAAAGCCTTAAGTCTTCAAAAACAAGAAGAGCGCTTCGTCAAAAGAATTGTAGATCGCCAGTTAGGAGATTTAACAGAGAGTAGAGAAACGGACGTTACTTATAAGCAATTAATGCAAATGAATTTAAAAGTAGATCAGGCCTTATGTACTGATAATAATGAAGTTAAAATTTATACGGATGGGAAGGAAAAATATCAGGATTTATTAAAAGATCTACAAGAGGCAAAGCAATATATACATCTGCTTTATTTTATTATAGGAAATGATCAAATTGGGGAAGCGGTTTTTAAAGTGTTGAAATCTAAAAAAGAAGAGGGATTAGAGGTTAATGTACTTTTTGATGCTTTGGGACAAATGAAAGACTCTATGAAAATTTATAGGAAATATAAAAAAGCAGGGATAGAGGTCAATATGTTTTCTCCTCTTAAGGCAACGGCTAGTTTAAAAGCTAATTACCGTAATCATAGAAAGCTTGTTATTATCGATGGAGAGATTGGGTATATAGGTGGGATGAATTTATCAGATAGCTATCAAGGAATGGATAAGAAGCTAAGGCCTTGGCGAGATACACACCTTCGTATTGTGGGAGGAGCAGTTGCTTTAATGGAAATGCGCTTTATTTTAGATTATAGGCATGTTTCCGGTAAAAGAATGAATCATATTACTAAATACTTTCAAAGAAAAGAACATTTTACAGGTACAGTACCTATTCAAATTGTATCTAGTGGTCCTCATGAGGCTACTGAAAATATTAAGCTTACTTATGTAAAAATGATTCAAAGTGCAGAAAAATATGTATACATTCAGACACCTTATTTTATACCTGATGCCTCTTTTTTAGATGCTATACGTATTGCTTGTTATTCAGGAAATGATGTAAGGATTATGATTCCAGGTCTTCCGGATAAACGCTTTGTTTATAAGGGAACACTGTCTTATGTAGAAGAGCTCTTAGAAATGGGTGCTAGAGTCTTTTGTTACAATGGTTTTTTACATGCTAAAGCCATTGTGGTGGATGATAAAATTTGTTCTATTGGAAGTGCCAATATGGATATTAGAAGTTTTAAAATCAGTTTTGAATCTAATGCTATTATGTATGATCAAAAGGTAGCAGAATCATATAGAGCCATTTTTCTAGAAGATGAGAAACATTGTAAAGAAATTTTGCTAGAAGAATTTAAGAAAAGAAGTTGGCTAGAACGCATGGAAGAATCTCTTAGCAGGCTATTATCACCACTCTTATAACGAAAGCTATTTGCGAAGAAGCCTAAGATAGTGCTACAATAAACAAGGTAAAACGAAATAAGAGAATAAGGAGAGGGAGCACATGAAAATATTAATAGATGGTGATGGTTGTCCAGTCATTGACCTCACCTTGGAGGTAGCTAGATATTATGCTATAGAGGTTATTATTTTTTGTGATACCTCCCATCACATTGAAAAGCCAGGAGCCATAACAAAAGTAGTGACAAAGGGAAGCGATGCTGTAGACTTTGTATTAGTGAATGATGCAAAGGAAGGTGATTTGGTTATTACTCAAGATTATGGACTAGCAGCAATGGTTTTAGCTAAAAAAGCTAAAGCAATGAATCAAAATGGCCTTATTTTTTCAGATGATAATTTATCTAGTTTACTTTTTAGTAGACATGTAGCTAAAGAAGTAAGAAGACAAGGTGGAAGAACAAAAGGCCCCAAAAAAAGAGATCCAAAACAAAACGAAGCCTTTAAAACTAGTTTAATAAAGGTTATTGAGGCACAATTAAAAGAAATCTAAATGAGTTAACAGCATGAGCCTTAATAAGCATGAACAGTTGTTAAAAGTAAGTTAAAATGAAATAGAAGGAATGAGAGATTAAATGAGTAGTCCAAAAGAAACGATTATTAAAGAAATTTTAAGTATTAGAAGAAGATTAAGTAAAGTTCCAAGTGATGAAACAAGAGAAATCGAGCTTTTTGAGGAACAAATCAATAAGTCTATGAGACGTGTAGATCAAACAAGTTACTTAGCTAAAAAGTTTGATATGAGAGAATTAGAAGCGATTAAAGAAGCTTATCGTTCATTATAACCAGATAAATAAGGTTTATGGTTAAGGAGAGGAATCATGAAATATAGGGTACCTAGTTACTTTGACACCTTTAAGTGTATAGGTAGTGCATGTGAAGACACTTGCTGCGCAGGTTGGTATATTGCCATTGATGAAGCAACTTATAAAAAATATAAAAAAGTAAAAGATCCTGTGATGAGAAAGCGCTTAGATAAAGAGTTGGTGGCTAAAAAGGGTTCGGTTAGTAGCGAACATGTAGCTAAAATCAAGCTAAAGAATAACCGTTGTGCTTTCTTATCTTCAGAGGGACTTTGTGATCTTTATACTCATTTAGGAGAACACTATTTAAGTCAAACTTGTCAGCTTTATCCGCGTACCTTTAATCAAGTTAATGATGTCTTAGAGTGCTCTTTGGCATTATCTTGCCCGGAAGCAGCTAGGAAGATTTTATTAAATCCAGAGGGCATCACCTTTAAAGAAGAAGATGGAGCTGAGAAACAAGTAGTGGTTAGTGCAAACCTTGCCATTAATCCGCAAAAGCCTAAAGGTTATCAGGATTATCTTTTAGAAATTAGAAATTTACTCATTAAGATACTCCAGCAAAGAGATGAGTCTTTTGAAAGTCGATTTTTAAGATTAGAAGCTTGTATGAGAGAAATAGATCGTTTAGTTAGAACTGGCAATCTTAAGAAAATACCTGAGTTTATTAAGGCTACCTTATCAAAACAAAAGAAGGAGCAAATAATAGTTTCTATGACGGATAAGCAAGTAGCGTTATATAAGCTTTTATTAGATACCTTAAAGCGTATAAAAAATGAGAAGAAATGGCCATCATCTCAGTATGAAAGTTTTTATGAAGCGATGCTAAAAGGAATAGAAGAAGTAGGTACTAGTAAAGCAAACTTTGAAAAAGGTTATCAGATTTATGAACAAAGCTTTTTAAAACCCTCTAGTTATGTATTAGAAAACTATTTTGTAAACTATATTTATGAAAGAGCCGTGCCTTTGGATGGGGAAAATATATTACAAAGCTTAGCTTATTTAAAAGTATATAAGCAGCTTATAGAATTACATCTCATTGGCTTAGCCCTTAATGGTGAGTGTTTAAGTAAGGAGCAAGTGGTTAACTTTTTACAAGTCTTTACTAAGGTTTTTGATCATAATGAATTATATAGAAAGCAACTCATCAAGGCTGTAGAAAATAACTAGGCATTGAAGAGATATAAGGATAAGTATAAATAGAGCAAATAACAATAGGAGCAAATAAGAGAGGATGAAAGATGTGGAAAATCTTACAGAGCAGAATTTAAAGGAATTAAGGCCAGAAGAGTTATTAACAATGGTTCATGGACAACCCTTAACGACAAAGAAAAGTATTTTAGAATATATGGATAAGCTGAAAAAATTAAGCAAAACAGACTTAGATGAAGAACAGCTTAAGGCAAGTTATACTTTAATTGAAGAAGCTATTAAAGGGATGTCTGAGCAAGTAAAGCCTAATACCATTGTTTATCTTAAAAACGAATTAAAGACAAAGTTAGGTAAATATTCAGGGATGCAGGTTGGACGTGAAAATGCTTTTTTAAACTTTTTTAAGGAAACTTATGAAACGGCTAAGAAAACAAAAGAATATACATGGGCATTAGCTGATCTCACTAAAATTCGTGAACAACAAATTCTAGATACCTTAAAAACGATTAATACGTATTGCTTCAAAAATAAACTTACTCAAGGAGAAAAGAAAGATATTTTACCTATGATTGAACGTATAGTGGATACACAAAACGTCAGATATATTAATCAGCTTAGAAGTATGGAAGGTATTCGAAAAGCTTTCCGTATAAAAGTTGTTGAAGAAGAACAAAAGTTTAAGATAATGAAAATAAAATAATCAAATGAATCCAAGGATAGCCTTAAAAATAAGGCTATCTTTTTATGTTTTTTTATTAAATAATTCTAAAGTTTAGTTTTAGTCCACATAAAAAGTTATAATAAAAAGAGGTATTACATAAGGAAGAGGGTTCATTAGGATGGGAGAATGGCTACAGCAGTTTAAAGTAGAAAAGGGAAAAGGTATAAAATGGGATTTGTTTTATTTAATTCTAGCAATAGGGGGAGTTTTATTAGCACAGTTATTAGGTAATTATGTGTTAATGGAGGTATTAGCACGGAAGTCTGAGCTATTTGAATATCCCCCATTATTAGTAAGCTTTTATTTCATAATCAATGCGGCTTTACTTATTTTAATTGTTTATTTATGTGTCAAATGGATAGAGAAAAAAGGTTTTGCTAGTTTAGGTTTAACCTTTAACGATGAATCCATCAAAGCTTATGTAAAAGGCGCTTTAACAGGGACAATCATGCTAGTAATTGTAGTTGCTATTATCGTTTTAGGGGGGGGCTTAAGTTTTGAAAAAAGAGGTATTAACACTTCACAGGCTTTACCATTTGGCCTTATGATTATTGCGTGGATGATTCAAGGCGCTTCTGAAGAAATACTTATTAGGGGATATCTATTAATCCGAATAGGTATAAGAAGAGGGTTTGTTACAGGGATTATGATATCGTCTTTATGTTTTGGTCTATTACACCTTTTTAATAATGGAAGTAGCTTAATGGCTATTTTAAATGTTAGTTTAACGGGTGTATTTTTAGCACTTTATACGCTGCGAAAGGGTAGTCTTTGGAGTGTATGTGGATGGCATATGGCTTGGAACTTTGTTCAAGGTAATATATTAGGGTTAAATGTAAGTGGGAGTCCCATTAGTGTAGTAGGTGAAATCTTTAGAGGAAATGTAGAAAGCCATAATACACTCTTAACAGGTGGTGAATTTGGAATAGAAGCTAGTTTAGCCACTACACTTATAATGCTAGCGGCTATTATCTATAATTTGTTTTGGTATACAGAGAACCAATCAGAAGAAAAAGATAAATAACTATAAAACATCTTGTTGGCAGGTTACATTTTTATATGTTTAACATCAATCATGAAGATGACTCATAAAAAGGAATATAGCGAAACTAGTTAGCTAGTTTCGCTATATTCCTTTTTGGTCTTTTATTGAAGTGCTAAATCATTATTTTGGGAAAGCTTAATTAATGAAGACTACTCCTTTGAATAAAGTGATTTGATGTGTTCCATATTAGCACCTAAATCACAAAGGATGAGGTCAGCTAAGGTAAGAGCTGCCATTGACTCTACCACTACAACAGCTCTAGGTACAATAACTGGGTCATGTCTACCATGAATTTCAATTTGTTGATTTTCTAGAGAAGTATTAATGGTATCTTGTGCTTTAGCAATAGATGGTGTTGGTTTAAAGTGAGCTTTAAAAATGAGATCACTGCCATCAGACATACCACCCAGTGTGCCGCCTGAATGATTAGTATGTTTATTTACCGTTCCATCTTTAGTGTAAAAGGCATCATTATATTCAGAACCTAGCATTTTAGCTGCTTCAATGCCGCTACCTATTTCAAAGGCTTTAACAGCGCCAATTCCCATAATGGCATAAGCCAGCCTAGCATCAAGTTTATCAAAGACTGTTTCACCAATACCAGGTTTTAAACCTGTAATGATACATTCCACAACGCCGCCTACAGAGTCACAGTTAGCTTTAGCCTCTGCAATATAAGCCATAGCCTCATCAGCTATTTTGTTACTTGGCATATTAACTGGATTTTCTCTACATTCATTGATGCAGAAAGCTTCTTGGGAAACTGTAATAGGACCAATAGAGCGGGTGTAAGCTGTAACAGTAATACCTAGTTCTTCCAAAAACTTTTTAGCAATCGCACCTGCAGCCACTCTAGCAACTGTTTCACGACCAGAAGAACGTCCGCCTCCTCTATAATCACGAATGCCATATTTTTGATCAAAAGTATAATCAGCGTGAGAAGGACGATAAACATCTTTAATTTGACTATAATCATGAGACTTTTGATTACCATTACGAATAAGCATAGCAATAGGTGTACCTGTTGTTTTACCTTCAAATACCCCAGAAAGGATTTCTACCTGATCATCTTCCTTACGAGCAGTAGCAACCTTAGGATTACCAGGCTTACGTCTATCCATATTCTTCATAATATCTTCTAATGCAATCGATATATTAGAAGGGCAGCCATCTACTACTACACCTAAGGCTTCCCCGTGGGATTCCCCAAATGTAGAAATGCAAAACATTTTACCGAATATTGAACCTGACATGAAGATGCCCCCTTTATAAAATTTTGAAATATAAATCATTTTATCAGAGCGCTACATATTCTTCAACAGTAATTGTTTAATATTCGATAAAAATGATAAAAATAAAGAAGGCACTTATTGAAAAGAAATACATTTTCCTGTAAACTGATTAAAGAGTATGAAAAGATAGGAGACACCCCATGTATGAATTACTAAAAGTAGAAGGACGTGCAAAAAGAGGTAGATTTCATACACCACATGGTGTTATTGAGACCCCTGTATTTATGAATGTTGCCACAGTAGCAGCTATTAAAGGAGCTTTATCTACAGAAGATTTAGAGACAATAGATACCCAGGTTGTGTTATCGAATACGTACCATTTACATCTTAGACCCGGAGATAAGCTAATTAAAGAATTAGGCGGTCTTCATAAGTTTATGGTATGCAATAAACCCATTTTAACAGATTCAGGTGGATTTCAAGTATTTTCACTTGCTGCTATGCGTAAGATTAAGGAAGAAGGGGTATACTTTTCTTCACACATAGATGGTCGTAAAATCTTTATGGGACCAGAAGAAAGTATGCAAATTCAATCTAATCTTGGCTCAACCATAGCTATGGCGTTTGATGAATGCCCACCAGCACTTGCAGATCGTGCTTATATTATGCCTTCTGTAGAACGTACTACCAGATGGCTTAAACGCTGTATGGATGAAATGAAACGCCTAAATAGTTTAGAAGATACAGTGAATAAACAGCAAATGTTATTTGGTATTAACCAAGGTGGTATTTTACCAGATGTACGTATTGAACATGCGAAGATTATTAGTGAGTTTGACCTTCCAGGTTATGCTGTAGGTGGACTAGCTGTAGGAGAATCTCATGAGGATATGTATAATGTGTTAGAAGAGGTTGTACCTTACTTACCACAAAATAAACCAACTTATCTTATGGGGGTAGGAACACCAGAGAATATATTAGAAGCTGTGGACAGAGGAATTGACTTCTTTGACTGCGTATTACCAGCTAGAAACGGTCGTCATGGTCATGTTTATACCAATGAAGGTAAATTAAATTTATTTAATCAAAAACATGAAAAAGATATGGGGCCTATTGCAACAGATTGTAATTGCCCAACTTGTCAAAAATATAGCAGAGCTTATATTAGACATTTATTAAAGGCCAAAGAAATGTTAGGAATGCGCTTATGTGTCATGCATAATTTGCATTACTTTAACAACCTTATGACAGAGATTCGTGACGCATTAGACAAAGGCGAATTTGCAGCTTATAAGAAAATGCGTTTAGAAGGCTATAAAAATAATAAATAAATGGAGGAATACAAATGAACACAGTATTATTAACAACAACTGGTGGTACTGGCGGATTAATGAGTATGCTATTAATCTATGCTGTAATTATCGGTGTAATGTGGTTTATCTTAATTAGACCACAAAAGAAACAACAAAAACAAATCGAAGAAATGCAAAATAGCGTAAAAATAGGAGATACTATTCTTCTTAATTCTGGTTTATACGGTAAAGTTGTAGATATTATCAATGATACTTTCATCGTTGAATTTGGTCTTAACAAAAGTGTACGTATTCCAGTAGTAAGATCAACTGTTGCCCGTGTTGCAGAGCCAAACTTAACAGTAGGTAAAAAAGCTGAGTTAGTTGATGAAGACGGTACAGAATATGAATATGTAGAAGTAGAAGTTGAAGTTGATGAAAACGGTAACGAAATTGGTGAAGCAAAGAAAAAATAATAAGTGAAATAGAGAGCTATCACATATGTGATAGCTCTCTTAATGTTTAGATAGTAATAAGGTTAATCAAAGAATAGTATAGCATATGATGGTATTTTGTATTTAAAATTCAATAGTAAGATTAATCTTATTTAACTAGAATATATAGATAAAATTAAACAAAAAAACGAGGTTATATCAGTTAAAAATTGGATAAAATAAATAAAAATATTCATTTTGAATTCATATTTTGTTAATAAAGGTAGTGTAATATAAATATCAAGCAAGAGAGATAATCTTTTGCTTACAAAATCTCCCCATAATATATCTATTTTCCTGTTTATAAAATATGAACGGAACAAGAGAGGAAGCCAATCCCCAATGGCTTCCTCTCTTTATTTTTTATTGATTGTATAACGCATATACTAATAAACAAATATTCCATTCGGATTTAAGTTGCTCTATTTGCCTATGCGTGTAACCCCTTTCTATTTATAAATATGCCTTTAAATTATAAAATTACTTATTCTGATCTTGATTCATGTTTTTCTTAATGTAAATATCAAGGGCAAAGATTGCTTTTTTTAAAAAGATAACAAAAATATATGCAACATATAGAAATACAACATAAAGTAATAGGGTGAAAATTGGTATGTATAGAGTATCTGGCATAAAGCACCTCCTTAATAATTAGATTAAAGGATGTTGTATGGAATAATTAAAATAAGTAAACTAATCTTTCGTGATTATTTTAGTCATCGTCAAAATCATCATCAAAATCATAATTGTCATCATAAAAGTCATAATAATTAGTATTACTATTACTATTATTAGAGCTTCCATAGTAAAACTTTTTAAAAATAAAGATTGCAAAAACAAGTATAAGGGAAAGCACTACTAAAAAATCCGAGAAATCCATCACTTCAGCCTCCTCAACTTATTAGTTTAATAATTTGAATATTTAATTATTTTAACACGAATAAATTAGTTAATAAAGAATAAATTATGGCTTGACCTTTATTTTTTGCCTAAGACGTAGATTTGTTAATTGTTATACGAAAATAACCAGAATATAATGAAAATAAACTTCGATATTGCTATAATTAGCATAAATACTATTCAAATTAAGAAAAGAGTAGAGAGATGGGAGGGGAAGTATGAAAAATATTACAAAAACAATATTGATAATATTAGCATTCCTACCATTAGCCATTGAATTTATATTTACCTCATGGGGATTTAGAACTTTTGGTTCTATAAATTGGCTAATGCATGTGACAATTGCAGTGTTGTTAGCTAGTATAGGTGTTGGATTAATTAGCACTAAAAAGTTTATGCAATGGCTTGGAATTGGTGCTTTGGCAACGCTTACTATACTTTTAGGTATTATAGGATATTATGATTATTTGCAATGGTTTAGTACGATAGTTGGAATTGTTCTATTAGCTTATTTTTCAGTGATTGGAATAGCTATAAAAAAGATGAATAGAGGATAGATTGCCATTTATAAGTGTACTCTTACTCAACTAAATAATTATTTAGATTTAGTAAATAAGAATATCGTTTTAGATAGGATCAGGTGTAAATGACTGATCTTATTTTTTGTATAACATAAAATTACAAAATACAACACACCTAAAGTGATATACTATGTAATAACTACATATACATGAACAAGTTATAGGAATAGACATTTTTGTAAGTTTATAAATTTGATACGAAGTTATTTATATTTTGGAAAGGCAGGTATACAGCTCATGAATAAAGGTAAAATCCTGTTTTTTTGTGTGATATCTGAACTTTTAATCATCACAGCTATTTCCATTGCGAATATGTTTGATGGAGTAATGTTCGGTATCTTTTATAATGTATTATATGGTCTTGTGATAAGTACAATACTGCCATTACTCCTTGTTTTTACAGACAAGGAGGACTTCTCTTCTTTAGGTATAAAGAAAATAGATGTCCGTCAGATTATAGTTTTAATTGCTTTTGTAGCTTTTTCAATTGGTGGGCAATTAATACCCAAAGTAATAGCTGGAGAATACATAGCGTGGCCTGTGCTGACACTTGCTTCTGCTCCTCTTGTCATGACAACATTTTTTGAAGAGTTCTTATTTAGGGGGTTTGTTCAAACCAGAGTAGAAAATAATTTTGGATGTATCGTTGCTATTCTTGTTTCTGCAATCATGTTTTCTGTTTATCATCTAGGATATCCGGGTTTTAGAACTATCGGAGATATATTTCTATTGTTTGCAGTTGGTCTTGGTTTTGCAATTGCCTATAAGCTTTCTGATAACAACTTGATTGTTTCTTATTTTGTAAATCTGCCAAATGCATTTGTTACATATGTGTTTAAATCAGAACAGTTCCCGAAGTTTACAGTTGAAAGCAGTATTTATGCTGTAATCACAATATTAGCTGTTTTCATTATCCTTATTGTGTCAAAAACAAAGATAAAAAGATTGACATATAAATAAAATTGAATAGGCTGTAGTGCATCAAGAGAACTACAAGAGGAAACAGGAGCAAAAGAGTTTAAACTTATGCCTATTTGTATTTACTCTGTTACAAAAGAAGATGGTGATAATACTAAACATCTAATATCAACATTTGGCGGGCTATATTTTGCAGAAGTAACAGAAGTTGGAGATTTGCCAAGTCTTGAAATGGAGAAAATTCAATTCTTTGATAATTTGCCAAGTGAGGTAACTTATTCAGAAATTCAACCTCGTTTACTTGATAAAGTAATAAGATACATTAATGATTAGCATAATTTAGTAGAGCCGAATGAAAATTTGGTCTTATTTTTGTTGTACAAAATTACAAAATGTAACATACCCAAGGTGATATACTACTATGAGTAGTTTATTTATAGAAATAGATATTTCAAAAAGATGTTATTGCTGGAAGTGTTTGTATTTTATCTTTTGTTGTGGCACTTATATTTTTTTCTGTATTTATTATGGGAGATAAAGAACAGTTTAAAAATACCAGTATCTCTTATGAGGGTATGTGGGAACGTTTATCGCTGTTGGCAATGTATATTCCATTTATTTATCAAGCAATATCTAAAGTGTTGGAATGATAGCTATAAAATCTAATTTGTCAGAGAGACATGATTATAAATTTGAATTTAAAGAGGTGCATAGAATGAGAGCTTTAGTAATGAATTGTAGTCCTGTGAGGAATGGTGCAACGGCTGAAATTGTAAATATAGTTTCTGATTGTTTGAAAGAGAGATATGATGTTAAAAGTATATGCATCGATGATTTTGACATTAGTTTCTGCAAAGGATGTAGAACTTGTCATAATACAGCAAAGTGTGTTCAAAAAGATGACGTTGATAAAGTAATAGAACAATACGACTGGGCTGATATTATAATATCAGTATCACCTTCTTATTGGGCAGACATTCCAGGACAATTTAAAGCTTTCATTGATAGATGTACCCCTTGGTGTAATACTCACGAACCACATGCAACAATAAGTAGAGGTAAGAGAGGGTATGCAATTGCCTTAAGAACAGGTCCAAGTATGAAAGAATGTAATCGAATTATTGAAAGTATTGAACATTTCTATGGTCATATGGAAATTGAATGCTGTGATAGATTAGGTTTGTGTTCAGTAGAATATAAAGAAACAGTAGAAGAAAGAAAAAATGAAATAATGAATTTTTGCAGTATGATGTAGACAAATTCCAGTTTATCGTAATAAATAGTTATTTAGATTAGCAATTAAAAGAATAGTTTGAGATAGGATCAGGTGAAAGTACCTGGTCTTATTTTAATGGCACAAAACTACAAAATGTAACAAGTGTAAAGTGATATACTACTATAAGTAGCTTAGCTATAAGAATAGATATTTGATTAGTGGAGATTATTTATATAATTAGGAGGAGACTGAAAATGAATAAGTATGAAGAAGGATTACAGCTAATTGAAGAGACGTTTGGAAATGGCAAAGACAATAATATTTCTCTTGCAACTGTGGCACGAGAGTTAGGAACCGACGAAAATCCTATACCAGTTGTCCGTACTGTGGATGCGTATTACGAAGATTGTACTTTTTATGTTGTTACATATGCAAAATCAAACAAAATGTTGCAAATCGAACAAAACCCTCAAGTATCAATTTCCGGTTGCTTAGAAATGTTTACTGCTACTGGAGTAGCTAAAAACCTCGGTTGGGTGCTTGACCCAAAAAATGCTGAGATTAGAAGCAAACTTCGTACAGCTTTCGCTGCTTGGTATGATATGGCAAACAATGAGGATGATGAAAATTGTTGTATTTTAGCAATCCGTCTAGCAAAGGGAACATTAAACGTAAACCATTGGGAAAAATTATATCATATGGATTTTGTTAACAAGGTAGATATGGAGAGTGGAGGAATTTTTTAAGCAATTATATCACTTTAAATGTCATTTTAAAGTTTACAACTTTTATAGCATCGTACCTAATGAACAAAACACCAAGTTAGTAGTGAAGCACCTACTCTATAAAATAGTTATTTTATAGAATTATAAATTTGAATTTGATAAAGGCATTTATTTTTTACAAGGAGGGTATATATGAAAGCAGTAATATTAGATATGTATGGAGTAATCTTAAAAGACTCAGGAGATGGATTCTATTTATTTGTAAATCGCACATTTCCCGAGTTAACTCCAGCTGATATATATCCGATTTGGGATAAAGCAGATGTAGGTGAATTATCTTCTTTAGAAGTTTTTGAAAGATTAGGGTTTAAAGGTGATTTGAGTAAAATTGAAAAAGAGTATTTGGATACAGTGGAAATTGATGATTCATTTTATGAATTTGCCTTAAATATAAAGAAACACTATAAATTAGCTTTGATATCAAACGATTCAAGCGAATGGAGCAGATATTTCCGTGATAAATACAAAATAAACGATTATTTCGATGTTATAACAGTAAGTGGCGACATCAAAATAAAAAAGCCTGATGAACGAATATTTAAGCTTACACTTGAAAAACTTGGGTGTTTAGCATCTGATTGTACATATATAGATGACAGAAGATTTAATTTAGAGGCAGCGCAAGCTCTTGGTATGGACACCATATTATTTAACAGCAGAAATGTTGAATATGACGGAAAAGTTGTTATCAATTTCAAAGAACTTGCAAATATGCTGATAGATAAGTAAAGCTGACAAATTCTAATTTCTCGTAAAATAAGAGCATATAAATATAATATAAGGAGAGTAATTGATGATAAACGAAAACCTTAAAATCAATATAAGAAAAATGATAAGTAGAGAAGTGTTATTCTGGGCAGTAGCATTTTTAACAATCATTTTAACAAGGCAATATGTTTTTGCTATAGGGCATATTCCTTCAGAATCTATGGAAAACACCTTGCAAATAGGAGATAAGATGTTTATTAATAAGATGGCTATGTTATATAGAGAGCCTGAAATTGGAGAAATTGTTATTTTTGAAGATGGGAAAGATTTTCTTGTTAAAAGGGTTATTGCAAAAGAGGGAGATATAGTAACTTTTAGTCAGGGTGAGGTTTTTGTAAATGGGATAAAATTGACAGAGGATTATATAGTGGGTAAAACTTATTATCCTGGAATGGATAATATAGAAATAGAAGTTGAGGAAAATGATTATATGGTGTTAGGTGATAATAGAGAAAGAAGCAAGGATAGTAGATATATAGGAAATATCAGTAGAGAGAAGATAGTAGGAGTTGCAGAAGCAATTATTTTCCCTTTAAATAGAATTTCAAATTTGGATGAGCAGTACAAAGAAATTGATGATTAAGTTAAAGGAAATGCAGATTTGCATATATTTTTGTTTGGTGGAGATTATTACTTATAAGAAGGGTGGGTATTAGATATGTTAATAACAAAGAGGCCCTGGCATTTATGGGCAATATCAATTTTTTTGATATTTATGTACAGTATGGGGATATATGATTTTTTCATGATGCTTTCACACAATAGTATTTACTATGCTTCAAAGGGATTTGGAGAAGCAGTAGTAAGTTACTTTACAAATTACCCATTTTATATTATGGTTTTTTGGATTGCAAATTTAATATGTGGCTTTGTATCACCAGTGTTGCTACTTATGAACAAAAAGCAAGCTACCATTGTAGCACTTATTTCTGTAATAGCCGATATAATTTTAATGGTAAGCACAGTTTTATTTAGAAATAGGATAGAAGCTTTAGGGATAAATATTTTTATATTTGACATTTTTATACTTATAATTACTTTAGGATTATATTTATATTGTAAATTGGTAGCATTCAGGTCTCAATGAATACATATAAAAAATGAGCATAATAATCAGTTAAAATAAATGGGGGTTAATCAAAAATAGTTATTTAAACCAGCAAATAAAAAGATAGTTTTAGATATGAGCAAGTGAAATTTTAATTTTGTTTTGTATAATCTAGGAAAACAGATATATTATAAGTTAAACATATGTAAAGATATATTTATATAATATGTCGTAGGAGGAAAAGGCACTTGAAGATAATCGTTAAACCTTTAGATGGGATTTACTGGGATGATAATAGTATTTGTATTGGAGAAACAAAAGAAAGCGTAGAAAATACTCTAGATAACTTTAAACGACAAGGTAATTCATTTTACTGCTTTAATATGGATTTGAGAATTGATTTTGATAATAATAATTGTGTGGAATTTATTGAATTTATTGCAGGCATGGAAAGTAATATCCAGCCTTTTATTTATGAGGTTTTCGCATTTGAAGTTTCTGCAGATGAGTTATATGAAGTTCTCAAAAGGCATAATAATGGAGCGATTGATGATAGTGAAAATGGTTTCAGCTATGGTTTTATAAATACTAGTGTGGGAATATATAGAGAAAGTACTCCTCAAAGCCTTGTTGAAATGATAGAAGAAATGCAAAAAGACGGAATTGATACTGAGCATAATGAAAATATAGAAATAGAAAAGAAAAAGGCTTTTTACTGGGCTACACTGGGAATTGGTTGTAAAGATTATTATAGCTAGCAAGTAGGCTATTTTATTATTTTGAAACAAATAATTATTTTAGACTGAAAATATAAAATAAAAATATGCAAGTAAAGAAGGGTAGGGCTAAAAGCCTTACCCTTCTGTTTTATGCCAAAATGCGAATTTGTTTATCAAGAGCTTGAAGAAATTTATCCAAATGATAGAGCTAAAACATTACAAATCAATAATGTAAAAGATAATCATAAAGAAGAGATTTATTATATTAGGTGCTTTCGAGAAATAGAAAAATGGATTAAAAAAATAGAAAAGAATGAGCCAGTTTATATTTTAGAAAGTAAGGTAAAAGGAAAATATGATTTAGAAGGTATTATTAGAGAAAATCATACTTATTTTAATTCAAAAAATTTAGGAGAAGTACTAGTGGTTAAAGTTGAATGGAAAGAAAAAATACGTGTATTAGAGATAAAAGACTCGGAGAGAAAAACTATTTCACTAGTGTTAGGAAGTATAACAGCAAAAATAAATGGAACAGATACAATCATTAAGTTAGCTCCAATTGTTAAAAATGGTAAGTCTTACTTACCAGTGAGGGTATTGGCTCAGTTACTAGGAGAAAATATTAGTTATATAAAAGAGGGTAACAATCATATCTATAAGATTAACTCTGCAAATATGCTTGAATAAAAGAATAGTTTGAGATAGGAGCAGGTGAGAATACCTGGTCTTATTTTTTTATTGCACAAAATTACAAAATGTAACAAAGATAAGTAGTATACTATTTAATAACTAAATATAATTCGTTGAGTTAAAAGAACAGATATTTTTTTGTGGAGATTATTTATAAACAATGAGAAGACGAATTTTAAGTTGGAGGTTCATTATGAAAAAATGGTATGATGAGGAATATGAATGGGAAATCGAGGTGATAGGTTTTCTACGTGGTAATCACACAGAACGGTATTGTCGAAACGGAGAAGAAGTCGGAGATAAGTATACTTGTACCTATGGTTGTCCTGTAAATACAAATGGACAGGGTATTTGCTCCAAAGCAATGATGATTATGTTTCCAATCATGGAAGCTGTCAGAAGTGGTGGGAATTTAGAGAATATCGGCGGAACTAGTAAGTACAGTAAAGATATTGTCTGTCCAGATGGTTGTGTTATGTTTAGGTTGACGGCAAAGAGACTTGGAAATGAGAATTTTTATAAGGGGAAATGTTTTGATTAATATATAAAATTAAATAATGGTTTATAAATCTGGATTTATCATATAAATTAGTTATATAACACGTTTTTGATAGGAGTTAAAGCTAATGGGGTTCAATGAAACAATGTACAAGGATTTTAATAGAGAGTGTATTAATAAATTTGGGAATGAAATTGGAAATCATATTATTTTGAGTGCTGAACAAAGATTAAAAAAGATGATAAGTGAAATCGATGATAGAAATAGTGAAAACATAAGATGGCATTTAGAAAAATGTTTATTACCTACAATTGCAATGTATATATCCTTAAAATGTTGTGAGGATACATGTAATGCAGCATATAATATTACACTTGAGATCTGTCAGAATGTAGCTAAAAAGCAGAAGAAACGTATGCAGCTTTTAGGGAATATGCCCTTTGGTTACTTCATTTTTAAATTTTTAGGGAAAAGACAGATTTTGAAGATGTATCCAGAAGTGGGGTGGTATACGAAATGGGTTCGATATGATAAAGAGGAAATACATTTCAACTACCACAGTTGTTTATATAAAGATACTACTGACAAATATAAATGTGCTGAGATGTGTTCAATTTTTTGTGCAAATGATGTTACAATATTTTCGGGATTTGCTCCTAATATTATATTCGAACGAAGTGGTACTTTAGTAAATGGAATTGAAAAGTGTGATTTTCATTTTAAGAATAGTAAGTACATAAAATGAGCATAATGCGAATTATAGTGATGGTTGAAAAGATTTTTTATGTGCATGGTAAGTAGCAATGGGAGACTTTTAATGAGATTAGTAGGGCTTTAGGATAAAAACAGGAGTCTTAGCTAACTTCTAAAACAATTACATTACTGGATGGAAAAAAGCACTAGTTGTAGGACTAGTGCTTAACATATGGGAGTTTACGAAAATTTGTATATTCTGTTGTATAATTAATATACCACAAAGGAAAATGAAAATCAATATCAAAAATGAATTTAGTAAAACAATTTTTTAAAAGGTATATTTGTTTTTATATAGTAATCCCCTATATCTTATGAGTATCAATAGATATAGGGGATTACTTATTTATTAAATAGCTGATAGCTTTTCAATTGCATCATCTTCTGTTGATACAAAAAATATATCTTTGCCATGATTGCTTTCGTAAATAAAGTCTTTTAATGGTTTACTTGAATAAATAGAATAATCACCAACGATAGCGAATTTAACATTATAATTGATGAATTTTTGTAGTATTTCTCCAGCAAGACAAGTACTTAGTTTAAAGAAATCTTCTATTATTGCTTCTTTATTAATAATTATTTTAGAGCATCCTGTCTCATAATTTACAGTTGCTATAAGATCTAGTGCTGATTGAACATCATTTATTAATATTTGATTACTATGAATAATTGCTATCGTTGTACTATTATTTTTTACGGTTTTAATGTTCATAATTTATATCTCCATTTCAAATTTGATAAAAATAATAACATAGATGTTTTAATAGGTCAAGAAAATAATAGATATAAGCAGACTATTGCCTCTTTAATAAATTTATAATTTAATGATAGTAGATAAGGAATAATATATTGGATTTTATTTATGTGTAAGTAACAAATATAAGTTGGGAAGAGAGGTAGGAAATGAATAAAGAGCAGCAATTAACTAATGCAATTGTATTTGCAACGAATAAGCACAATGGACAATATGATAAGGCAGGTATGCCCTATATTCTGCATCCCCTAGCTGTTATGAATATGGTGGCTACAATAGATGAAAAGATTGTTGCGGTACTCCATGATGTGCTTGAAGATACAGATGCTACCAAAGAGGACTTGTTATTAATTGGAATTGATAGAGAATTAATTAATGATATTTTAGTATTAAGTCATAATGGAATAAATTATGAGAAATACATTGAAAATATTAAAGCATGTGAAAGTCAAGTTGCTATTAATGTAAAGTTAGCAGATCTAACACATAATAGTGATTTAAAAAGGTTAAAAGAGGTTACACCAAAAGATATAGCAAGATTGGAGAAATATATAAAAGCTATTGAGTTTTTAAGGCATTAAAATCTGATTCTTAGGGAAAGGTTCGTGTGAGATTTTTAACTTTCACCTACCAAATAGTTTTTAGATTTATAGTATTGAACAGAAAAAAAGGCACCAGTTAAGGAACTAGTGCTTACATCAGAGATTTGATGAAAAAAATATGTATGTTCTGTGATGTATTTAATATATCACGAAAGAAAATGAAAATCAATATCAAAAACAAAATTTATTAAAATAAATTTATAAATAGAAGAAATAAAAAAACGCTATCGTTTATGAATAGCGTTTTTTATAATTAATAAACTATAAGTATCAATAAGAACTTAAAAGTTACTCTCTAGTCATAAGATCTTCTAATGTATTAAGTGTGTCAGTAGCAGACCGTATAGCTAGATAAAAGTCTTCTAATAATACATTTTTGTCTACTGCACTAGTTGCATTACTTAGGATACTTAATTGATACAATGAATTTTTAACAAAAGTTAAAGCGTTAAAAACGAGTGCTATATCTCTGTTTTGAGTACTGAGAGTGGGAATGACTTCTATATAGTTTGAAATTTCTCTTCTTAATTCTTCAATTTCATTATTAATGATAGGAATACGGGTTGATAGAATAGCCTTATTTTCAGGTGAACTTTCTAGATTATATTCATTTAAATAAAAGATTTGCTCCTGTAGGTTTTTTATTTTATCAATATATTGTTGAATAATTTGATTATGCTCAGCATTACTAACACTATTAGAAATATTAGAGGCGTTTGTAGAAATAGCTATAAACATAATAGTAGTAAATAGAATAAGTAATATAAATGGTTTTGATTTAATGGAACTTTTCATGTAGCACCTCTAATTATTTATGGGATATATCTAAAATAACCAATTTAAGAGAATAATATGTATAATAAAAATTTAATATGTAAACAGGGGATTAAATAACCCCACTGACAAAGATTAGCGAAATCTATCTATTAGAAAAATAAGCCAAGCGAACATAATTATCACCACCTTTGGTGTTAGTATATGCTATTTAGAAATAAATAGTTTAAAAGAAAAATGTTAATGAAATACAATTTTTCCCATAAACTGTTTAAAACATGTATTTGTAGGCTATACTTCTCAAAAAAGGGGGATGGCCTTTTTATAATTGATTCGTGTATAGCAGAAATAATGAGATTAAATATACATGCTGTTTTAGATTTTGCACAGAAAAAATGTAGACTTGTTTTCTTGACGGAGCATTTTGGTAAGTATAATATTATACTTAGATGAAGATGAGTTGATAGTTTGGAGGTGATAAAATATGAAGATGATGAGCTATATAAAGAAAATAAGAAATAATTATGTTATTAATCAAGTTGATCATATAAAATTGCCGGATTTTAATGCGAGCTTGGTGACGAGAGTAAAGCTTAAGTTTTCAGGAAGGGTACAAAAAGTCGGCTTTAGATTTGAGACGTGTCTAATTGCTAAAAAGCTTAATTTGACAGGTTGGGTAAAAAATAATGAGGATCAATCTGTAGAAGCTGAAATACAAGGAGAAAAAGAGAGAATTGACTTTTTAATTAATTTTATGAAGTCGTTAAAAAGAGCATCTGTTAAACATATCGAACAAGTTGAAATTCCAATTATTAAGGAAGAAAAGGAATTTATAATTATAAAATAATGTAATAAGGATTAATAAAAGGCATTATAATAGGCGTAAGCTTTCTAGCTTACGCCTATTATAATGCCTTACAGCATATTGCGAATTAAATCTTCTAAAGTATCACGTTTTCTAATTTGTCTTACCTGACCATCTTGACCGATTAAAATTTCAGCTGGTCTAAAACGTTGATTATAGCAAGAAGCCATGCTATATCCATAGGCGCCAGCATCCATCATAGCAAGTAAGTCACCTCTAACAATAGTAGTTGGGAGAATACGGTCTTTAGCTAAAATATCACCAGTTTCACATATGTTACCTACCACCGTAAGAGGACCAAGTGGTGCTTCTTTTTGTTCTCTTGAATAAACCTCAATATCATGGTGAGAATCATACATAATAGGTCGTTGAAGGGTATTAAAGCCGATATCACACCCCACATAGTCATGGTCCGCATTAGTTTTGAGAGCAGTTACAGTTCCTACCAAAACACAGCTTTCACAAGGAATATATCGTCCAGGTTCGATTTG
Source organism: Bacillota bacterium (assembly GCA_023393125.1). Lineage (GTDB taxonomy): Bacteria > Bacillota > Clostridia > Lachnospirales > Cellulosilyticaceae > Cellulosilyticum. Next base: position 43,462 of record JAEWMQ010000029.1, read on the forward strand.
GAATTGTACCTTCTTACCATATTCTTTAACAAAAGCAGAAAGGACAGGGTCAAGTTTTTCACCTAAAGCTTTAATATCCAGTCTAGCTTCACCATCTTGTTTGTGATAAGGAATACCAAATCCACCGCCAAGATCAATGAATTCTAAGTCATCAAATTGTTTAGCAATGCTTAAGATAGAATCTAGGCTTTCGATATAAGGTGCACCATCCATAAATAAAGAACCGATGTGCTGATTAATACCTGATAATGTTAGGTTATAAGTTTCTAAAAGGCGTTTAACCTCATCAATATATTCTGGATTAACACCGAATTTTGTTTTTTTACCACCAGTAACAACTTTTTCATGGTGACCTGCGCCTACACCAGGATTAAAACGAATGGCTACTTTACCACCAGGATTAAGCTGACCATAAAGCTCTAATTGATCAATTGAATCAACACTTGTCATAATGCCCCTGTCAATAGCATATTGCATATCTTCAGCAACAACGTTATTCGGAATGAAGAAAAGCTCTTCTGGGGTAAAACCACTTTCAAGGGCTAAATAAATTTCACCTGGGCTCATAACATCAGCGTGCAATCCTTCTTCACGAATGATTTTTAAGAGGTGAATATTGGTATTAGCTTTAATAGAGTAATGTGGCACAAAGTTTTCATAGCTTACTAAGTGTTTCATTTCTTTGCAACGCATTCTTAAAATATTCTCATTGTAAATATAAAGGGGACTACCGTACTGCTCAATTAAATCAAAAACATTATTTCCCCCATAAAAGTTTGTTTCTGTGGTATAACTACCATGTAAGGTGTGCATAATATCCTCCTTAAATGAATAAAATTAACGTTTATTAAGCTGAATCATATCTAATTCTGTTATAAAAGACTCCCTCATAAGTCTTACTAAAGAAAAATCTTTAGAAAAGAGACATTGAGGTGAACTTGTATTCAAATCTCCCGTCAAAACAGCTTCAGTATCGATGATCATATGAAAACCTTCAGGGCTTTTTAAGCGATGGTAAACGGTAATAGGACTAGGTAACTTAATAGCGCTGTCACAAATAATCGTTACCTTCTTTTTCTGACTTATGGTTTCAAGCTCATCTTGTAAAAGAGCCACTACATCAGAAGCACATAAAAGATACAGATGAGAATGGCAAAGCAAAACAGCATTTTTTAGTTTAGTAAGCACATTGTCATAACCTTTGATTGTAATGTATGGTTCATTGGCTTCTTGTGGAACAGGATAATATTCCTTAATTTCTTGCAAAGTTGTATGAAACTCTCTTTCAGTAGAAAGTAATAGCTCTTCTTTGGAAATGGCCACATATTTAGTTGTTTCACCTTCAGAGGCATAACATTTTCCTTTATCCTGTAAGCTATACAAAGCAGCGTAAACGTTGGAACGAGAAATGCCAGTAAGTTTTGCAACCTCATAACCGGTCAGACTACCATGCTTACAAAGTACAATAAAAACGTTAGCTTCAATAGGTGAGAAACCTAATTTGTGTAAGGTATTATTAAAAGACATTGTATCATCCTCTATAGTGGTTTTATTTAGTACTACTATAAAGGGTAACCAAAGAAAAGTCAATCTATTCTAGTGAATTAAATTAAAATGTATATAAAACAACATTTTCTACCATTATATGCATTCATTTTACAAGGGGAGATAAAAGCTAAGGCACCACTGTGAATTGTACAAACTAAAAAGATAGCATATAATGAGAATGAAGAATTAAGAATGAATAATGAAAAATTAAAAATAAAAGAGCAATGAACAACTTAAAGGTAAGCGCAATAAAAATAGACAATAATAAAGTTCAATTGCCTTAGGAGAGAAAGGAGTTAAAAATGGACTTATTTGATTATATTACTGAAAAAAAAGGTAATGAAGACTCCCCCCTTGCTTCACGTATGAGGCCTACTAAACTTAGTGAAATTGTAGGACAGCATCATCTATTAGAAGAGGACAAACTCCTTTATCGTGCCATTAAAGCGGATAAATTGCAGTCACTTATTTTTTATGGTCCACCAGGAACAGGCAAGACCACTATTGCTAAGGTAATAGCCAATACCACCAAAGCCCACTTTATTATACTCAACGCGACGACAAGTGGTAAGGCGGAGATTATAAAAGCTGTAGAAGAAGCTAAGTTACAGCGTTCTATGACCAATAAGAAAACCATTATTTTTATTGACGAAATCCATCGTTTTAATAAAGCACAGCAAGATGCACTTTTACCTTATACGGAAGATGGGACGCTTGTACTCATTGGTGCGACTACAGAAAATCCTTATTTTGAGGTGAATAGAGCGCTGATTTCTCGTTCTTTGGTTTTTGAGCTTAAACCATTAGAAAAGGAAGATGTAAAAAAGATTATAAAAGAAGCAGTTTATAATAAAGAAAGAGGCTTAGGTGCTTATAAAGCCGATATAACAGAAGAAGCATTAGACTATTTAGCAATGCGTACAGCTGGGGATGCTAGAAATGCTTTAAATGCCATTGAACTTGCAGTGATGACTACTACAAGGAATGAAGATGGGATGATTCATATTACTACAGAGGTACTAGAAGAATGTGTGCAAAAAAAAGCCCTTCATTATGATAAGAAGGGAGATAACCATTATGATGTGATTTCGGCATTTATCAAAAGTATGAGAGGAAGTGATCCTCAAGCTACTGCCCACTATTTAGCAAGGATGATTGCAGCAGGAGAAGATCCTAAGTTTATTGCTAGACGTATAGTGATTTGTGCTAGTGAAGATGTAGGAAATGCTGATCCACAGGCACTAACTGTAGCGACTCAGGCTATGCTAGCCATAGAAAGAATTGGTATGCCAGAAGGGCGCATTATTTTGAGTCAAGCTGCTTTATATGTGGCTGCTGCACCTAAAAGTAATGCCAGCTATAAGGCTATAAATGAGGCCTTAAGTGATATTGAGCATAGAGAAATTGGCACGGTACCAAGTCACTTAAGAGATAGCCACTACAGTGGTGCTAAAGAACTTAATCATGGACAAGGCTATTTATATGCACATGATTACCCACATCATTATGTGGAGCAGCAGTATTTACCAGATAGTCTTTTAGGAACTACCTATTACCAACCAACTAAGGAAGGTTATGAAAAAGAAATAAGTAAGTTAATGGCTGAAAGAAAAGGTTCTATCTAGAACCTATAAAGCTTTTAACATCTTTCATAGATAAACAACCTGTCATGAACAAAATAAGGATATAAGAGCCGCCTAATAAGATGACTCCTAAAATCGTACTAATGGATAAAGAAAAAAGTTTAATGAGGTAGAGCTTATGAATGGTAAGTGTAATAAGACTACACAATATGCCTGCTAAGCTAGGCCTTATAATCCAGTTGAGCAAATCTACAGGTAAATCAATGTTTTTTAAAACATAAGATAAAAGCATGGAGCAAACAAAACCAGATTGAATAAGCATAGCAATAACAAAACCGATAATACCACGTCTAGGTACCATTAGTAAAATGAGCCCAATACAAATCAGGGACCCCATCACATTGGTTTTAAAGGTTTGTTTTTGCATGCCTAAACCATTCATAGCACCGGTGAGAATGTTTTGTAGATAGAGGAAAGGGCAAATAATAGCAAGCCATTTTAAAAGTTGCCCTACCTCTTTCATGCCATAGCAGGTAAGGGCAATTTCATAGGGCAGGGTTAAAAATAATGCTGTTGCACCAATACCAATTAAAGCAGAAAATTGTATGGCTTTAGACATTGTACGCTTAAGTAAACTTAGGTTCTTCATAGCAACTGCTTCAGAAATAGCAGGCACTAGTGCTGTAGCTAGGGAAGAGGTAACCATAGAAGGAAAGAAAAGAAGGGGTAATGCCATACCACTAAATTGACCATATAAGCCTAATGCTGCACTTGAACTTAAACCGTATTGCCCTAGGGTGATAGGAATTAATATATTCTCAAAGGATTGAAGTCCAGAAGTTAAGAAACGATTGGCAGTAACAGGAATAGAAAGTGTCATGAGCTTATTAAAAGCATCTCTTTTGGGCAAAGTAGCAGGTGTAAGAATGATGTGGCGTTTTTTTATGCGAAAAGCAATATAAGACATTACAAATGAGAAGACTTCGCCTGCGCACATACCAATAACACCTAAAGCGCATATATAAGTAATTCCCATAGGTACTAGAAGACCAGCTAAAAGATAGATAATGAGCATACGTCCTACTTGTTCCACAATTTGGGCAAGGGCTGTAATAGACATTTCTTGATGTCCTTGAAAATAGCCACGAAGACAACAAGCTGTGGACATAAAGGGTACACAAGCAGCTAATATACGAAGGGAAAGCTCTGTAACTGGTTCTTGAATATAATATTGTGCAATAAGCGGTGCAAAGACAAAGAGTAAAGCAGATAAAGTAAGGCTTAGTGGTAGTGAAATAAGAAGAGAAACCCTCAAAATACGAATAGCATTACTCTCGGAACCTCTAGAAACTTCAGCTGCAACCATTTTGGCAATGGCCATGGCAATACCAGCAGAAGAAGCTGCCCATAAAAGCATATAAATAGGAAATAGAAGTTGATAAAGTCCAATGCCTTCGGCTCCCATTACTTGAGATTGATAAATACGAAAGCCGAAACCAAGTAAACGGGTAATTAAACTAGCAAGCGTTAATATTAAAGTACCAGCAACTAAAGATTTTTTGCTCATAAGCTCTCCTTTCTAAGTTCTCCCCTAATTTGTGTACTTAAGGAGAGAGGCAGTAAAATGATAACTAGTACAATTTATGAGACAAGACCCTAAAATATGTAGATAATCTGAAAAAACAGACGAACAATTTAAGTTGAGGAAGTAGGCAGAATTAGATATAATAAGATGAGTGAATAGGGGACTTAACGTGGAGGTGAGTGATTACTTATGGAAATGCAGAATTGGAAACGCGTCCTACTACCTTATAACCAAGCGGTAGATGAGCTTAAAGTAAAATTTAAAAGTATTCGAAAAGAGTTTATAGCATTAGATGAATACTCTCCTATAGAATTTGTAACAGGTCGCGTTAAAAAAATTTCAAGTATATTAGAGAAAGCAGAAAAGAAAAATATTCCTCTCGAGGAAATAGAAGAAAAGATAGAGGATATTGCTGGCATTCGTATTATGTGTCAGTTCGTAGAGGATATTTATAAGGTTATTGATATTATTAAAGCAAGAGACCGTAAGGATTTAGTGGTAGTAGAAGAAAGAGATTATATCACCAATACTAAATCCAGTGGATATAGAAGTTATCATATGATTATTAAATATCCCGTCCAAACAGGACATGGAGAAAAATGGATTTTTGCGGAAATTCAAATTCGTACGTTAGCCATGAATTTCTGGGCAACCATTGAACACTCCTTGCGTTATAAATATAAACAAAATATGCCAAAGAATATTCAAGAGAGACTTAACAAAGCAGCAGAAGCCGCTTTTTTACTGGATCAAGAAATGGCAGAAATACGTGAAGAAGTACTTAAATGTCAAGAATCCTTCCAAGAAGAGTCTAATCTCATAGGGGATATTTTTAGTACTATTCAGTCGTTAGGGACCAAGAAGAATAAAAAAGATATGAATGAAATTTATGAGCTATTTTGGACTTTATGGGAAGAAGGAGATATGTGTAAACTTAAAGAGTTTAGTGAAAGTCTAGCTCATACTAACTAAAAAGTCCAAATGGGGAGGAGCGGTTAAATTGCCAATAAAAGTACCGAACACACTACCAGCCAAGGAAGTGTTAGAAAAAGAGGATATATTTGTAATGGATGAGACGAGAGCAAGTGCCCAAGACATCAGGGAACTCAAAATTGCTATACTAAATCTCATGCCAACTAAACAAGAAACAGAGGTACAGCTTTTAAGATTATTAAGTAATTCACCCTTGCAAATAGATATTACTTTGGTAAGGCCCATGTCTCATGCAAGTAAGAATACACCTAGTGAGTACTTAGAAACCTTTTATAAAACATTTGAAGAGATTAAAAACTCTAATTATGATGGAATGATTATTACAGGAGCACCAGTAGAACAAATGGCCTTTGAAGAAGTTAATTATTGGGGTGAGCTGGTAGAAATCATGGAGTGGAGTAAAAAGCATGTTACTTCTACTTTCCATATCTGTTGGGGAGCTCAAGCAGGACTTTACTATCACTATGGCATTTCTAAATATGCCTTAGATGAAAAGGTGTTTGGTATATTTGAACATACTCAGGTAGAAGATGAAAAATTGCTTCAAGGTCTAGATGATTATGTGTATATTCCACATTCTAGACATAGTGAAGTAAGATTAGAGGACATTTCTAAATGTGAAGCACTTAAGTTATTACTTTATTCAGAAGAGGCAGGGGTAGGTGTTGTCACTTCTAAGGATGGGAAGCATGTTTTTATCACTGGACATGCAGAGTATGACCCACTTACTTTAGAACAAGAATATAAGAGAGACTTAAATAAAAATCTTCCGATTGAAATGCCAAAACATTATTATAAAGAAGATCAAATGGAAAAAGGCGTAGTAGTACGTTGGCGATCACATGCTTACACCTTGTTTTCAAATTGGCTTAACTACTATGTATATCAAGTAACCCCATTTAATTTGGATGAGATGTGATAGGGTCAAATTTTTAACTGAATAAATAGATAGAGTCTAGAACGTTGTTTCTAGGCTTTTTTTGTTCTAAAAATAGATAAGCATTCAACTGTAATTGATTGGGGATATTTTAATTAGTTTAAAATATTTTGAAAGTTGACATTATTCTTTTTGTAACTTAAAATTTATTCATATAATACAAAAGGGGAGATAAATATGAAGAAAAAGATGCTTTGGATAGTAATTATTAGTTTAGGTGCAAGCTTTAGTTTGGGAGCTGCAACAGGTGTTAAGATTACAGCTGAATTAAAACAACAAAATATCGTTCAAGCTGGAAAAACTATGAGTAAAGAAGTGGTGACCTATAAAGGAACTACATATGTACCGCTCAGAGAGTTTGCTAACTTAGTAGGTGTAAATATTAATTATAAAGAGGGAAATATATATTTAGGGGATGATATAAATACACCATCTATAGTTTCTTATAACTATAATAATCCAGCACCTATAGGCACTTCTCAAATAGGGTATTCTAGCCATTATAAAACTGGTAAGTATACTGCTGAAATAAAAATAACAGAAGTCATCAGAGGAAATGAGGCTTTAGAGATTTTAAAAGCTAACAATAAGTATGGCACACTTATAGGTGATAATGAAGAATATCTAATAGCTAAAATTTCTGCTAAAATACTTACTATGGAAAAAGATGGAGCAATACTATTTGATACAAATAATTTTGTGGCATATAGTGGAAATAATACATCTTATACAATGGCACCTATTTATAGAATTCCAAATCAACTTTCAGCAACATTGACAAAGAATGGAACTACTGAAGGTTATGTTTATCTTGAGGTTAAAAAAGATGATAAGCATCCTAAAGTAGGTTTATGGACGAGTGATTCAAATACTATTACAAAGGGTATTTGGTTTTCGTTAGCAAAATAAAAGAGTAGGCTACTATAATATTAAGGAACAAAGGTGAAAAAAATATGCAGTAAATGTGGCAAGACAATCGAATATAACAAAATGTATACTGGCAGGACAAGTACTTTATATAACAGAACCACTTCACATGAGAAACCTATATTTTACTCATCATATGCTTGGCAGAAATTAAGGAACAGAAAAGTTAAAGAACATCCTTATTGTGAGAGATGTTGGAGTAAGTGGAAGATCATCACTATAGAGAATTTACAAGGTCACCATATAAGGTCATTTAAAGATTATCCTGAGTTGAGATTAGATGAGGATAATGTGGCTGTATTGTGTAGAGTGTGCAATCTGCAGGTTGGTGATAGTAGTGTGGTGGATTGGTAAATCAGAAGTTGGAGGATTTTGAATGAAGAGGAAAGTTACTATATCTCTTACAGTGATTACTGCATTAGTAGTAATTTATTTGGTCATTAGTAGTTTTATCCAGAGGACAGATGTATTTTTGGGAGAGTATACAGTGGCAGATAATGGAACCCAAATAGACATGGAAGTCGGAGTTGCTAGTTCAATGGGATACATTGGAAGATATTCGATAAAGCAAGATAGGAACTGTTTGTATTTGACTTTCTATTCAGCAAATAGAGGGAGAAACACTCCTTCTGGTGGAAATATGATTACAATAAATCTTTTGCCAGAATGTGATGCAATTTACTTTAATCGATCTGGAGGAAAGTTTCAAATGATGCTACAGAAAAATAGAGAAACAAATGAGTGGGAGCGAGTTTTACATTAGTAAATTTCAATTCATTAGTTTCGCAGTTAATAAGATGAATTGATAATTTAGCTGTGTTTTGTAGGCTGTGTAACTTGCAAATTAGTAATAAGAATTTAAAAGACTGGTAAGGGGTTTTATTAAAGAAAAGGGGATATATATGGATAAGGCGGGACGCATAATATTTTATGATAATTCACTTATTTGGGATTTAGTATTTCAAGGAATTAGTACAGTTGTTCTGATAGTGTTAGTTGTTTTTGCTATTAGGTTATGCATATTAGGAATTAAGGCATTGAATATATATATAAAGAAGAATAATGAGTAACCATTAGTAACTTGCAGATTGGTGATAGTAGTGTGAGGGATTGGTAAATTAGAATTTATGGAGGAGATTATTGTATGAATGTATTACTTACATCTTGTGGATTGGAAACAGAAACAATTGAAAAAGTATTTAAAGATATGTTGCCAAAAGCACCATCAGAGATTAGCGCAATGTTTGTTCCCACAGCGGCTAATTCACCAGATGCTGTTGATGTACTGCCAAAGTGTTTAAATGACTTACTCAAATGTGCCATTAAGCGTGAAAATATATTTGTTTATGATTTACACGATACAATAGAAACTAATCTCAATGATAAATATGATGTGATATATTTATGTGGAGGAAGTCCAGAGTATCTGTTAAGGAGAATAAACGAACAGGGTTTTAATAATAAGCTTCAGAGTTTTATAAATTGTGGTGGTATTGTAATTGGGGTAAGTGCAGGTAGTATGATATTTGCTAACCATATGCCGGATAATTTAGGTTTGTTAAAATGCGCCTTAGATGTTCATTGCAGTGATGAAACTTGTGATAAAGCAGGAGAATATAAAAAAGATAGACAAGGGCGAATAAAATTAGGTAATACCCAAGCAATTATTTTTAAAGATGATAATTTTATTATTATTGAATGATGTACAAATTCCAGTTTATCTATTAGCCTATTAGCTGAAACTTATCTAGCTGGATAATGTAGCTGTACTTTGTAGGGTATGTAATTTGCAGATTGGAGATAGTAGTGTGGTGGATTGGTAAATTAGACTTTGTGGAGGAGAGTATTATGAGAAATAAAGTTGTAATTGCAGAAACAGACCGACTGATTTTAAGAAGATACATAGAAGATGATTTGGAAGATTTATATGATTATTTATCGGATCCAAAGGTTGTAGTATTTGAACCTTTTAAGCCTATGACGCTGGAAGAAGTAAAAGGCAACCTAGAGTGGAGAATCTCAACGGATGAAATGATAGCAGTTGAATTAAAATGTAGTAAAAAAATGATTGGAAATATCTACTTAAGGAAAAAAGATTTTGAATCACTTGAGATTGGATATGTATTTAATCAGGAGTATTGGGGTAAAGGATATGCAGAGGAAAGTTGCAGAGTGTTGATAGAACAATCATTTTCTAGGGGTATACATAGAATTTTTGCAGAATGTGACCCACAAAATCCAAACTCATGGAAGCTATTGGAAAAGCTAGAGTTTGAGAGAGAGGCATATTTAAAACAGAATATATATTTTTGGAAAGATGTAGATGGCAAGCCGATTTGGAAAGACACTTATATCTATGCTAAGTTGAATGTGAATGGATAGATAAATTTCAGTTTATCTAGTATCCTATTAGCTGAAACTTATCTAGTTGGATAATGTGGCTGTATTGTGTAGAGTGTATAACTTGCAGATGGGAGATAGTAGTGTGGTGGAGTGGTAGGAGGTGCATTCTATATGGATTATGAAAATTATATGGAACTATATGAGGCAATATATTTTTTTAATAGAATAGATTGTTGTATTGATAGTAGACTACCAAAACGATTAATTGAAGATAAAATGAAAAAATTGGGATTAAATGAAAGCATATATAAAGCAATTATTAGAATATTGATGGTGAACAATTTACTTGATTATGATGGAAGATCTTTTGTGTTAACTAATGAAAATAAGGCAAAGTACTTGCATATTCTTGATAACATAATTAGTAAAAATCAAGATAACCATTATTCAGCATTATTTAACAAAGGAATTAATGAATCCCAGTTTTTTTTCGATAGTATTAATGATGCAGAGTATGAGATTTATTCAAGATACAATTATCATATAACATTCAAAGTAGGAAAAGAAGTGGCCAAGCATGTAAATTTGGTTAATATGAAAGTACTAGAATTGGGTGGAAACAGTGGTGGTTTAGGAACGGCTCTTTTATTAATGAACAAAGGCTGTTTTTATAAAATTGTTGATACTAAAATCCCTTGTATGGTAGGAAATGAATTTAAGAAATTAAACAATGTTGACATTACATTTGTAGAAGATAATATTTTTGAATTAATGTCGACAAGTGCATTATATGATTATATTATACTAATGAATTTGCTTCATGATTTTGATGATAGAAGATGTTTGGATATTTTATGCAATTGCATGAATTATTCTGATGGTAATACAAGGATTTTGGTAATTGAGGATATCTTGAGAGATGAATTTGAACCCAAAGAGGTAGTTATGCATGGCTTGAGGTTATCTGTTGAATGTAGAGGTGGTAAACAACGAACTATAAGAGAATTCGTAGATTTATTTTCAAATATAAACTACAAACTTGAAAAAATGATACAACTAGATACCATTCATGCGATGCTGGTTATGGGGTTTTGTGATAATTGAAAAATCATTTATGGTAAGAATATATCCCCCCTAATAATTAAACTAAAATAAAAGCTTATACTAAAGACCACGCGCCCTCAACAGGACACACAAAATGCCTAAAATAAAAATTTTTTCACTAAGTATTAAAATTAGAACACAACTATTGATAATGAAATTAAAAAGTAGTAAAGCGAATACAACGATAGGAGATGATGAATACGTGAGAGGTGAAAAAATTATTTTTAAAGGAAACATACTCAAAGTAATAGGATATATGTTTTTCGTAGTAGGAGTTATTGAATTAGTATTGAGTATTTTTAATAAGGGAGATTATTGGTTAGCTACTCTGCAGCATTTATCAATAGGAATAGCTGGATTAATGGATAGTTATAAAGGTGAAAAGAAAATAGTTTATTGTCTTCAATTCTGTCTTAGCATAGTTTGTCTTTTGTGTATCATTGTAGAGAGGACACGCTAAAGAGATATTTTACATATAATATAAAAGGTAGATGATATCATGGCTTGCCAAACAAAGAGAATAACAAGAAGAATAGGACATATGAGTAAGAATTAAATATGAAGCAAAGCTCGGGGTGAGTCTGATAAAATCAGACCGCCTTCTTTTTTGTCCAAAGAACAAAAAAGGTTGTTTAAAGGAATAGTAGCTTTAAGTAATTAAAAGCCCGTCAGTATACAATAGATGTACTAAAAGGTAAATTCCCAACAAACCAATATACAAATATTCCATAATATAGCTCTGATGGTATGCTTGAAAAGGATGGGTCTGTGCTTAATGAAAAATTCCATTGGTATTAAGACGGGTGTATGTTATAATTGTTAGAAAATAAAGTCATTTATGGAGGGGAGTGTATAATGAAGAAATATACAAGTCGTATTATTTTTGCATTAGGGCTACTATTAAGTATAGTAGGCTGTAATAATACCAATACACCTCTTGTTGCACAGTGGAGATTAGATCAAAGTATAGGTGTAGCCATGCCTGAGTTTGATTATGCTTCGGAGAATGAAATAATTTTTCATGGAAGTTTTGGACTATTTATTTATGATTTGACTGAAATGAAGATTACTAATAGTTTAGATTTAGAAAGTATAGGATGCCATTTTATACAAGGCAGTCAATATTGTGAAGTAAGTGTAAGTCAAGATGGAAACACTATTCAGCTTCATCCAATGGAAAATGACAAAATGTATATCTATGATGTGAAAAAAAATAAACTAACACAAATGGATTATAGTCCAATGGAAGAACCTTTTAAAATTAGCATAAATGATAACCCTAATGGGAGTGTTAGTTATGCAACTGTAAAGTTTGCAAATGGGGATATTGGGTATTTAAAATGTGAAGATACTACACTTGATGATTTATATTATATTGTAGGAAATAATAAATATAAGCTATTTAATAAATAAGGTTAAAAGAGAATAAGTGATTATTTACAGTGCATCAGCAAGTATACTTCTCCTAGTTATATTGCTTTTGACAAATAGGAGAGATAGAGAGTTTGAGTAAACTTAAATATTGTAGTTTAAAATGATAAATAAAAATTCAAAGCATTAAGTTGTGAATAAAGGTAGATGGGGGATGGTATGTGAATATTATTTATTGGATAGTATTTATAGTCGTAGGAATATGGACAATTATTATAATACCTTTAAAAGTAGAAAATAGTATTAGGGAATATGTTTCTTCTATTAATGGTGAACTCATTGAGATTGATCATGTTAATCTAAGAAGGCGAAAATATATTGTGAAATATAAAGTGAATGGTACTATTATTACTAAGAAATTGAGGTATTCTTATCGTGGAGATATTACATGGATTTAAAAGCGAATAAAATAGTTATGTTGTGGAGGTTAAACGATGTCATTTTCACCATTCGACGATTTAATGTTTACTATTGTCCCTATATTTATATGCATAATTTTTATATTAGTATTTGGAATCATTATCTGTGCCATAATAAGTTCTGCTAAACAATGGAAAAAGAATAACGATTCCCCCGTACTTTCTGTAGATGCAGTAGTTGTAGCAAAGCGCACTAACGTTAGTCATTATCATGATGATAATATGCATAATTCATCATCGACTACCTATTATGTAACATTTGAAGTTGATAGTGGTGACCGCATGGAATTAAAGGTACAGGGAACAGAATATGGTATGCTTATTGAGCAAGATAGAGGGAAACTTACTTTTCAAGGGACACGTTATCTAGGGTTTAAACGAATTTAATAGTATCTACAAGTATAAGATTAAGCCAACCCTTGGGTTGGCCTTATTTTTTGTCTTTAAGTAAAGAAGGATGTGTGAGCACATGAGTAGGCTATTAATACTAATACTTTTTGTTAAAGCAATTGTAGTATTACAAATTTATCTATCAAAAAAGAAAAATAAGTGGTTAGGATTAATTTTACCTTTTATAACATTCAGCATATCATTAATAGCATTATTGGGGATGGTAACATTTTATAATGTTGGGTCTGTTCATATAGAATCTCAAACAGTAACAGAAAATGGAGTTGTAACGAAGCAAGTTACAGAAGAACCTATAAAAACAGATACCTCAAAAATAACACAGTCAATTTTTATAGGATGTTATATTTTTGTACTATATAATATATCAACAGTGATTTTATTACTTATTTATAAAGAAGCTAGAGAAAAACTAAAAAAAGAGATAGAATTAAGGAAAATGAATATACAGGACTTAGAATAAAGAGATTTGATAGAGAACGTTAAAAATGAGCTGACCTACAGAAAATAGGGGTTGGCTTTTATTTTTTGCTTTAAAATAGATACACCAGACCTAAAGGAAAAGGTATAGTAGCTACAACTCAAACATACACAAGTACCTGCCCAATAGGGGTTAGAAATTTTGGTTTGTAAATACATAATTATTATTTAATAGGCAGATATTTTGTAAAAAAGGGAGTATTTTAGGTAGTGATTTGTCTAATGAATAAAGGGGTGATTAAAATAGCGGAGGATCATTTACATCAAAAAGTAGAAGAATTAATTGAAGTATATGGAGATGAATTATTACGAGTATGCTATTTGTATCTTAAAGATATTAATTTGGCGCAAGATGCTTTACAAGATACTTATTTAAATGTGTTTAGAAGCTTAGGAAAATTTAGGGGAGAATCATCTGAAAAAACTTGGATGATGAAGATTACAATTAATGTATGTAAGAACTATACAAAAAATTATTGGAATCGTAATGTAATTAAATTAAGTAATATGCCAGAAATACCATATGTAGAGCAATTTTCTAAAATAGTTAATGACGAATTATTATCTACCATTATGGAGTTGCCAATAAAATCAAAAGAAGTTATTTTACTTTATTATTATCAGGAGTACAAAATTAAAGAAATTGCAGAGATATTAAATATTAGTGAGACAGCAGTAAATAAAAGACTTGCAAGAGCAAAAGCAAAACTAAAAAAATATTTGGAAGCAGGTGATTGGGATGAAGAATATAAGATTTTATATCAATGAAACAATGAAAGAAATGGTTGTTGAAGATAAGTTAAAAGAGCAAATTCTTATAAATTGTACTAATCATTCCAAACAGAATTCATTAGTTGCTAATACTAGTTTTATAAAGAAATTTAGTGCTGTAGCATGCATTTTTATTATACTAGGAATGAGTAGTTATTACGTTTATGCATCATCACTTGGATTGAACATCGTACGATTTACGAGAGATGGGTTTGTAGTAGGTAAGGAGCAGTCATATGATCTAGAGGTTAGCCAAAGTCAAAGTTTAGAAGATACTAATAATGCAAACTTAGTTCCAGAGGTAACTGAAGTGAGTATTGATTTGGGAGAATATGGAGAAGTATATAAGGATTTACAGGAGATGTATATAGAGACAGATATACCTATGCTGTTACCAACAGAACTAACAAAGCAATATTCATTATCTCAAGATGGAATTAGGTACTATTATGATACAATGGGAAATTTAACGCAAAGACAATGGGAAGGCACTTTCATTCGAGATGATAAGAAAATACATTTTTATCTTGATTATGCAAAGTGGGAAGGTGAACCTGATAGCAGAGACGGTACTGAAGTATCGTGGTATGAGTCTAGTGATAAGACAGATTCAAGAGGGACTAGTATAAACAAAACAAAAGTGAAAAACTTGAAAAAATATGTTAATCAAAATGGTATTACTTTCCCAATGGCTAGTATAACTTTTAGAGATGAAGAATTTAAAATTGCAGCTATGTCAATAAGAAATTATGTGTATTATTTACAATTTTATAATCTTACTAATAGTGAAATATATAAAATCTTAGATTCGATCACTTTATTTTAATTAGAAAGAAAGTAATACAATACATTTTGACATTGGGAAATATAGAAAGCCATGTAGTATGAATGAGAAATGTGAGGCTACCAACTTCACTAAGGAGAATTGGGACAAGTATTAAGTTAAGCCAGTCTTAGGGTTGGTTTTATTTTTGTCTTAAATATAAATAACAAAATAATTAGATTAGTTTGTCGATTTAATTCTTAAATGTTATTATAGAAGTAAGAAATAGAAAATTTTATAATGGGGTGAGGATGTGAATAAAGATGCAAAGCGAATAGTCACTTATTTAGTATGGGATTTATATATGTGGCTAATAGTATTAGGAGAAACTTTCTTATATAAATTCTTTAAGCAACAAGCGAGTAGAAGTTTTGAGATGAAATATACCTATATGATGATGTTTAGCACTATTCTAACATGTATATTATTAGGTCTGGGGTTGGCGTATTTATTTAGTAAAAACCAAGCATTAACTAAGAAGGATTTAATTTTAGAGTTATGTTTTGTGGGAATTCCAGCTTTACTTTTTTCACTTTATGCAATACCTTCTGGTATCGAATTTATAGCAGGTGTTCAAGTATTGATTCTTATGAACATGAGACTGGCTTTTGAAATTGGTGGCATTATTATTGGAGTAGAGCTATTTAAAATAATCAACTTTGTTAGACGAGAAAAAGTTACACAGAATGAATTATAAAAATACAGGATAAGTTATTATTTCAATTAATTTTTGACAAATAAAAAATGCGATTACCAAATAATGAACATGGTAATCGCATTTTCTGTGCCCCAGACTCTCGTTAAAACCTTCATAGCTGCCAAGTAAAACTTTGCTTTAAGGCATGACAGTAACTCCTCAGCACCTGCATACACATAGAGCGGCGCCTCACAAGAACAGCTATGAAAGTTCAACCCATGAGTGAGGAGCTCCTTAAAGTCTAGGCCCGGACTGTCCTATCTAGGAAGCAAAGACCTTAAGACTCTGGTTTGAAACTTCGTTTAGTGTAAAAACGTATTTAATAACTTATAAGTAGCAACTCCCTTACAGCGCACAAGTGAACATTTTCCATAGAGCCAGAGGTATCTATAACAATAGATTGAGACGTGGTCGACCCGGTCAGTTCCTCAGGTTGATGCTGCGGTGATTATGCCGTGGAAGTTATTTGTTTTTACATTATACTATATGTCATGAAAAAGGAAACTCCCTGAAACAATTTTAAAATACTTTATAAATAAATTTATGACTGGATATGATTGAATATTTTGTATAATCAGTGCTATATTGTAACTAAGAAGTGAGAATGCTGATTTTGTATGATATTGAAGCCATACGAGATTAATTTAAATCATTCAAGTAAGAATACATAAGAGGAGAAAATGACGATTAGATAATGCATGGAGGGATAAAGAACTAAAGGAGGCAGCTGATGAGATATATAAAGTATATAGCAAATACAATGTTATCCTGCTTGTTAGTATCTGGGTGTATAGGGTGTTCTAATGCAGAAATTTCGCAGAAAGAATATAATTATTTATTAGCACAGAATAAGGAACTAAAAACACAACTTGATAAGTATCTAGATAAGTACAATACTACATTGGAGAAATACAATCAGTTATTCACAGAGAACACGGAATTAAAAGAAACGCTTAAGGACTATGAAGAGGCTACCATTCCTACTAAGGTTGTGGGAGGATTTAGTGCTACGGTACGTGACATTATACCGGACTATTGCCTTGATTTTACAACTCCGCAGGTGGCTGTCGTTACCTGTTTTCAAGATAGTCCATTTACTATTTCTATTGGAGAAGGACGCGCTAAAGAGTTGACTATTGGAGAAACTTATTATTTTGAATTTAAAGAAACAGAGATAGGGCAACTAACGGAAAAGGAATTTAATAATGGTTGGGCAGATCCTAGAGAAGTTTTAGAGCGATATGGTGTGCCTATTGAGACGATACGATTAGCAGAAGAAGATGAATTGGGATTAGAATCTCTTAAAGTACGTTTTGAGGTTGTTGATTAATAGAGTGTATTGTTAGAAAAAATTATAAGCTAATGAGGAGAAAATGAGGATGATGAGAAACCCAGAGCAAACAATAGGTAATTTGATTGATAAGCAAGGAGTGGCGTTTATTAGTTCAGTAGATGAGGAAGGTTTTCCAAATACAAAAGCAATGTTACCACCTCGGAAAAGAGAAGGTATTAAGGTATTTTACTTTTCTACTAATACTTCATCTATGCGTGTTTTGCAATATAAAAATAATCCTAAAGCCTGTCTTTATTTCTGCGATAAGCGTTTCTTTAGAGGGGTTATGTTAAAAGGAACAGTAGAGGTACTTGAAGATGAAGGAAGTAAAGAAATGATATGGCAAGAAGGAGATACGATGTACTACTCTAAGGGAGTAACAGATCCTGATTATTGTGTGCTTCGTATAACGATACATAGTGGTAGGTTTTATAGTCAATTTAAATCGGAGAATTTTAGTGTCTAAGACCTTATAGGAGAAATATCTTGGATATCTTTCTTAAGATAATTAATCAAGTTGGATATTTATATGTTTATAAGGCGTTTAAGGTAAAGTGAAAAATAATAAAAAGTAAGGTGCTTAACAGGAGAAAATGACATGAGTAGCTATGAAATAGTTGATTTAAACAATTGGAAAAGAGTAATGCACTGCCAGATTTTTAAGGAATATGCAAACCCCCAATATGATATCAGTTTTGAATTAGATGTGACGCATTTTTACCAAGTAATCAAAGTTAATAATTGGTCTTTCACTTTTGCTATGATTTATATGATTACAAAAGCAGCAAATGAGATTGAAGAATTTAGGTACCGATTTGAATCGGGTAATGTGGTGTTATATGAGGGCATTAAGGCCTCCTTTACTTATCTAAATCAAGAAACAGAATTAATGAAAAATATCGTTGTTGAAATGGCAGATTCTATGGAGGCTTTTCAAATAGCAGCTAAACTAGTAAATGATAATCAAAAAGATTATTTTACGGGTCCTATGGGTAATGATATCTATCAATTTTCTTCAATACCTTGGATTTCTTTTACTCATATTTCTCATACTGATTCTGGGAAAAAATATAATGCTGTACCTATGTTTGTTTGGGGAAAGATGTATGAAAAAGCAGGAAGGTTCATATTGCCTTTTTCTGTTCAAGTCCATCATTCTTTTGTTGATGGTATACATATAGGGAAGTTAGCAAAGAAATTGCAAGACTATTTAAATGAAATGTAGATGATTAATGCAAGACAGGAAAGAAATGTATATAAAATGGCACAATAAAAGCTGCTTTAGAGATGAACTTCTAAAGTGGTTTTTGTTATGCTTCAGGCTGTGATTTAAATCTTTATTTATAGCTATTCAGCTCTACAAATAGAAATTTGAATAATAGTGTATAAAGTAAAGTACCGCCAAGTCATCTGAGGATGTTGATTGGTTCCGGGTGCTATCTCAGCTCGCTAAGCAGTTCTAAACTCGTAGCCCTTATGAACGGCTGAAAACTCGCTAGCGCTCAAACACTCAGCCTAAAACCCATAAGGGCTCCTTCGTTAAGAACTGCTAAGCTTACCTCCAAGGCACCCTACACCAATCCCCATCCTCTCCTGCCTTAGCTACTACTTTACCATAACAAACTACTAAGAAATTTTATACGTTATTATAAGTTAAGATAAGCCTGAGAAAATCCTTCGTTAAGAGCTGATAAGCTGTATACGTTATTATTGCTTGGGCGGAACATAAGAAAATAGCTTGTAAGCTTGAAAACTCACTATACTTTCTCACGCCGTTTTACTGTCAGGAACGTTTATGAGCTTAATAACGTTTGGAAGAAATGAGAGACTAACTATTAAAAGTCAAGTCCAAAATACATTTTCTTTTGAGAAAATGAAGAAGTGTATTTTACCATATTCAGATATTGAAAATGGCAT
>JAEWMQ010000097.1 GCA_023393125.1 Bacillota bacterium
ATCAGGATATAAATAACTACTACTATATAATACGAGGAGGAGGGATATCTGGAAGGGTGACTTGGGAGAATTTTTTAGAGGCACTTGGCGAACGTTTTGGATGGGTTTTAGCACGAGTGTTTGACCAACGGGAGTTTTCGTGCGTTCATTCAAATAAGTGAGCCTAGTGCATCAAAAAATTTGAACCGCAACACTGGAAGATAGCCCTTCTCCTCTCATTTCCTCCCTGCAGCCTTCCTCATAAATGCCCCTACAAATTTCTATTTGTTATAGAAATATTTTTCACTTTTTATTAGGGATTCGGTTTCTTGCTAACATATACATAAGTGTAAAAACTAAAATAAAGTTTTAAACCAGAGTCTTAAGGTCTTAGCTTCCTAGCATAGGGTGCACCGGCCAAGACTTTAAGGAGCTCCTCACTCATTGGTTTAGCTTTCATAGTTGCCCAGGTAGGTCCTATTCTATGTCATAGGAATGCTGAGGAGCCATTTTATGCCCTAAGCATAGGTTTATTTAGGTAGCTAAGAAAGTTAATTTCATGAGTCTGGTACACTAAAAAGCCAAAGCTAGGAATTTCCTAACTTTGGCTTTTTGTTGTGTCTCATATTATTTAATAGATTCAGCCATTTTAATAAGCTGTTCTTTTTCTATTTTCCCGTGGGTACTTATGCCATATAATACACCATCAACCTCCCAGTCAATACTATTTTCTCCTGTCATAACAGCCTTCACACCGTTAACTTGAACCTCTTCTACTACTTCATCTGTGCCTATAGAATAAGCTGTTTCTTCATCTGCATATCTTTGCTGCATGTAAATAGATTCTCCCGTAGCTTGATTAATAAAATATAAATCGATATACTTACTATCCTTTACTTCTTTATCAGCTTCCTTATAAAACTCTGCACGGTCAAATACATATCCCTCTGGCAAATAAGAAGGTAACTTGACTTCAAAACAAGTATATTGATTTAATAAACTCTTATCCTTTACAACTAAAACATTATTTGCCTTAGATAAAGCTGCCTCTTTCTCTGTAGTCAATGCCCCTGTATCCATATCAATATCAACAATCTTTTCTCCATCTTTTGTGTAAACGGCTTCAACCTCTTCGCTAAATGTAGTAACAGGCTTTCCTTCTTGGTCAAATAGTTTGCCTTCTAATACTTCTGGAAGTGAATGGCCTTCTATATCTGGCATTTCATATTGAACGACTTCTATATTATCTAAGGAGATTATTTTCACAATGCGCTCCATCACTTCTTTAGCAAATGCAGTCTGTGATAACAAAGCTGTTCCTATTAATGCTGCCGCTACTATACCTGATATCTTCTTCATATTAATTGTTTTCTTCATCACTATAGCCTCTTTTCTATTTACTTTGGTTAAGACATCCCTTCTCACTTTTTCTTTATTGCTTACAAGGCTAAAATCTTGATTATATAATTGAGATTCTAATGCCTGAATCTCTCTATCCAAATCATCTGCATTCTTTTTGTTTATAGCTCTCATAATTTTCCTCCTCTAGCCTTGTTTTTATTTTTTTAAGGGCACGAAATAAAATGACACTTACATGTTTTTCATTAAGATTCATTAAAATTGCAATCTCCTTATTAGAGAGATTCCCACCATACTTATAAGCGATTATGTTTCTTTCACGTTCATTAAGCTTTGTTATAGCTTTCAGTATTTCCGCCTGCTGCTCCATTTCTAAAATGATACATTCGGGATCTTTATCCTTAGATATTGTTTCAAAGACATGCTCT
Source organism: Bacillota bacterium (assembly GCA_023393125.1). Classification (GTDB taxonomy): domain Bacteria; phylum Bacillota; class Clostridia; order Lachnospirales; family Cellulosilyticaceae; genus Cellulosilyticum. Next base: position 1,767 of record JAEWMQ010000097.1, read on the forward strand.
AGGGACTCCCATGGATACTTCTTTCTGCTCCTATAGTAATCATTCATAGTATTTCGCACGATTGTAAATAGCCATACCTCAAATTTTCCTTTATCAACTGTGTAAGTATGTAGTTTAGTAAATACTTTTTCAAAGGCTTGGCTTGTTAAATCTTCTGAAACACATTGATTATGCGTTCTATAATAATTGTAGTTATAGACTCGTTTGTAATATGTCTCAAAGATATATGTAAAATCTAAAGACTCTACTTTTTGCATAGCCTCTAAAACTCTAGTATTTGGTATTGTCTGCTGCATTTACTCTTCCTCCCCTTTAATGAAGTCACCCCTTAGCTAAGTTTCACTTCATAAGCTAATACGCATTACCTGCTCTTTTACTACATACAAAGTAAATTTTTTATTTTAACCCTTTTAGTTATTTTTCTTATTAACCACCTATAATAATCTCTCATTTCCTATTTATAGAATAAGCTCATATTAAACCTTCGTCTAGCTCTTACTATTTCAGGCTATTGCTATGAAAATCAGTATGCTTATTTCTCTTCTTGTCAAAGCTTTCCTAATATAGCTTATCTAGAAATATAATCACTAAAAATAAAAGGGTTATTACAATAGTGACTTCAATCACTACTGTAATAACCCTTTGTTTTATTACTTATTATTTATACACAGCTTCTCTATTTAAAGCTTTATTTATTCACATATTATACCCACAAATGTGATTTACTTACTTTAAGCCTCTTGGCTAGCTACCACTTTACCGAGTTCTACTGGAGTATCATTTATAGATTGCCCTTGTGCTATAATACTCTTTTCTTTCCATTTCCCTTGAGCATAGCGTATACAACTAATACCTGCTGTTAAAGTCCAAGTGAAGCCTGTTGTAAACCAAATACTTAGCATCCCAATGCCCGGTACCAAGGTAAGTGGTTTTGCAAAACCTACTCTTCCTCCTACTTCAACAAAACCTGATAGCATAGCAAAATTAACATCTCCAGCACCATTAAGTACATTTCTTGTTACATAAATCATACCTAAAGCTGAATAGAATACACTAGTAATACGAATACCCCTTGCTCCTTCTATAATAACTTCTTGGTTATCTGTAAAGAGTCTCATAATCGTTTCTCCACCAAGCCATGCTACAGGTAGCATGATAATACTAAATAGGATGCTAATTAAAGTTCCTGCCCAGAAACCTTTCCTTACTCTATCTACTTTACCTGCTCCAATATTTTGTCCTGTATAAGTAGCAATTGCAGCACCTAAAGAAGCAAATGGTTGCTGTACTAATTGTTCAAAACGTGATTCTGCAGTAAAGGCAGCTACAATTGTTGGTCCAAATCCATTAACTACTCTTTGAAGTACAACACATGAAACAGCAATCATAGCATTCTGAAGCGCTACTGGTAAACCTAAGAAAGTGCACTGTTTGAAAATATGTAAATCTGGTACATATTCCTTAATCGGCATCTTAAAGATAGGTACCTTTAGCCAAGCATATACCAAGCAACCAATGGCTGCTATAATCTGTGCAATAACAGTGGCTATAGCTACACCTAGGACAGCCATCTTAAATACAATAACAAATAATAAATCTAAGCCTACATTGACTATACATGCCACAGCCAAGAATATTAGTGGTGTTTTTGAGTCTCCTAAAGCTCTCAGTATTGCTGCGACTCCGTTATAAATAGCAACTGCTATAAGTCCACCACAAGTTACTTGCAAATATAAAACAGCATCATCTAACATGACATCTGGTGTTTTTAACATAATCATAATAGGCCTTGCAGTCATAATCCCTATGATTCCCATAACTAACGCACTAGCAACCATAACATACAGTGAAGTAGCTATAGCTTTCTTTACTTTTTCTATTTCTCCTGCACCAAAAAATTGAGAAATTACAATGCCTATCCCGGCTGCTAAACCAAAGCTTAGAGAGAAAAATAAAAAACCAATCGATCCCGTAGCTCCTACTGCGCCCAAAGCATTTTCTCCTACAAACTTTCCTACAATAACTGTATCTGCCATATTATACAGTTGCTGAAATAAGTTTCCTATTAACATAGGAATAGAAAACATTAATAATAGCCTCGTTGGGCTACCTTTAGTCATATCCTGTGTATAACCTCTCGCCATAATTCCCTCTCCTCCAAGCCATCATTCAAAGTCTAGCTTTATTTTCCCTATCAATTTACATATTATAAGCACTGACCTAACCATAGTCAATTGCCATAACCCTTATTTTCATGTGTATTCGTATACTCTTTTTCAAACTTTATTACTTACAATCTATAATCTCTCTTCTTTTTATGTTCACCACATTAATCTCTTTGATCTAAACCTTTTAGTATATTAGTCCTATTCATTATAAATCTGAGGCATATGGTTAATATTAATACTAATCTTTTGTTTGTCTTTACTTATTAATTAAATCTACGAAAGGTCATAAGCCTATAGACACACTATAGGTTCTATGTAAGGGTGATTACTATGAATGATTTACTTTTCTTTAATGGTGATATTTTAACTTTAGAATACCCACTTTACACAGAAGCCATTTGGATTAAGAACGGAAGAATCCAAAAACTCGGAGCCAAGGAAACTTTACTAAAGGAAATCGATCAAACTACTACGCAAATTGATTTGCAAGGTAAAACGCTAATGCCTGCTTTCATAGATGCGCATAGTCATTTCTCCGGGTACGCTAGCAACTTGCTTCAAGTTAATGTAGAAAATGCTACTAACTTTCAAGAAATTGCTGATGCTATTAAGACCTTTATTAAAGAAAAAGCAGTTCCAGAAGGTAAATGGATACTTGCTGAAGGCTATGATCAAAATAACCTCTTAGAAAAAGCACATCCCACTAAAGAACTCCTAGACTTAGCTGCTCCACTTAATCCCGTTGCCCTTCGTCAGCAATCTGAGCATATGGGCGTTTTCAACTCTCTTGCCCTAAAGGCCTTAAACATTACTCCTGATACACCTAATCCTAGCGGAGGTCTTATTGCTAAAAAGGATGGACAACTTACTGGCTATCTAGAAGAGAATGCCTTTATCCACTATATTCAGGAAGTTCCCATGCCTTCTACTGAAGAACTTACTAAAGCCTTTATAGATGCCCAGGCATCGTATTCTAGTTATGGTATTACTACTATGCAAGAAGGTATGATTGTTGACACCCTAGTTGATCTCTTACAAATGCTACAACGCACTAAGCTACTTAAACTAGATTTAATAGGCTTTATTGATATTAGTCACCGTAAAGATTTATTGATGGATTTCAAAGACTGTATCAAAAAATATGATCATCATCTAAAAATAGGAGGCTACAAGATTTTCTTAGATGGTTCTCCTCAAAGTCGTACAGCTTGGATGCTCAATCCTTATAAAGATTCTACAGATAAGGGATATCCAACTCATACGGATGAAGAGGTAGAAGAGCTAGCTGAAATAGCTATTACTGACCATATGCAACTTCTAGCTCACTGTAATGGGGATGCTGCCACAAAACAATATATTACTGCTTTTGGCAAAGCTACGGATAAACTAAAACCCGATTATAGCATTAGACCTGTTCTTATTCATGCTCAATTTTTACCTGAAGTTCAATTAGATGATGTGAAAAAATTAAGTATGATACCGTCCTTCTTCTTAGCTCATGTTTATCACTGGGGAGATACACATATCAAGAACTTCGGCTTTGAACGCGCCAGTAAGATTAGTCTTGCAGCTTCTGCCTTAAAAAAGAATATCCTTTTTACACTCCATCAAGATTCACCTGTTATCGAACCTGATATGCTAGAAACTATTTGGTGCGCTGTCAATCGTATTACTAAATCAGGTGTTGTACTTGGCGTGGAGGAGAGAATCTCTCCCTTAGAAGCTATCAAAGCAGTTACTATTAATGCTGCTTATCAATACTTTGAAGAAAATGAAAAAGGTAGCTTAAAGGAAGGCAAATTAGCAGACTTAATTATTTTAGACCAAAATCCTCTCAAAGTAGATCCCATGGACATTAAGGATATTAAAGTCCTTGAGACCTTTAAAGAAGGAGAAAGTATTTTCCTTCATCCTACGCAAAAACCTTTAAGCTAATATGGATGCCAAAAATAAGCTAGTTATAGATATTCCTTTTATCTATAACTAGCTTATTTTTCTATATCTATGAAGCCCTTCTTCTAGAAATGACTTAAAATCTCACTTCTGGATAATAACAAGACAACCCTAATTTACACATCATGACTCTCTCCTCAGGAAAATACATACGATCTAAAAATTCCTTCTCGCAGTTACATGTTTCTACTAAATCTATATTGTCTTTGACCACCCTTATATCCTGGCAAATATACTGCCACTCATCAGATCTGCCTACGATTTTACAGGCTTTAATCCCCATCTTAACAAATTGATAGATGGAACATAGCCCGCAGGCATAATTATGAAAAGAACTGTTATAAATCATATCATTTAGTTCCATATTATTTCTACTATGAAAATCCTTGTCTTTAAGTAATAGCTCTTTTCCTGCCTTCTTAATACTACTACAAATAGAACAGCGTTCCTTACGATGCAAACCAAGACAATTAGAGTCAGAAAAACTACAACCATTTCTCATCATAAATACTTCATACTCTGCGCCTGGTACTGCTTCTTTGATAGCTTCTATTTCAGAAATAGCTAAATCTCTAGGCAGGATAATTCTTTTAGCCCCTTTTTCATAGTAAAACTTAGCAATATCCTCATTGTACACGCCGCTAATGGTGCTAATAACAGAAGGAACACCTATTTCTTTTGCAATAATGACCTGCTCTATACATGAAACAATAACACCATCAATGCTCGCTTCTTTTAGACGTTTAAAATAATGTTTCATCCGTTCTAATTGTTCACCTGAATAAAGGCTGGAATTAAAGGTAATATAAATTTCTTTTTCTTTACTTTTAACATCCTTAATAATTTCCATAACAGTTTCTAAATCATATGGATTAGATATCTCTTTAAAGCCTGACATACGGTTAATATCTGCAAACTCACCGAAACGCTGACTCCAGTCTTCATCATAAAATCCTATATAGAATTCACCTGCACCTGCTTCGATATAATCGTCTATATGCTCTAGATTATTAAGTGGCACTAATACTTTCATTGGCCTACCTCCAAATCAATAGGAAAATATATATTTCTTATATGATCTATTTCATAAGTAGTACACTCACGGTTTTCAAAATAGATGGTCTTGCCTAGTCTCAGCCATTCTCTATTATCTTCTAAATTGTACCTGATTACATGAGAACTACATTCATGGGTACATGGGGTATTGGGTCTAAACTTTTTAGCAATCTCTTTATCAAGAGAAGCATACTCACAAATATGTCCTGTAGTCATATAACAATATGGACTATGAATACCAACAGTAAGCCACTTTGGAGATTCACTTAAATTAATGCCTGTATGAGTAGGATCAAACTCAATTCCTTTTACCTCGAAGTATTTTATAAGCTCTAGCATATAATGGTTAAAGATTTTAGGATTTAAAACTTCATTAAAATACCCTTCATATCTTGGATCTCTATAGTCTTTAGCAAACAATCTCCCTAAATAAATAGGAGCCTCGTAGGTGTCCTTCATATAAACTAACATACCATAATCATTCACCACTATCTCATCTATAAGTGGCTCTATCCAACCTTTGATTTGTTCTATCTTTTGCTTTCCTCTTTCCAAATCCTTTTGTGAGAAAGTAGGAATGACAAGGGAGATAGAAACTTTTTCTTGCTTACAAAGTAACTTCAATTCTTCTAGCATTTCTTTTGATTGATGAAGAAAATATTGACTACAAAAATAAGAGCCTATATAAATACGCTCACACTTTTCAAAACCAGCTACTTGAGTGGCTTTATCTATCATCTTGCCTAAGTCTGGTGTGCATTCATACAAATGATGCATAATATCACACAGATTCAAACAGTTCAACTGACTCATTACTTTTACTCCTAACACTTTTCTGTTCTTAAAAATTCTTTATTCTGTCTTAATGATAACTCTATGTATCATTTCCTAATCGCTCCAAAACTATTCGCTTCTCTCGCACCCAAAAGCTCTCTAGACCCTTTTCATGTCATATCCTATTATTTATTGTGAATAAGTATATTTTTAGATTCTAGTTGTAAAACGCTACACCATATGTTAGACTATTCAAATTAATCTTTTTTAAGGAGGTCGTTTTATGAATCACTTAGGTACTGTTACATTAGAAACACCACGTCTTATATTAAGAAAGTTCATCTTATCAGATGCAGAATGTATGTATAAAAATTGGACTAATGATCATGAAGTTGCTAGATTTCTAACCTGGCCTACTCATTCTAGCGTACAAGATAGCCATGATATTATTTCTTCATGGATTAATCAATACTCTAGTACGCCAACTTACCAATGGTGTATTGAACTTAAAGAAACTCATGAACCTATTGGTACCATCAGTGTAGTTCATATCCGCGAAGAAATTGAGTCTGTTGAAATAGGCTATTGTATTGGCAAGAATTTCTGGAATAAAGGCCTTACCTCAGAGGCTTTTACAGTAGTTATCAGTTTCTTATTTGAGCAAGTAGGTGTTAACCGCATTGAAGCTAGACATGATATCAATAATCCTAACTCTGGAAAAGTAATGATGAGGTGTGGTTTAAAATATGAGGGAACTAGACTCATGGCAGATAGAAATAATTCCGGTATCTGCGATGTAGCCCTTTATGGACTTCTTGCTAGGGACTATATACCTACCATCTAGTTAAAATAAACCCTTTACTTTTGATAGCAAAACCTAGAATCATGGCTATATGCCCCCTCACTCTATCTCCTTACTTACTTTTAGAAGGTAACTGGTATACAGCATTTCTTTTAGAAAAATAAAGAGACTGCTACGAACTTACATTAGACACAAAATTGTGCATAAGCAAATCAATTGCTAAGTTGCATCTTGTGCTTAAGTGTTATTTCGCTACAGTCTCTTCTATCCAACATCTTTTTACTTTAAAATTACTTAGTAAGCTTAAGATCTACCCTCACGCTGGCACTTGCTATCTGGCTAGAATCAAATTGATAACCATAGTATGCCCTATAAGTACCTTCGGTTAAATCTAACTTCCAGTCATTTACTGTGCATGCATTAGCTACATTTTTATAGACCTCTTTGCCATTTTGATCTTGCACAGAAACTATCATTGTTCCTTCTTCTGCTCTGAAATCTAAATCTAGATAATAGGTGCCGTTCTTTTTAATTTCAATATCACTGCTACTTCGAGGTAAATTTTCTTGGGGCATATCAATATAGTTAAAATTTTCATTAAAAACTGTATCAGAACCACTAGAGTAAAAAAACGTACTCGCAACTAATAAAATAATTGCTATTGGAAAGGTCCATTGAAGTGGAATATAAAACATTTCTTTTTTACCAGCTCTTCTTAGTTTTGTAGATATAAGTCCTAATCCCATAGTTAGGCCTAGTATAGCAAAGACAAGTCCTTCTATAACTATTAGGCTCTGATGATTTACTATACCCATTGCCAAATAAGCAATTGCCATTACTGCATAAATCCCTGTAAATATTGTAAGTAATCTAAGCCACCTGTTTTGCATTTCATACAAAGACTCTCTATCTGTGTATATTTTAGCCTCATCTTCTTCCATTCCTTCTTGGTATAGCTTTCTAAAATAATGCCAACCGTTAAAAGTAGAATTAATATACTCCCATCCCTGTTCTTCAAAAATGTCTTTATATCTTATAAAGTCTTTTATGTCTGTATTATAATCTAATTGATAAATATATCTTACACTATTATCCCTTTTAAATTCACTATGAAAGCATCCTCCCCTAGTGAGCTGCAATCCCTTCTTTGAAGCTTCATTTAAGGCCTTCTCCTCTTTTTCATATTCCCAAGCTGCATACCATTTATAACTCTTAACCTTATCCTTCATTTTATTTCCTCCCCAATATGACTTCAGATCCTTTAACTAATCGTTTTAACCTTTCAATCTCTTGTTCTAATACTTCTTTTCCTAGCGGCGTTAGTTCATATAATCTTTTCCTTTTATCTTCTGGGTTTTCACTTTCTGTTTCCTTAATCCAACCTTTTTTCATCATATTACTAGTAGCGCCATACATAGTTCCTGAGCCTATTTTTACATTACCCTCTGATAGAATTATGGTATCTTGCATAATGCCATAACCATGATTAGGTTTATTGTAAAGGCAAAGAAGGATATAATAGTAACTTTCTGTTAAAGGTTCATTTTTAGCTTTAAGCATCTCTGTAGCTCCTTTCTCCCCTATCTGATTCTTATACTGCGTATCTAACTTAAAATATGTCGTCAAGCAATATGTCGTGATACGATACATTTTATATTTGTATCGTATCACGACATATATAGAGAGTCAATATAATTTTACTTTTTAATAAATTCTTTATAATTAGCCAACCATTACTATAAATCGAAATTTGAATAGTAAGGTGTAAAGTTAACTTGCCGCTATGTAGTCCAGCTAGTGTACTTGCTTACAGCTGCTGTCTCACATCGCTAAGAAACTCTAAATTCATAATCCTTATGAACGGACGAAAACTCGCTACGCTCAAACACTCGTCCTAAAACCCATAAGGATTACTTCATTAAGAGTTTCTAAGCTCTGCTCCAAGGCATCTTCCAACAAGTCCACTAGCCTACCTACATAGCTACTGCCTAGCAAAAAACAAACTACGAAGAAGCTCTGTACGTTATTATTAGTGAGGAAAAGCCCGAAAAAACACTTCATTAAGTGCTATCAAGTACTCTTATTACAATATATCTTCCAGTAAGTAAATTAGGGACTACATAGCTACCGCTTAGCAAGGATAGGCTACTAATAAACTTTATGCGTGATTATAAGTAAAGAAGTACCAGAGAAAACTGCTTGTACGTTTGAAATGGCAGGATATTTTTCGATGTGTCACTTTATCGTTAGAAACGTTTATAAGCTTAATAACGTTTGGCAGAAATGTGAGGGGGAGGGCTATCTGGAAGGGTGACTTGGGAGAATTTTTTAGAGGCACTTGGCGAACGTTTTGGATGGGTTTTAGCACGAGTGTTTGACCAACGGGAGTTTTCGTGCGTTCATCCAAATAAGTAAGCCTAGTGCCTCAAAAAATTTGAACCGGAACACTGGAAGATAGGCCTGCCCCTCACATTTCCTCCCACAAGCTTTTTTTCATAAACGCCCCTACAAATTTCAATTTGTAGAGCTGAATAGTTATGAAATACTTGTTATTAACTGCTAGCACTTTTATAATGCTTAAGCCCGTACTTCCAAAATTTCAGCATAATTGCTGTAAATATAATTACTATCAAGATAGCATAGATAAGTCCCCTCATACTTATAGACTCACTTAAAATCTTTGCTGGTACAGTAGCTATAATGCCATAAGGTAATAAGGTACAGAATAAAAGCTTAAAAACACCCTTAAACAAATTGCCAGGTATCTTCATGCACATTTCTATACATTCTCCCTCTAATCGATCAATACTAGAAGTAGAAATAACAAAGAAACTTATAGTCCGTAAAATGACTTCCATATCGTAATATAAAATGCACATTAATAGGACAAATACCACATAGAGAAGAACCGTCCCTATTCCAATAGCCACGTTCAGCTGGCTTATACCATAAGCTATAATCACAGTGCTAAAAAGAAGGAGCGGAACAGAACCTATATCAATGTTCTCAAGGCTTAATCTTAGCAAAGGATTAATAGGCTTCGTTAAATAATGATCTAAGCTTCCCTCTTTTACTTTGGTGGGAATATTAATCACCCCAAAGAAATACACCACCATATTAATGGCATTGATTAAGGAGAAGGTCCCTATAAAAACAATCATTTCTCCTCTTCCCCATGCTCCAATTGCTTCTACCTGTCCATAAATGGCATTAAAGCTTAAGAGTTGAAACATAAATAAACTTCCATCTACAAAAAGACTTCCAAAGAAGCTTAATCTAAAAACCATCATTTGCGAAAGTCTTAACTTTAAAAGAAGCTTTATAAATCTTAACTCTCTTCTCATATTCCCACCCCATCATATCTTACTCTTAGCCTTTGGTATAAATAGTGATTAATAAACTTAAAAGCCATAATCCATAATGCCACTATTACTATGCCTTTACCTAACTCTTCACCATTTCTCCCCATCAAAAGCATCGTTGGCAAATAGGAGCTATAATAAAAAGGTACTAGCTTAATGACTTCCACCACTCCACTTGGAAGAAGAACTAGAGGAATGATACCGCCTGATATAAAGCTCATCAAGTTGGATTCAATCATAATGAATAGCCATATATTCTGAAAGACAAAAGCTAATAAGCCGATAAAGTAATGAAATTGAATCATAAAGTAGGCACTTCCCATAAATAGCAAAATAGCTCCTAGAATAAGTTTTATCTCTCCTGTTAGTAGCAATGGCACTTGAAATATAATGATCCACATAAGAGTTGCTACTATACTGAGCAGAAAATAAATGGCAATGCTTCCTATGGTTTTACTAACGTAGTATCTCTGAATATTGATAGGAAGTATCATATATTTAGAAAAGGTACCTCCTCTAATCTGATTATTCATATCTTCGCTTACACTCCTAGATGCATCTAAATTAGATAGAAAGGACTGAATCACATAGTAAGATAACATGCCCCCAAAGGTAAATCCGCCTATTTCTGTTTGATTTTCAAAAATAGTGCTCCAAAGAACGTAGGCAAATAAAATCTTAGTAATAGTAAAGATAACTTTAAAGCCTAAATCAAAACGCCATATAAGCTGGGTTTTACAATAAACTTTAGCAACTGCTAAGCTCTTGTTCATCCTGACCACCCTCTTCCTCATAGATGCGCATAGCTACTTCTCCAATGTCCTCTTCTTCAATGCTAAAATCCAAAATAGTATTTTCCCTTAATAAATTCCCTAGTAATTCTCCTGTCCTCTCATTTGGCATGATTAAGGTGAGTTCATTTCCTTTTTCCTCGACTACCTTTATTTCAGAAGGTAAGCTAGGCTTTTCCCCTTCGAACTGAAGTTTCACCTTCTTAAACTTTTGATACTTATCAAATAATTGATGAGTACTACCATCATAGAGTTTTTTGCCATGATTAATCACAATGCACCTATCACAAAGCTTTTTAATATCTTCCATGTAGTGAGAGGTTAATAACACCGTAGTTCCTCTTTCTTCATTAACTTTCTTTAAAAAGCTACGAATTTGTTGCTGCGTCGTAGCATCTAAACCAATAGTAGGTTCATCAAGAAAAAGGATTTTAGGATTATGAAGTAAGGAAACGATTAATTCCATCTTCATACGCTCACCTAAAGACAATGTTCTTACTTGCACATTCATTAAATCCTGTACCTGAAAAAGTTCTATAAAATAATCTATATTCTCTCTATATAGATCCTCTGGTAAATCATAAAGTTCCTTGAAAAGATAAAAAGTATCTGCTGGAGTCAGTTCAAAAAACAACTGACTTTTTTGCCCCATAACTACTGCATACTGATACTTTAAAGCATTTTCTAGTTTGTTAGGATAGTGGCCTAGTACTTGGATTTCTCCTGAACTAGGTGGAATTATGCCTGTTAGCATTTTAATAAAGGTGGTTTTACCTGCACCATTGGGGCCTATAAGTCCCACCATCTCTCCTGGCTCTATTTCTAAACTCAAATCTGAAACAGCAGTTTTATAGGTGTATTCACGTTTAAATAAACTTTTAATACTGCCTTTCATCCCCTCTTCTTTCTTATACCTTTTATACTGCTTAGTTAAATGCTTCACTGAAATAATAGCCACTTTAATTCCTCCCCGTTTCATCTTTGCACTCTATATATTATCATTTATTTTCAGAAAATATAGACTTATAATTCACTTTGTGTTATCCTATAGCTAGAGGACTACATAGGTGGCGCTATAAACTAGCGCCACTTTTTTATTGGTGCCATTTCCAGTTTGCTTCTTCTTCACTTTCGTAAGTCGCACTTATCCCTTCTTGATAACCCTTAGTCATTTTCTTCCTAGCCTTACGATTAGCTACATTATCAAAAACAATAGAAAAGTCATAGTCAGCTGGATAAAGCTCACTAGCAGCTACTAGAAGCTTAAGCCTTTTAGCTGCCACCCATCTTTTGGAACCTTTGATTTGCACCCCTACTTTACCTTCTTCATTGACAGCGTGAAAAACAAGGCCTTTTTCCTTATTTGGAAAAACAAGAACACTGTCCCCTATATGAAAGCTTTTTGCTTTTACTGAAGCTTTCTCTTTACGTTCGGACTTAGCTTTAAGCTGAGGCGTAGTCGCTACTTTTCCCAATTCGCTATCCAGTACTTTGATTAATCCTTGAGTCTTCTCTGTAGCTTGGCTATTATTAGTCTTCTTATTAACTATATTGTTAGTATCAATCTCTTTATTGATATGATCTTGTTCCTTCCCACTTATCATTTCTACTCTATTTGGATGATGATTTTTTATTGCTCTATTCATAGAATCATCTTGTGACATGACTTGCTCTTTATATGTGTAGCTACTTGCAAGCTGAATCAGTGATTTTGGAAAGCCTAGCTTTTCTGCAATATAAAAGGCACAGCTTTCTCCTGCTTCTCCAATTTCTAGCTTATAAAGTGGCTTAAGGCTTTCTTTATCAAAGCACATCCTAGCATTTTGATAGCCTTCTGCTTCTGCAGCATATTCCTTTACTTCTGGATAGTGAGTTGTAGCTACTAATAAGCACTCCTTTTGACGAAGAGCCTCTAAAATAGCGATGGCAATACCCATACCTTCTGCCGGGTCTGTCCCTGAACCTAATTCATCTAATAAGACTAGGCTATCTTTAGTGGTTTGCTTTAAAATATCAATAATGTTTACAATATGAGAAGAAAAAGTAGATAGACTTTCTTCTATACTTTGACCATCGCCTATATCACATAAAATTTGATTAAACATTTTAAAAGTACTTCCCTCTGCCACAGGTACATGAAGACCACATTGAGCCATCATAGATAGAAGTCCCACCGTTTTAAGCGCCACTGTTTTCCCCCCTGTATTAGGACCTGTTACAATAATGCCTCTAATGCCATCCTTCATATAAAAGTCTAATGGCACACACTGTTCTTCATTTAATAATGGATGTCTACCTGCTTTAATCTCTAGCTTCTCTGTTACACTCACCTTTACAGCTCTTGCTTTTAGCTGTTGCGAGAGTTTTGCCTTGGCAAAGGCTATATCTAAAACTTCCATCATCTCCATATTAAGTCGCATATCTGAAATATAGTTCTCCACCTCATTTGTTAGGCTATAAAGTACCTTCCTCACTTCATTATCTTCTTCAATTTCTAGTAGTCTCAGCTCTTCTTGAAGCTTACCTACTGCTGATGGTTCAATAAAGACAGTACTTCCTGTTCTAGAGGTATCTAAGACTGCCCCCTCCACCTGACTTTTGTATTCTCTTTTAACAGCTAGGGCATAACGTCCTCCACGCTCTATAATATAAAAATCAGCTAGATAGTCTTTCTTTCCACGCATGATTTTTTCAAGGCGTTGTTTAATCTGCTCTCTTTTTACCTCTATATCACGCCTAATCCCTTTAAGTGCTGTAGAAGCTTCACTATCTACTTGATTATTGCGAATGCTTAATTCAATAAGTTCCTTAAGGACATCTAAGTCACAAAAGCCTCTGCCATAAGTAGCCAGATTGCAATCTAAGAATTCTGCTCGTGCTAGATAACGCCTCATGTTGTTACAGCCTTTAATAAAAGAAGCTACTAACATCAATTCTTCTGGCATTAGTAATGTACCTATGCTTACCCTATCTAGCATACTTTCCATGTACTGCATAGAACTAATTGGTGGTGTACCTAAGCTATCTAAAATTCTTCTTGCCTCAGTAGTTTCCCTCATCTTAAGCTCACAAATTTTCTCATCTAAAATCATCTCTAAGCCTAATAACTTTTGTTTTGCTTTGTCTGATACAGCCATCTCACTAAGCTGCTTTAAAATCTTGTTAAACTCTAATATTTCTATAGTTTGTTTCATTGTTGTTCTCCTTATATAGCTAATAATTAATCATTTTTCATTATTCATTTCTATCTTTCATTTCTTTCTAACTTTTCACCTATAACAAGGTCTAACTCATTATGCTGTAGTATTATTTAAAAATAAAAAAGCCCCTAAGTACTTCTGCCTTTTGCAAAAAGACATCATCTTAGAGACTTAATAAAGATTAGCAAATAAAACGACTGAGCTATGAACAGACTCTCCCCGTTTTAATTACATAATCATATGAACCAATGCAAAACAATATAAAAAGGCATAGATAGACTATGCCTTTTTATATTGTTTTGCATTGGATTTCCGTAAAAGGTGTTGGTTTATTAAGCATTCTGAAAAGGCAGAAGAGGTTGCCACTTAACTTAAAGGCGCACTCAAATAGACCATAACCTTGTATGATCAAAAAAAGCCTTCTTAGCTGGTGACACACTATTAAATTAGTAGTTGATCTCCTTTTTCAGATACAATTAACAAACACTTCATCCTTTCTATTATTTATTTGCTTTTATAATAATACTTTAAAAATCTAAAGTCAAGAAAATAAACATGTTGCTAATGTTTTATATGACACTAGCAACACGTATTTACATTTACTAATTAATCTTTGCAATTTCTATATAATTTACGCCAATTTGCCCACTCTTTGATAAGCTAGCATATTCTGCCTCATAGTAAATACCGTCATATATACCAGCTTCTTTAATTCGTTCATCCCCTGTAACAGTAGCCGTTGCATTTCTAGTATTATTTGAACTATTATCGATATAGGTTGTAACATATTCACTATATTTTACTGTTCCTTGCATGTTGGTTGGAATATATACTGTGATTCTATAAACTTCTCCAGCATTTGCAATAAAAGCTTTTGCTGAACCTTCTTTATTAAATTTAACAGTTACATCATTTACTCCTGGAGGAGTCATAGTATAATAATCACTATCAACTATTGACCAAGTCTTATTTCCTGATCCATCAATAGATGACAGTTTTTCAACCCTTACTTTCGCATCTGACATCTTAAATTTCATTAGTTTGTTTCCTGACATTGCTTCATCAAGCAATTCTTTAACATCAATTTTATACGTAATGTCTTTTGTATATTTATCAAATTTCACTTCAGTACCAACATTAGTAATACCTTCTGGTTGAATAACATTATACCCTTTATCCAAACTTGCTTTTAACTCAACTTCACCATGGCCTGTAGGTAAAGTATTTGTTACATTAGGTGTAGCTACTGTTGCCTCCTTACGATATGAATCAGGATCAGGATCTACGCCAACTTTAACTCCAAGAATATCCGCAACGGTATCTCCTACAATTTCACAACTTAGTTCTGCTAAAGTCTTATCTCCTGTTGGTTCTATTTCTAGGGTACTAGAATTAACCCTTGTATCTAGACCAACTTTTAAGTTAGGAATTTGAGCATCATTATCTGGAACTTTAAGCCATGCAGAAGCTGAAGTTCCTGCATAAACTTTAGTCACTGATTCTTTCTCACTATCAACACTATAAATATCAAATTTTATGCCTGCCCAGAGTGCCTTTTTTGAAATCCCAGGTATAGGCAATACCTTAGCTGTCCCTTTACTATCTAGATAATCTATTTGTGATTGTAAACTTATAGGGTAAGCTACTCCTAATGCACCACTTGTCATATTTACTCTATAACGAATGATTGCTGGTACACCTTCACTTAACTTACCTATATCCCATTTAACTTGCTTGCTATCTGTATTTAATATTTGTCCTTGTGTATAGATAGCATTTTTATTAGACCAATTTGTACTATCTATATTAGCTAAGTCTACTTTAGCAGCACCGTTTGATAAACTACTATCAACTACAACCTTAAATTCATTTGATAAAGTATCCGACATTTCACATTTACTTCCTGCTTCTTGAATTTCTCCTGCTATTATCGCAAATATCTCATTTAACGCATTACTTGTATCATCCGCCAAATAAAACTTAGCTTGATTTGTTAACTGATCTACACTGGCACAATCAAATAATTCCTTTGCCCCACTTGAATTACTTGCTATACCCGCACCTATAGTATAAACTATGCATCCTTGTTTCTTAGCATCATTTGCTACTTTTCTAGAGTCCCCTGCATTAGATTCTCCATCACTTAATACAACAATCATTTTATTAGGTGCTGCACTTTTTTCTAATATTTGAGCTGCAACTTCAATTCCCTTACCTGTATTAGTCCCATCTTTTCCCAATGTGTTATATGCTGATTCAATTCCTGAAGCAAGATTACTGTTAGTAACCTTAGAGGCTGTTCCAGCATAAGTTACTACACTAATATTAACATTTTCTTTTTCTTGTAAAGTATTTAAAAAGGTATAACTTGCACTCTTTACTTTATCAGCTCTACTTACGTAGCAAGAATTAGCTACAAAATCCCCTGGTAAAGTATGTTTATGACTTTGAGTACATTTTAAGATATAATATCTTTCATCATAACAGCTATCACTATGTCTATGTTCCTTGGTACATGTAAGTACCTTACACTTTTGTGCATTAGGATTATTTTTATCAATTACACCTTGCCCCATACTACCAGATCTATCTAGTACTAATACAACATCTGTTGCTTCTTGTAAAAGGATATTTTTACCTTCAACTTTTACTTCTATTTCCCAGACATTTTTTGCTGCTAATTCCTTTGCTGTTTTTGTTACAGTGAGCCCATCTTGAGTCACCACTACTACATCTGCTGATGATGCAGCTACGTTAGAAGAACTATAGCGTGAAAAACCACCTTTAGAAGAGTTACCATCCTTTACGGTTGTTTTAAAATCAACGCGTTTATTATGAGCCTGAGAAGTCAGTTCCATAAAATTAATCTCATTAACTTCAACTTTGTAGTCAGTCGTCATCCAATTAGGATCATTTGCTACTTGACCCGATTGATCTAACCAATCTTCTACCCATTTACCATTCTCATCCTTATAGGTAAATAAAGTACCTATTTTAATGTTTCCACCAGTCTTATAAACATAAGCATCAATATAAAAGTTTGCCGTACAGCTTATATTGAATCGTTCATTTTCATTTTGAGCAGTAGTGTTAGACTTTTGTAAATATACAGTCACTTGACTAACCTCATTGTTGTTGTAAATAACAGGTATTTTTCTATAGCCACCCTCTGCGTTTGTTACTTCTGTTGGTATATTAATTGCTCCAAATACCATATTTACTTGTAAGATCATTGTCAATGCTAGCATAAATGCTATAAGTAATCTTATTTTCTTCTTCATACGTTCTCTCCTCCTAATGATATCTTCTCTATAACTATATCATATTTTCTAAATATTAAAAATGCAGTTTTTTTAATATTTTATCTAAATTTTTTATATATTGTCATCAACTTTCTAGTTCTATGTTAATTAGTCCTATTTACTTTCAAAATAGCATATAACTGGCACACCAGCATCTATGTTATTGAAAATGTCACCAGCTACCTGAATAGGTAAATTTACACAACCATGTGAACCATCAGTACGATAGATTTCACCACCAAACCTACTTCTCCAGCTGGCATCATGAAGTCCAATACCTCCATTAAATGGCATCCAGTATTTAACCGGTGAAGCATAGCCCGGTCCCCTTAAGACGGTATCTGCTTTTTTATAATCCAGAGTGTAAGTTCCTTGTGGCGTATCATAATTTCTTTTTAAATTTCCTGTTACTATATCACTTTCTACAATTAACTTACCTTCTTTATAAAACCATATATATTGCTTGGATAAATTGATTTCTACATAAGTTTCACCAATATCATTAATCCCAGTTTTAAGAGCTGTGTGACTATAGAGAGGTATTCTCTTAACTGGTTTCCCTTCTTTTATAAGCTTGATGAGCTCTCCTATTTCATCTTGTACATTAACCTTCCAGCCATAATCTCCCCCTATTACTTTAACCCTGTTACCTGTGGTTGCAACGAAATCTCTTTCTTTCCCTAAAGTATCATAGCTTTTGGCCAAGTCTATTACATATTCTGCGATGGCCTCTTCATTTAATATAACTTGCATATTATCATCCATACTAAGCCATGAGCTTAAAAGTGTTTTATCAATTATTTCTTGCCTATCACCAAAATCATATGTAATCTCTGCATTCAGGTAGCCATTAAGTTCATTCTTTAGTGAATTTAGCTTAGGTGATTCTTTTGAATAAAGCGGACCTTTATAGCAGTCATTAAGCTCTAGATTAATGACTAATTCCTCACTCATAATAGCTTTTACTATAGCCTCGTATAAAGTAATAGTATTAACTGTATTTCCTTTGTCACCTTCTATTATCTTGTATATGCCATCTATATATTTAATGCTAGCATCCTCAGGCGCTCTTATATTTTTATCAGTTAAACACTTTAACTCGTTCATCCGATTTTTAAGCAGTTCTTTATCATAACTTATTTCTTTTTCAACTTCTAAATTATTATGTTCAAAAAGTTTTACTGGCCAATCCCAAGCTCCTTGCCTTTCTTTGAGCTTTCGAATCCTATCTCCCATTCTATAGGTTAAGCCTATTTCTCCCCCCATTAGTGTCTCTGTTTTCTCATTTCTTTCTTGTAGCGCTAGTGTATAAGCGCTACTCTTTGCTTCTAATCTTGCCTGGGCTTCATCTAGACTTTCTCCTCCTACATTGATTCCATTAATACTTGTTCCCCAATAGAAATGATTAGTAAAAAATAGCCCTCCTGCTATATAAATGCTGCCTAAAATTCCTATCATAATGCCTAAGATTATTAAAACCCTCTTGTTTCTGAGTAGATTACTATTTAACTTTATCCTACTTGTTATTTTTCTGGTTATCGCTTGAAATTGAATAGTTTTAGATTGATTATTCCTTTTCATTTTCTAATCCCCATTTACTCTATCTTCAATAACCTATCATATGTAAGGCTTTTTTTATTTATTACTGTTAGGCTTTAGGGGACACTAAAATAATAAGTTAATACGACATAAATCTATATAAAAAGAGTTGTCTAAGCTAATCTAGCTTAAACAACTCTATAATTCCTACTCATTAGCTTTTAAATAAGCTGCTACTGCTTCCACATCTTTATCACCTCGGCCTGAAACCGTAACAATAATTGTTTCTTCTGGTTTACAAGTAGGTGCATATTTCATAGCATAGGCTAAAGCATGAGAACTCTCGATAGCTGGCAAGATTCCTTCAGTTTTACAAAGAGTCATAAGGGCTTCAACAGCTTCATTATCTGTAATAGATACATATTTACCTCTTCCTATTTCATTAAGGTAAGCATGTTCTGGTCCTATCCCAGGATAGTCAAGACCTGGTGAAATAGAGTATACAGGTGCAATTTCTTTATTTTCATCTAATACACAAAGTGTCTTCATACCATGTAATACTGTTGGTTCACCCATAGCTATAGTAGCTGCATGCATTGGTGTATCTATCCCTTTTCCTGCTGCTTCTACACCAATTAATTCAACCTCTTGATCCTCCATATAAGCCGCAAAGGAGCCTATAGCATTACTACCGCCACCTACACAAGCAATAATTGCTTTAGGAAGTTTACCTTCTTTTTCAAGAATTTGAGCTCTAGATTCTTCACTAATTACTTTTTGGAAGTGCTTTACAATAGTTGGATAAGGGTGTGGTCCTACAGCTGAACCTAATACATAGAAGGTATCATCAGAGGCATTTACCCAGGCTTCAATAGCTTCATCCACTGCTTCTTTTAAGGTTTGAGTACCAGAAGTAGCTGCTACTACCTTTGCACCTAACATTTCCATACGAAATACATTAAGAGCCTGCCTTTTCATATCTTCTTTACCCATATAAACGGTACATTCTAGTCCCATAAGTGCTGCTACTGTAGCTGTTGCAACGCCATGTTGACCTGCTCCTGTTTCAGCGATAACTTTCTTTTTACCCATACGTTTTGCAAGTAGTACTTGGCCTAATACATTGTTAATTTTATGAGCACCTGTGTGATTAAGGTCTTCTCTTTTTAAATAAATTTTAGCTCCGCCACAAGCCTTGGTTAAGTTTTCTGCATAGTAAAGTGGTGACTGGCGGCCTACATAGTCTTTTAAGTAATAGTTAAGCTCTGCATTAAAGTCATCATCATCACGATACTTTAAGAAAACTTCTTCTAACTCTTTAAGTACTTTAAGCTGTGCTTCTGGCACATAAGCGCCACCAAAACTTCCAAATACATCTTTTAACATAATAAATCCCTCCAATAAATTTTATTGGTAATTGCTTAGCCTCAATTACTCTGATTTAATCAAATGGGGAATTTTCTAGAACGCTAGGGACTAGCCTTTGGGATGGACTCTTTTTTGCAAACAAAAAGAGTCCTATCATCCATGGGACGATAGAACTCGTGGTGCCACCCAAATTATATCTTTGTAAGATTTAACTCTCCTAAAAGATATCTCTTTAACAGATACGGCATCAATCATGCGATATCCTGTTCTTGTAACGTAGAACTTACGGCTCTGACTACTCTTAGTTCACCAGGCATCTCCCAAACCCATTCCTTATAATCTCCTGTACTGGACCTTTCACCAATCGCCAGCTCGCTGAAACACTTAATTATAAGTACTCTTTTTGTTCTTAGAATTTAATTCCGATTTAATTACTACTTATGATATGCAATTCGAGGTTAATTGTCAATATCTTTTATATACTTTAGTTTTTATTTTTGTATTGTGTACTTTTCCTCTATATTCTATTCGATGTATTCTCTTACACGTAAACCAATGCCCATTTCTTCTGCAAGCTTTTTGCATTCCTCAATTTGTTCTTTTGATATCACCTTATCTACTACAGAAAAAGTCACACTTGGAATATACTTTTTACAATCTGCTGCAAACTTAAGAAGGGTATCAAACGAATCTATACCAAAACGAGGTCTTGCTACTTTTAGATAGTCTTCTTTAGTTGGTGCATTTAAGCTAATAGAAATAGCATCTACATAACCTTCTAAAAGCTCAGCTGTTGGTTTATTGTGAATAAGATCAGCTAAGCCATTGGTATTCACACGAATCTTTATTTTGCTTTTTGCTCTAATATACTTACATACTTCTATGGCTGTTTCAAGCCTTGTAAGTGGCTCCCCATACCCACAAAATACGATTTGGTCATAGCTATCTAAGTCGTAATTTTTAAGATCTTCTAGGATTTCTTCTAGGCTTGGATCATGAGGTAGCCATAAGTTATCATTTTCCCCTACTGTATCATGATCGATTCTTACACAGAATGTACATGCACAAGGACATTTGTTCGTTAAGTTAACATATAAACTGTTTTCAATTTGATAAATAATCGTCATTACATATCTCCCCTTAGTTGTCTTTTTAATTTACTTTTTACTCCCATCATATCAAAAGCATAACCCATGCCTAAAAATACAATAGCGCTAGCTAATGGTTGTAATAAACCTGGTAGCACAGCTGCAAGTCCTGCCATAAAATTACCTGCCATAACTGCATCAGCAAGAAAATAACCAAATACGCCTGTAATGCCTGCTAATACTACTGCTACTACATTCCTTACACAGATAAACTTGCCTTTACCACTTGTAAAATAAATAACTAATAATGGCTTAATAAGCATTGTAGGGATAACCCATATCATCCCTCCAGGTGTAATCGCATCTGATAAACCTGCCCCAATAGCTCCTGCCGCCATAGCATAAGGCATTGGCAAAATACATGCAGCTAAATAAATCATGCTATCCCCCACATGAATCACATGTGCACCTATCCCTGTAGGGATATTAATGCGTGTCACTATAAAGATAATAGCTGCAAATAAAGCGGTCATAACTAATGTTTTTGTTTTTTCTGATTGATTCATTTTATACTCAGCTCCTTTAAAAATGGCTCATACATAATCCCTTCTTTGGTGCTCAAATTAAAGTCCGATGTATATGTAATGGCCTGGCTTATAAATGTACTTGCTATATCAACTGCTTCTTCAAGGCTATAACCATGAGTTAAATACCCACATAGCACAGAAGCAAAAATATCTCCTGTTCCACTATAAGACTTTCCATTATAAGCTACCTCTTTCATGAAGTAGATATCCTTATTAAAGTCCAGTCCTATATTCACTAAACGTTCTGGATGAGTAGCATCCCAAACTCCTGTAATAACAATTTGCTTTGGCCCTAACTGAGCTAATTCTTTAGCATAACTCTTGATTTTTTCCTCATCAATCCCCCACGCTAAATCATAACCGGTTAAAAGTGAAAACTCTGTAATATTAGGTGTAATAATATCTGCCTTAGCTACTAATTCCTTCATATAAGTAGGATAAGCTTCATCATAGATACTATAAAGCTCACCATTATCCCCCATGACAGGATCTATTAAAACTAAAGTTTTATCTTCTTTGAAAAGCTTAATAAATTCTAGTACGATTTTAATTTGCTCTTTAGACCCTAAAAATCCAGAATAAATACTATCAAAACTATAACCAATAGCCTTCCAATGCTCAAAAAACTGTTCCATATAAGGGGTAAAATCTAAAAAAGAAAATGAATCAAATCCCGTTTGATTCGATAAAATAGCCGTTGGCAATGGACAGGCTTGCACCTGTAATGTATTTAATAGGGTAAGTGCTACTGTTAAAGAGCATCTGCCAATACCTGATAAATCGTTAATCACTGCTGCCTTTTTCATAGGGCCTCCTTAAGAAAGTATCTTTGTTTGTAACTTTTCGATCACTACTATAAATTGAAATTTGAATAATAGCAGATAAAGTAAGGTGCCGCCAAGTCATCCGAGGATGGTGCTTGGTTCCGGTTGCTGTCTCGGCTCGCTAAGCAGTTCTAAACTTGTAGCCCTTATGAACGGCTGAAAACTCGCTAGCGCTCAAACACTCAGCCTAAAACCCATAAGGGCTCCTTCGTTAAGAACTGCTAAGCTCACCTCCAAGGCACCCTACACCAATCCCCATTCTCTCCCGCCTTGGCTACTACTCTACTACAACAAACTATTAAAACGCTTTATACGTTTTTGTTAGGGAAGAGAAACCCGAGAAAATCCTTCATTAAGAACTAATAAACTATATACGTTATTATTAGGGCGGAATATAAGAAAATAGCTTTTAAGCTTGAAAACTTATTATATTTTCTCTCGTCACTTTACGCTTTACTGTCAGAAACGTTTATGAGCTTAATAACGTTTGGAAGAAATGAGAGGGGAGGGCTATCTGGAAGGGTGACTTGGGAGAGTTTTTTAGAGGCACTTGGCGAGTGTTTTGGATGGATTTTAGTGCGAGTGTCTGAGCGTAGCGAGTTTTCGCACGTTCATCCAAATAAACGAGCCTAGTGCATCAAAAAACTTGAACCGGAACACTGGAAGATAGGTCTGCCCTCTCATTTCCTCTCATAAGCCTTTCTCATAAACTCCTCCACAAATTTCTATTTAGTGCTTTACAACTGTTATATTTTTTCATAAACTAATTGTATCGATACAATTCAGTTTTTCATGTAAATTAATATATGTATTTTCACACAATTCCCTATTATGGTCAATACAAGACAAGGAGCTTTTTTATGAATATAAACATTGTACCGTTACAATTTGATTCAGATTCAACTGAACCTCTTTATGCTCAGCTTTTTCATTATTTAAAGGACCTTATTATTAATGGTGACTTAGCTTTTGGAGATAAATTGCCTGCTATTAGAAGCTTTGCTAAAGCCCTGGAAGTCAATAACATTACAGTTATTAATGCCTATAAGCAACTAGAACATACTGGCTATGTGACTTCTAAACAAGGGAGTGGCTACTATGTTTCTAAGCGCCTTACTGAGGAGGCTCCTGTTTTTAATCCAGAGCCACTTCACGAAGAAGAGCTTATTAACTTTTCTAGTGCTTCACCTGATCCTGGTATTTTTCCTACTGAGACCTTTAAGGAATATATTGTAGAGGTAATGGAACGTGATAAAGGCTATGCTTTTGGTTATCAAGAAGTTAATGGTTTTATGAAGCTTAGAGAGGTACTGGCACAGTTTTTAAATCAAACTTATGGTATTGAGACCAGAGCTGAACTGATTCAAATGGTATCAGGTGCTCAACAAGGTCTAGATATTATTGCTAAGAGTCTTTTGTACTCTGGTGATAGTGTCATTACAGAAAATCCTACTTATAACGGTGCTATAGATGTTTTTAAATCTAGAGGTTGTCGTATTGTACCTGTTACGCTTACCCCACAGGGCATTGATTTAATTGAATTTGAAAAGAAGGTCAAGGTTTGTAAGCCAAAGCTTGTCTATATCATGCCTAACTTTCAAAATCCTACAACCATCTGTTATAACAAGGCTACACTTCTAGCCTTGCTTAAGCTAGCACGTACTTATAATTTTTATCTATTAGAAGAAGACTCCATGTGGGAGTTAACTTACGGTGCTCGTAAATCTCTATCTCTAAAATCACTTGATACAGAAGATAGGGTTATTTATCTTAAAAGTTTCTCTAAGCTCCTTATGCCTGGACTTCGTATCGGTTTTATTATCATGCCAGAAGCTTTAATAGAAGCTTTTACCCGTACCAAGCAAACAACGGATATTTCTTCTTCTGGTCTGATGCAACGTGCCCTGGAACTTTACTTTAAAAATAATAAGTGGGAAGAACACATTCATTACATGAAAGACATTTATAAAGAACGTTATGAATGTATGCTGAGCAAACTATTAGAACTGGAAAATTATGATGTGGAACTTTATAAACCTCAAGGCGGTGTTTGCTTTTGGCTTCATTTACCTAAGGGTATGTCTGCTCAGCGTCTTTATGAAAAATGCTATGAAAAAGGTCTACTCGTTTTTCCATCGCCTATTTTCTTTCCCCATTTAGATCCTTCTAAAGATCGCTACATTCGTCTAAGCTTTGCTGCTTGTAGCATTCCTGAGATTCAAAGAGGAACCGATATCTTAACGGAGTGCATTAAGACCTATCGTTAATTTATTTCTCAATGATGAAAGCCACCAAACCTTTATAGTTTGATGGCTTTCATATTTCCTTATCCTCTTCTCTCTTCTTATATATAGTGCAGATTAACATTTTTCATAATCAGCTAGTACATAACACCTTGCCACGCTTAGAAAAATAAAGACGTAGGTAGGTAAAATAAATAGGGGGCAGTAAATACTGCTAATGATAGAGCTAGTTTTTTCTTAATCGTTTCACTTAAATCAGCTTTTCTAAAACTCACCTTGTAGTTAAATAAATAGATAAAATAACCTGATATCAAAACACAAACACTTACCCAGAGTATTGCGTAAATATTCTCAAAAGGCCTATATGTAACTGCATTTGTTAAGTGCTTATACCACCACTGACCTAAAGGCGTCTGATACTCTACAACCATATCTACAAAATTGACACTAAACATAGCTACTGTCCCGATAAAATCAGATATAAAGCCAAAGATCCATACTTTAAAGATTATCTTTTTAGCGATGTCTTTTATCTGATTCACTTTTAAAACCTTTAAGGTAACTACCACTACTGTTAAATCGATTAAGAAATTAGCTGGAAATATAACAATCCAAGTTAAAGGAAATAACCATAATAACCAGATCGGAAAAATCAAATTATATAACTTTGTTTGCTTTTTACTCCCCATTTTTCACCTCTCATATATCTACTAATACTCCCTATACCCTTTGCTTATGTTCCTCATAAAAATGCTTTAAGTCTTGTTTGGTTTCGTTGTCTAAATCATGCCATCTTATCCCCTGTACGGCACCCTCTAGACCACGTAAACGATTAATACATGCCGACTCATCAATCCTTTTAATCCTTAGCCATGCTTCTTTGCTACCTATACTCATTAATTGCTGGGCGGTAGTAATCCCTACTTCATTAAGCTGTGCTTCTACTATTTTTCCGATATTAGGTAATTTACTTAGTTCTCCCATGGTCCTTCCTCCTTAGATAGAAATTCTTAGCCTTATGATATAATTATTTTTCTATTCTGTAAATTATTTTCTGAATTATTTATTATATCTACTTAATCATTTTAAAACTTCGTTCTATCCTTAACTTAATTACTACTTAACTAGCTAGTGACTTTTTCTTGTCCTCTTACATCCATTACTTTAAGTTCCTCAATTTCTAAAAGTGGATACTCCTGACCGTTTACAATTTCTTTTCTAATCTTACCAGTTACTCTCACCCAACTATCTTCTGCTGGCCATTCACCCTTATAAATTGAGTATAGACCTACATAAATAGCATGTGAGTGATCTTCATGAGACAAATCATAATCTCGCGCAACGGTATATTCTTTTCCTTCTTCATCCACTTGTACCACAAATCCTTCATAGCTTACCGTCTTGCCTTCGTATTCACCTACATAAGCATGGATTTCATCCATTTGCCTTACAAAGTTGTCATCACCTATTTCAATAACATCATTCTTAGAAGAATTCGTTGTTTCTTCATTATTAGCTGTCTCTCCTATAGCTTCTGTTTGTACGCCTGGCTTAATTTGCGCCTCGTTTTCTTGAACTTTAGCGCTATTGCAGCCTGCAAATATAACACTAGATAATAATAATAATAATAATAATAATAATAATCCGATTTTCTTTTTCATTTGACTTTCCTTAACTATTCCTTTAATTATTTTTCAATTTATTTTAGTATAACCTCTATACTTTATAATAATCTTACTTTAAGTCACCAGAGCTAATAAACTTTTTAATAAAATAAATGCACAGATATTAACTGGAATTATCCTTAAAAATTATTATACTTATACTCATAAAGTTCTCTTGAGCTTTCTTTTATGATTAATCCTTGTAAGACAAACATTTTACTGTTACTCTCTTCTATACTCATTTTAGAAAAACAATACTGTAACGGCAAATTATGAGTGCCTTTTCTTTCTTCCTTTTCCCTACCTGCTATAAATAAGCTAGTAGGTCCTCTAGCTCCACCTATAATAGCAATACTGCTAGTACTTTCGGGTGCATAAGGATGAGTTGATTGCCTTTTATAGGACATACTTGTATCAAACTCTAAATGCTCTCCTTCACCAAGTGGTGGTGTGATCTCATATACTGCTGTAGTTACATAAAATCTTTCTTCTTTAGTAGGTACTCTTGGTACCTCAAAGTTTTCCTCCCTTTGAAAATATAAAGTATGCTCTTTACCTGTGGTTGGATGAAGGAATTTAATTTCACAATGAGACTTAGCTTCTGATAACTCAAACTGCTGTTCCAGGGGATAAAAAATATTTTCTTCTCGGGTAACCAGCTTTAAACTATTAATCTTGTCGCCTCGTTCCCTTCGCTTTAATTTTTGTATACCTGTTGCTTCTCTAGGATAAGATACACGAATTCTTTGACAAGCAAAGCAGGCTCCATCCTTTAAACTACTTCTATACACTTTACTAAGCGGCATAAGCGTTTCATCACTTCTTAAGAAGGGCATAGATATACTAGAAGTACTTTCAAATCCTTCCTGTACCCATTCCCCATTAATCCAGATCTCTGCTAGGCTTACTTGTCTATAAGGATGTTCCTGCTCTAACTGTCTTCTCTGATTTTCACTAAGCTCTTCTTCATTTATTTCTTCAGCTTTCTTCACAAAGGCTTTTAACTCATCTTCTTCCAAAGGCGTTATAATATCAAACACGATACCTTTGCTAAATCTATAGATACATGGAATAATACGTTTTTTCCCTAAATGATTGAAGCTCCAGTTCAATACTTGTTTTGTTCCTGCTTTTCCTCTAGGTCTGTCCCATAAGGAAGCACTATAGTAAACCTTCATTTTAATATCATCCCCTATCACAAGATTTTCATTTAGTACTATTGTACTCTAATAGACTTAACTGCTAATTTTATTTATATTATAGCATTTCTTCTACTAAAGTTATTCTTATTTCAATTGGTTAAACTGCCGCTATGTAGTCCGACTAGTGTACTTGCTTACAGCTGCTGTCTCGCTCCGCTAAGAAACTCTAAATTCGTAATCCTTATGAACGGGTGAAAACTCGCTACGCGGGGACACTCACCCTAAAACCCATAAGGATTACTTCATTAAGAGTTTCTAAGCTCTGCTCCAAGGCATCTTCCAGCAAGCCCACTAGCCTCCCTACATAGCTACTATTTTACAATAACCCACTATTAGCAAACTTTATACGTTACTAAAGCTGAAGGAACGCCTGAGAAATCCTCCATTAAGAATTACTACGCTTGTATCTAAAGAACTCCACATCAATCCTCTACTGACCCAGCTACTCCTTTACCACAACAAACTATTAAGAAACTTTATACGTTATTATTACTTGGGCGGAACATAAGAAAGTAGATTGTAAGCTTCAAAACTCATTATATTTTCTCACGTCACTTTACTATCGGGAACATTTGTGATTGCAGTAACGTTTGTTAGAAATGGGAGGGGGAGGGCTATCTGGAAGGGTGACTTGGGAGAATTTTTTAGAGGCACTTGGCAAACGTTTTGGATGGGTTTTAGCACGAGTGTTTGACCAACGGGAGTTTTCGTGCGTTCATTCAAATAAGTAAGCCTAGTGCATCAAAAAATTTGAACCGGAACACTGGAAGATAGGCCTGCCCCTCACATTTCCTCCCACAAGCTTTTTTTCATAAGCTCGCTCACAAATTTCAATTAATTATACTCCTAAATAATTATACCGAAAACTATTAGTACTCTTGAACTATGTGCTATAATCAAATTGTATTATATTTAAAATTTTCAATATACTAAAGGAGGTTTTATGGAACTAGAACATTATCATTTCTCTCATACAACACCTTCGCCTTCAAAGCTTACTATTATCTTACTCAGCATTATTTCTGTCCTTATGGTTTATGGCACGCTCTCACTTTTATGCATCATTCTACAGCTTAGCTTTCTCTTAAAAATTATCATATCTCTAACTGCTACTATTCTTACTACTATTTTTATTATTAGATGTGGAATTTCAACCCCAAAGTCTTCTTCTCATTCCATTAATATCACAGATACCTCTCTTACATATACAGTCAATGACAAGTCTACTACTTTATATTTCGAAAAACTTACTAAGCTCTCTTTAATTAAATCTCCTAAAGACTGTATTATCTATATTACATTAAGAACTCCCAATCAAATAATGGTGTTTGAAAAATTTCCAGAGATGGACACTATTCTTTCTCTTATTAAACAGTATTCACCTACTACTTGCATATATAAAAGCTCTACTGCTGCTTTGTACACTTTAAACTCTACTGCTCTTTCTTGCTATATTGTTTTTTTGTTTATTTTAGATATTCTTTTAACCCTTATAGTTTCTGCTCATATCATGGTACTAGTTCCATTTGGACTCATAATATTAGGTTTTTACTTTCTTATCTCATATATACGTCAAACAAACATGAATAGAGCCAAACGCATATTAGGCATTTCTGGAAGTTTATTACTTATCTCCTCTGTAATTGGCTTTGTAATTGGCTTTGTAATTTTTTGTCAACTTGTTTTATCATCTACTCCATAGCCAATATCTGACTCATTAAAGAAGTAGGCTTATTGCGAAAATAAGTCTACTTTTTTTAGTCTATTCTAATAATTAAATCTACTTTAACTTCTATGTCTATCAACTTTATGCTAAAATTAGTTATATTTATATTCCAACTATTTAAAACATCTTATTTTAACCAATGGAACACTATTTTAGGAGGCCCAAAGTAATGAAAAAGTCAGTTTATGCATTAACGTTTTTATTCATTCTATGTATTAGCACTTCACTCATAGCTAAACCTACAGTTGAAGCTAAAGGCGCTATATTAATTGAAACCAAAACTAATACCATTCTCTATGAAAAGAATGCTTATTCAAAGTTTTATCCCGCAAGTATAACTAAGCTTTTAACAGCTTTAATCATACAGGAACAGCTTCCCGAAGACTCTATGATTACCAAAAGTCAAAATAGCGTTAATACGATTCCAAAAGATAGTAGTGAAATTGGTTTAAAGGTAGGTGATAGCTATAATAAAACCAATGGCCTCTATGGTCTATTACTAGGTTCAGATAATTTCATTGCTCATGACCTAGCCTTAGCTAATTCACGTACCATTAGTAAATTTGCAGAATTAATGAATACGAGAGCTAAAGCCCTTGGTGCTAAAAATACTCATTTCACTAATCCTCACGGCTATCATGATCCCAATCATTATACAACTCCCTATGATATGGCTCTTATAGCTAAGGCCGCCTTTACTAATCCTACAGTACAAAAAATAGCTGGCACAGCTCAGTTTAATTTCTATGTGAATAATAAAAATAAATATATTCCTATAAAAAACACTTCTAGACTATTAAAAAGTGAGACTCCTTACTATAATCCAGCAGTAGTGGCTTCTAAAACAGGTTATCATTCTGATGCAGGCCAAACCTTAGTAGCAAAAGCTGTTTATGGAGATATGGAGCTCATCGCTGTAGTTATGTATGAAAAAACACCTAATCAATACATAGATGTGAATAAACTTTTTGACTATGCTAAAACCCTCTATAGTGTAGATGCCTATAATGGTACTTACACACTAAAGAATAAAACCATTTCCGCTTGGTCAGAGCCTAGTATTAGTAAGGCAATAGAAAAAGGCTGGGTAAATAACGCTATTAATTATAACGATGCTATTTACACGGAAGATTTGGTAGCAGTACTTAAAAAGGCTGGGGCAGCCTACAATGGTGTAACGATGAAAGAAGTCTATGACTTAGTTGGCTTGCAAAAAGGAGACTTAGTAACAAGAGGCCATTTTGCAGAGATTATGACCTTTGCCGCAAAGAAATGGGCACTTACTAATAAAGTTGCTTCTACAAAACCCTTACCTACTGATATAACTAATCTTCCTACCAATACAAAAGCTGCTATTACTTACATGATTGACCAGGACTTAATGCTTCCTTTAAACGATTGTTTTAATCCTAATCGCACACTAACCTTTGCAGAAGCACTTTCAATCGTTGATAGATTGTTATCTTAGCCGCATAGAAAAATTAACAAAAACCCATACATCAATCTAGAAAAGTATCTCACTACTCTAGTTGTGTATGGGTTTTCATTTTTACTTTAAAAACGCTTATGGATTATAATCCATTATTAGCAATTACATTTTTGTACCAATCAAATGATTTCTTTTTATATCTTTTTAATGTACCATTACCGGCATTATCTTTATCTACATAAATAAAACCATAACGTTTTTTCATCTCACCAGTTGATGCACTTACAAGATCGATACATCCCCAAGGTGTATAACCTAATAAATCTACACCATCTTCTTCTACTGCTTCTATCATAGATTTGATATGAGCTTCTAAATAAGCAATTCTATAATCATCATCTATTGTGCCATCTTCTTTTAAAGTATCTACTGCACCTAAACCATTTTCTACAATGAATAATGGTTTTTGATAACGGTCATAAAGCGTATTCATAGTGATACGAAGACCAAGTGGGTCAATTTGCCATCCCCATTCACTTTCAGGTAAATGTGGGTTTTTGATACCAGCAAAAGCATTTCCTTGTTTTGGCTCACCTACTGTTGGGTCTGCACTTACCACTCTTGATGAGTAATAGCTAAATGCAATGAAGTCTACTGTGTTTTCTCTTAAGATTTGCTCATCTTCTTGACCCATCTCAATTTGAATATTGTTACGTTCTAAGAATTTCTTAGCGTAGTTTGGATATTCTCCTCTTGATTGTACATCAATGAAGAAGTAATTTTCTCTATCTTTTCCTAATGCTGCAAATACATCTTCTGGTTTACAGCTATATGGATAGTAATCTCCTGCTGCAAGCATACAACCTACTTTGTTATCTGGATTGATTTCATGCGCGAGTTTTGTTGCTAGAGCTGATGCCACTAATTCATTATGAGCTGCTTGATATTGTACTTGAAGTTTGTTTTCACCTTCTTCAAACATAATCCCTGCACCCATAAATGGTAAATGCATGAGCATATTAATTTCGTTAAATGTCATCCAGTACTTAACTTTACCATTATATCTTTTGAAAATAGCTTCACAATATCTTACGTAAGCATCGATTACTTCACGACTTCTCCATGAACCATACTCTTCTACAAGCGTAAGTGGTAAATCAAAGTGACAGATTGTAACAACTGGCTCAATATTGTATTTTAATAATTCATCAATGAAATCTTCATAGAATTTAAGTCCTTCTTCATTTGGTTCTAACTCTTTGCCAGTTGGAAAGATTCTAGACCATGCAAAT
Organism: Bacillota bacterium; assembly: GCA_023393125.1. Taxonomy (GTDB): domain Bacteria; phylum Bacillota; class Clostridia; order Lachnospirales; family Cellulosilyticaceae; genus Cellulosilyticum. The sequence goes on from JAEWMQ010000097.1 coordinate 34,137, forward strand.
GAAAAACGATAGCACTTAAAGCCCATTTCTGCAAATAAAGCAATATCTTCTTTATAATTGCCATACATATCAATAGCTTCATGAGAAGGGAAGTATGCATCCTCTGGTAAATCTTTATAGTGCATTTCTCCTTTCATAATCGCTCTTCTATATTCTCCATGTGGAATGACATCCACTGTTCCAAGGCCTTTGCCTCCTGATAAATAGCCACCTTCACATTGATTAGCAGCTGTTGCGCCGCCCCATAAAAAGTCTTTTCTAAGTCCACTCATCTTCTGTCCCTCTTTCCTAAAAGGGGATGCTACTCAATAGTCTCCCATTAGCACATCCCCTTGTTTATATACTTTATTATTTTACAACTTTAATAACTTCTTCGCCCATTTTAACAGCTCTATCATTAATTGGTAAGATACTGCTATATTCAGCGCTATTAGTTACGATAACTGGTGTGATGACATCATATCCTTCATTTTTAATACCATTTAAATCAAAGTCTACAAGTGGTGATCCTACTTTTACTTTATCTCCTGCTTTAACATGAGCTGTAAAGTATTTACCACCTAATTTAACTGTATCAAGACCTACATGAATTAATAGCTCTGTTCCATTGTCATCTACTAATGCAATGGCATGTTTTGTTTCAAAAATCATAGCTACTGTTCCATTTACTGGTGAAACTACTTTCCCTTCTGTTGGGATAATAGCCATCCCTGGTCCCATAATTTCTTCTGCAAAAGTTAAGTCATTTACTTCACTTAATGCTACTGCTTCTCCAGTAAGAGGTGCACAAACAGTTACCATTCCCTCTTTAACTGGTGCTTTTTTTACTTCTTCTTTTTTCTCTTCTTTTACTGTTTCATTTACTGGGTCTTTATAAAAGATATATGCAATGATAAATGCTACTACTATACCGATTACTACACCTATACATGCATAGTAGAAGTTAGACATTGAATCGCCACCAATATAAACTGGTAATGTTAATAATCCTGGAGAACCTGTTGCATATCTAGCTACTCCAAATATACCGTAGAATAAACCACCTATAGCTCCACCAATGATAGATGCATAAAGACCAATCTTAGTTTTTAAGTTTACACCGTATAATGCTGGTTCTGTAATCCCACATAAACCTGTGATACCTGCAGTACTTGCTAATTGTTTGAACTCTGAATCTTTAGTTTTTAAAGAAATAGCGATTGCCGCTCCACCTTGAGCCACGTTAGAAACCATCATTCCTGGTCCTACAAATGTATCATAACCTAATGTCATAATATTATTGATTCCAATTGGAATAATACCATAGTGTGTTCCTGTCATAACTAAAAGTGGTGATAATGCACCTATCAATGTTGGTACTAACCAGCTTGCACGTGATTCAAGTACATTAATAACAAGTGCAACTTTATCACTAATGATATAACCAAGAGGCCCAACAACAACTAATGTTGCAATACCGACTACCATTGCTGTAATTAATGGCTTTAAAAAGAACTTAACTGCTTTTGGTGATACTTTATCAGCAAATGGTTCTACATAAGACATTAACCATACTGATAAAATAATAGGAATTACGCTTGACCCATAGCTAGCTAATGGAATATTCATACCAAATACTGCAATGCCTGTACCTGCTTCTTTAGCAGCAGTAATCATGCTTGTAAATGTTGGGTGTAATAACATACCACCAATCATCATCGCCATATATGGATTGCATTTAAACTTTTTAGCTGCTGAATTCGCAAGTAAGATTGGCAAGAAGTAGAAACCTGCATCTGCCATAAAGTTTAATACTTGATATGTTTGTGAATCATTAGTAAGCAGTTTAGTTGTAATAAGAATGGCTAATACTGCTTTAAGCATACCTGCTGCTGTAATGGCTGGTAAGACTGGTGTGAAAATACCTGAAATCGTATCAATAACTTTATCAGCTATTTTACGATTATCTTTTTCTTCTCCACCTTGACTTCCACTATCAAGTTTTGTCATTGCCATAATTTCTTTGAAAACATGTGATACATCACTACCAATAATAACTTGGTATTGTCCTCCATTACTTACAGCACCCATAACACCTTTAGTTGCTTTTAATTTTGCTGTATCTGCTTTGCTTTCATCCTTTAGGTTAAAACGTAATCTAGTTGCACAATGTACCAGTGATGCAATATTATCTTCTCCACCTACTAGGCGAAGAATTTCTTCTGCTAAACTTTTGTAATTCATTCTGCCATCCTCCTTATTTTTTAAAAATGGGATAAAAAAATACCTAAATAAGAATCAATTAGCAAAAAACTAATTCATTTTTATTTAGGTATAGCCTACTTAAAGTAACAATCCTGTTTTATATAATATAATAATCTACTTATATAGTTGTAATACGATTAATGTGAATAGTTAGGTAAATCATTTCATCTTCTGTAAGATCACAATCAAACTCTTGTTTAACATAATCTCTTATCTTTATAGTACATTCGTACTCCTTCTTATACTTGAGCTTTAAAACTTCAATAAACTGTGAGTCTTGATCTTCTATCTTTACCCCAGTAAAAATACGTTGAGCAAAGAATTTCAGATGCGTAATAAAGCGTTCATAGTGAATGGAGTATTCATCGAGTTCTAAGTTAAAATGATATTTAATAATGCTTATTATTCTTTGAATCATTTTTGTCATATCTGTGGTTTTTTCCATGGATAAATCATCCATGAGGGCATTTACAAAATGAAGAGCAATAAAACCAGCTTCATCCTCCGGTAAACTAACTCCTAATCTACGCGAAATAATATTAAGCGCTTCTTTTCCCACTAAAAACTCGTGATTATAAAGTTTTTTAATCTCCCAAAGCAGTGCATTTCTAATTGCTATGCCATTTTTCTGACGTTCTATTGCAAAATTAATGTGATCTGCTAAGGTAATGTAAATGTTTTGATTTAGCTTCTTACCTAACGAAGCCTTAGCAAAACTAATAATTTCGTTAGTGGTCTGGATTTGTTCAATAGGTATCTTTTCGAGAAGTTGAATAAGCTGAGAAGAATTAGTCTTTTCATTTACTGTATAAATCTTTTCGATTAAACTTCTATCAATCTCGTCTCCTGGGACTTTTTTAAATCCTAACCCACATCCCATAACCAATATTTCATTATTCTTATCATCAAAGGATTTAATCAGATTATTATTAATGACTTTAACAACTTTCATACTTCTCGGCACCTCTTTATTTTATTCAAAAAAGGCTATACCACCCCCGTGAATAGAACAATGAATAAAGACCTATTCATTCACAAAATGGTATAGCCTGCATTACCAGTAACAATCCAACTATTTATTTAATTGATTTATATTTACATAATATATTAATTTAAGATATATGTCAAGTATTTATTGTCTTTTCTTACATTATATATTGATGTTTAAAATTATTTTTATGAATATTAACCAATTTTTTCTCTGCATCAATCTATATGTAACCTTACTTATTATTATGCATTAATGTGACATTTAAAGTATTAAATTCATATTATTGAAATAACACTATATATAAGGAGTTAAGCGATGAAACACTCTCATTGTCATTCCGATTGCTGCGAAAACTGCTCTTCTAATTCATCCTGCGATAAACACTGTGATGAACACCATGACTGTCACTGCTCTTGTCCTCCATGTACTGGACCCACTGGTCCTACTGGTCCTCGTGGTCCTCAAGGTGCTACTGGTCCTACCGGCCCTACTGGCCCTCGTGGCTTTCCTGGTCCTACTGGTCCTACTGGTTCTCGTGGTCCTCAAGGTTTTACTGGGCCTACTGGTCCTACTGGCCTTCGTGGTCCTCAAGGTCTTACCGGCCCTCAAGGTATTCAAGGTATCCAAGGGCCTCTAGGTGCTACTGGTCCTCAAGGTGTCCAAGGCATTCAAGGCGTCCAAGGTCCTCTTGGCCCTCCTGGCCCTCAAGGTCTTCCAGGTATTCAAGGCCCTACTGGACCCACTGGCCCTATTGGTCCTGCCGGTCCTACTGGTAACCAAGGCATTCAAGGTCCTACCGGTCCCACTGGTCCTACTGGTCCTGCTGGAACAATAAATAATAGTTATGCCCAATATACTTTTAACGATTTTGTTACTTCTTTAAGTGATATATCTTTATTCCAAGCTTTTGATGTTGGAGGAACAACTAGTCTTTTAAACACCACAACAATACAATTAAAAGCAGGCTATGCCTACCAAATTAGCTATATAGTACTAGGTACTCCTGGAGTAAATAGCTCTTTTCAGATTATCCCCTATATTAATTCAATATTCCAAGGTGCTTATGCTGCAACAGCTATTACTAATGCCTCTAGCAATGGTAATGGGACTGCGTCGGGGACTTTTATAACTATTGCTGCTAGTACGGCTACTGCAACTTTATCCTTTAAGTTTAGTAGCCCTGTAACTTCTTCTGTAGGAGTACTCGGCTCTATCTCAATTGTTGCCATAGCTCCCATCATATAAGTTATTAACTCACCTATAAACCTTCGAAGTATACCTAAACGTTAGATAAAATATAGCTAACGTTTAGGTACATTTCTCTTTTATTAATAAGGATAGATAATACGTAGCAGTTTGCTATCCTAGTAACTATTTACCCTATACTTACTGCAATCAATAGCTCCTCTCTCACTTTAATCCATCCAGTTTTTTTCATATAACCTAGATGGCCTATGCCCCACTTTATCAGTATAGCTATCTGTTTCCTTTACTAAATCCACTATTTTTCTCCTAAAAGCTGCTTTTAATAAAGGCTTATCTAGAATTACTTCATAGACTTGTTGAAATGCGGTTAAAGTAAATTGTCTCGGCATCAGATGTAAGGCTATATCTGTATATTCTATTTTTCCCCTTAAGCGCTCTACAGCATAAGCAATGATTTTGGCATGGTCAAAGGCTATACCTGCGTTCTTTGTAATGAACAGTTCACTCGTTCTCCCATTATCATTTATTACTATTTTCTTTTCTATCTCTGCTTGCAATTGAATTTTTTCTGTCTTCCCCTTCCTATTTATCCTTGAGCTTTGTTCCTCTCTAGCTTCTAGGCTAAGCCCATATCTTTCATATTTAATGAGCATCCCATCTTTTGTTTCTTCATTTTCTCCTATTTTCTCATATATAAGACTAAACCATCTGGCCTCATCGGCATCATCTCCCGCCTTTAGCCTAACAAGACTTTGGTCAACTAGCGCCATATAAGCACAGCTCATTACCCAAGTTCTTGGATCTCTCCCTAAATCACTAAAGGTATACAACTGCTCTAGGTATACTTCTTCCACACCCGTTTCTTCATAAAGCTCTCTTTGCGCTGCTTGCTCTGTTGTTTCTGTAGGCCTTACAAACCCACCTGGCAGTGCCCACTCACCTAAAAAAGGATGTTTTCCTCTTTTGATTAATAAAAGCTGAAGTTCTCTTTTTGGCAGTTTACGATAATTCTCCTTCTCCGATTCTGCCACAGTAAAAATCACCATATCTGTAGCTACCGAAGGCCTTTCAAATTCACTACTAGAATATGTGGACAAATATTCAGTCTCACTGATTTTCTTATGATTAATCTCTTCCATCTTATCCTTCTCCTTCTCTCAACCTGTACCATCTGTGAGTACACTTATCTATTTATACTTATCGGCATTTTTCCATTGTCATCTCACGAATCTACTGTTAGTTATATTCTGTTATTATCTTTTTGTTACTAACATAGTATATTATTTTTTAACGATAGTCAATATTCAGATTTATGCTTCGAAACTACTCTTCAACTAGAAATTTGTAGAAGCGTTTATGAGAAAGGCTGATGAGAGGAAATGAGAGGAGAAGGGCTATCTTCCAGTGTTCCGGTTCAAATTTTTTGAGGCACTAGGCTCACTTATTTGGATGAACGCACGAAAACTCCCGTTGGTCAAACACTCATGCTAAAACCCATCCAAAACGTTCGCCAAGTGCCTCTAAAAAATTCTCCCAAGTCACCCTTCCAGATATCCCTTCTCCTCTCATTTCTGCCAAACGTTATTAAGCTCATAAACGCTTCTGACAGTATAGTGGTGTGTGAAAAATATAATGATATTTTAAACTTACAAGCCAATCTATCATATTTCGTTTTAACAATAATAACGTATACAGCTCAGCAATTCTTAACGAAGGATTTTCTCCATTTTCTCTTCATCCACAATAATGTATAAAGTTTCTTTGTAGTTTATTCCTGTCAAGCAGTAGCTATGTAGGGAGACTAGTGGACTTGCTGTAAGATGCCTTGGAGCAAAGCTTAGAAACTCTTAATGAAGTAATTCTTATGGGTTTTAGGGCGAGTGTTTGAACGTAGTGAGTTTTCGCCCGTTCATAAGGATTACGAATTTAGAGTTTCTTAGCGGAGTGAGATAGCAGCTGGAAGCAAGTACAC
>JAEWMQ010000101.1 GCA_023393125.1 Bacillota bacterium
CTCTATTTGTCATGCCATTTTCAATATCTGAATATGGTAAAATACACTTCTTCATTTTCTCAAAAGAAAATGTATTTTGGACTTGACTTTTAATAGTTAGTCTCTCATTTCTTCCAAACGTTATTAAACTCATAAACGTTCCTGACAATAAAGCGTAAAGTGACAAGAGAAAATATAATAAATTTTCAAGCTTAAAAGCTATTTTCTTATATTTCGCCCTAATAATAATAACGTATATAGTTTATTAGTTCTTAACGAAGGATTTTCTCAGGTTTCTCTTCACTATCAAAAACGTGAAAAGCATTTTAATAGTTTGTTTTAGTAGAGTAGTAGCCAGGGCGGGAGAGAATGGGGATTGGTGTAGGGTGCCTTGGAGGTGAGCTTAGCAGTTCTTAACGAAGGAGCCCTTATGGGTTTTAGGCTGAGTGTTTGAGCGTTAGCGAGTTTTCAGCCGTTCATAAGGGCTACAAGTTTAGAACTGCTTAGCGAGGCGAGACAGCAACCGGAATCAAGCACCATCCTCGGATGACTTGGCGGCACCTTACTTTATCTGCTATTATTCAAATTTCTATTTGTAATACCAACCAGATAGTTGTAAATATTCTAAATATATTAAGATTAATAGGGTGAAAATTCAAAAAGATAGTTTATAATAAAGAGTATAGCAATAGATTATGAAGTAGTAATTATTTAAAGAAAGCGATGAAAGTGATAGTAAAAAAGTTATTATAGAAGGGGTGGGAAGAGATGAAGCAAACAAGGGTTATTTATCAAAGTAAAAATCATTACTATATAAAACCTCCTCTCTTACTTGCTCCTTATATTGCACATTATACGTTTCAGTTTGGTAGTAGAAGTGAGGGCGAAACTACAAATCAAGAAAGCAACCTACTTACGGTATTACCAGATGCCAGTGGCTGTATTGTAATGACTTATGATGGTAATGATTTAAGCGGATATTTTTGGGGACCTACCACAAAGGCAGTAATCGTAGGTGATGATCGCTCACAAGTGCCGCTTAGAATGTTTATTGAATTTCTACCGGGAGGTGCAGCGCAGTTTATTCGTTTGAATCAAGATTGTGTAACGGATTTACAATTTCCATTAGAAGAGCTAGATAAGACTTTCGAGGCTGACTTAAAGATACTCATAGAGACCAGTAGTTCTTTGGATATAATCATCAAAGCATTAGATAATGTGTTATTTAAGTATTTTGATTCTATTAATAAGAAGAAACCTAATAAGATAACGACTTTAATGCCTTATCTTAAGCAAAGTAAAGGTATTTTAACGGTAAAGGACTTATCAGAGTATACTTTTTATAGTCCTAGACATCTGAATAGATTATTTAATGAAAGCTTGGGAGTTAATGTGAAAACCTATTTAAGGCTTATAAGAATTAATAATGCCGTTAAACAAATAAAGGGTGGTTCTAATGAGTTTACTGCAGTTGCCCAGCTTCTAGGTTATTATGACCAAGCCCATTTGATTCATGATTTTAAGACCGTAGTGGGGGTAAGCCCAAAAGCTTACTTAGAAAATATGTCCGCTTTTTACAATGAAAATTATAAGTTTTAAAGTATGATAATAGGTAAGGTAGTTATAAGAAAACAAGGAGGAAAATACCAATGGTACAATCAAGATGTGGCATATTATGTGATGAATGTGGTTACAAAGAACAAGTAGGATGCAAGGGCTGTGTTAACATAGACAAGCCTTTTTGGGGAGAAAAATGTGAGGTACAGTCTTGCTGTGTGGATAAAAAACAGGATCACTGCGGTCAGTGTGGACAATTTCCTTGTAATACACTACATGGCTTTGCTTATGATAAGGAGCAAGGAGACGAAGGTAAGCGTATTGAACAATGCAGAAAATGGGGCCAATAATAAGGTGTAAAAGAATTTGAAATTTAGGGGGATGCACTTTATGGAGAAAAAAAACAGTGATATACAAAAGGAGAGAATCAAGGAGATAGAAGCTAAAGCAAATCAGTTGCTTGAAAAGTGTATTGTGTTGGCTGTGGCTTCAATTAATGAAAAAGGATATCCAAGAATCTGCGCAGTTTCTAAGGTAAAGGCGAATGATTTCAAAGATATCTATTTTGTAACATCCAAGCGTTCTCATCTAAGTGGAAAAGCTACACATTTTGAGAATAACTCTAAAGCCAGCGTGTGTTATACCCTAGAAGGGGACAGCGTTACACTTATAGGAAATGTAGAATTTATTGAAGATAAAGCATTACAAGCACAGCTTTGGAATGAATCTGACAGAAACTTTTTTCCAAGAGGAATTGACGATCCTAAGTTTCGTTTACTTAAGTTTCATACCATTGAAGCAACTTTTTGGATTGAAGGCAAATTCAGGACGTGTAAGTATAAGTAAATGATAGAGGATTTACTAAATCTCAATTTGAAGGGGAGAAAATGATGGAATTTATGATACAGCTATATATTAATAATGCAGAAGAAGCAATAGCACTCTATACTAAAGCCTTCGACGCAGAACTAAAATATATTGAGTACACGCCTGAAAAGACAGTTCTTCATTCAGAAATAGAAGCCTATGGACAAAAAATAGCAATAGCTACTGCTGAGGATACGCCGGTAACAGGAACAGTCTTTCAAATAGATGTGAAGATGAAAAAAGAAGAAGATGTACGAAGAGCCTATGAAATTTTGAAAGAGGATAGTAAGGTTAATGTTCCTATTGGACCTTGTTTCTTTAGTCCATGTATGGTGGATTTTGTTGATAAATTCAAAGTTCGCTGGTGTCTTTTTGTGATATAGATAGGAGGATAAAAAATGAATCAAGAGATTATAGCAAGAGCTGGTGAAATTGTAGAGAAAAATACTGGGGAAGATTCCTATTGTGTATTAGCTTTAATTGATTTAGATGGCTATCCAACAGCTTCTACCATAACAGCATCTAAGGCAGAAGGCATAAAATGGCTTACTTTTTGTACAGGACTAGGTAGCATAAGGATTGATCGGATTAATAAGTGTAATAGAGGTAGCGTTTGCTTTAATGCCGATGATTATAATGTCACACTAGTTGGAACTATAGAAATCATAACGGACTTAGATGTAAAAAAAGAAATGTGGTATGAGGGCCTCATCAATCATTTTAATGGACCTGAGGATCCTAATTATTGTGTATTACGCTTTAATACCCAACGTTACAACCTTTTAGTTGATTGGACAGAGGCTAGAGGAGTATTATAAATTGAAATTTGAATAATACTGTATAAAGTTAAGTTGCCGCTATATAGTCCGACTAGTGTACTTGCTTTCAGCTGCTATCTCACTCCGCTAAGAAACTCTAAATTCGTAATCCTTATGAACGGGTGAAAACTCGCTACGCTCAGACACTCACCCTAAACCCCATAAGGATTACTTCATTAAGAGTTTCTAAGCTCTGCTCCAAGGCATCTTCCAGTAAGTTCACTAGTCTCCCTACATAGCTACTGCTTTACAAGAATAAACTATAAGGAAGCTCTATACATTATTGTGAATAAAGAGAAGGCAGAGAAAATCCTTTGTTAGGAACTGATGAGTTGTATAGGTTATTATTGCTAGAGCGAAATATAGAAAACCTCTGTACGTTTGAAATGGCATTATATTTTTCTTTACACCATTTTACTGTTAGAAACGTTTATGAGTTTAATAACGTTTGGAAGAAGTGAGAGGGGAGGGCTATCTGGAAGGGTGACTTGGGAGAGTTTTTTAGAGGTACTTGGAGAGTGTTTTGGATGGATTTTAGTGCGAGTGTTTGAGCGCTAGCGAGTTTTCGCACGTTCATCCAAATAAGCGAACCTAGTGCATCAAAAAACTTGAACCGGAACCCTGGAAGATAGGTCTGCCCTCTCATTTCCTCCCATAAGCCTTTCTCATAAGCGCCTCTACAAATTTCTATTTATGTGATTGAATGCTTACACATAATTAATCTTTATCCTTTTATTGCAAGACTAAAATTTCATATGGTACTGGAAATTAGAATTTATATCTGATATACTAATAATGTTTAAAGGATAATTATTATTAAAAATATAATTAACTAAAAACAAAGATAACTGATGTATTTTTCATTAAGGGGGCTTAAAAATGAAAAAATATTTTTATGCGTCATTTACCTATTTAATTTTGGGTCTTATAGCGGGTGTATTTTATAGAGAAATAACTAGAATGTCGGACTTTACAGGAGATACAGTATTAAGAGGTGTGCATACACATGTATTAGTACTAGGATTTATTTTCTTCTTAATTATTTTACTCCTAGATAAGAGCTTCCAGTTATCACAGCTTAAAAGTATGAAAGCTTGGTTTATTACTTATCAAGTTGGCTTTGTAGCTACGATAGCAACTATGGTGGCAAGAGGAGTAGCGCAGGTAAAAGGATTTGATATAGCAGGCTTAAGTCACATGGCAGGAGTAAGCCATACTTTATTAGGTATTACCTTAATATGGCTTATGGTGCTTTTAGGTAAAGCTATTAAAACGGAAAAATAATGCGCAAAACACGTCTTCAAAGGGCTTATTAAAGCCAAATGAAGGCGTGTTTTTTTGTTGACTAGATAGTTATGATATTACAGAGGTAGTGATGGAGATGATGATTTTAACAGTAGGTTTCAAGAATTCGAGGAAGTTCTCCTATGAAGTAAAGAGAACCAAAGGCGACAATAATACTTTCTTCATCAGCGTGAGAAAGAGCTAGCTGAGTACCTTCTTTAAGTGTAGCTGCGGTAAATACCTGAGGGCAGTAATCTTGAATCTGCTTTTGTAGCACGTCTACACTTACAGCTCTAGTACTAGAAGGTGTAACTAAAATGGCAACTTGTCCTAATGGCATAGTAAGTTCTAAAATTTGCTGATAGTCCTTATCTTTTAAGCTTCCAAATAGATAAATGATTTTTTTATCCTTGAAGTAGTAAGTAATAGCATCTCTCAGTGCCATAGCACCCTGCACATTATGAGCACCATCTATGAGAAAAAGAGGCTCATGATGAATGATATCTAAACGACCAGGCCACTTAGCTTTAGCTAAACCTTCATAAATTGCTTCTTTTTTTATGGAAAATCCTAATTTTAGAAGTACTTCGATGACTTCTATGGCAAGGGCAGCATTAAAGCATTGATGTTTACCTAATAACTTAATGGATAGATGCTCGTAAGACTTGTAGTTAAAGACCTGTCCCTCTAAGGTATTACTAATTGAAGTAAGCTTTTTGAAATCATAGAAGTAAAGCGGTGCATTTTGCATTTCACAGGTAGAAGTAATGACTTCTAAAACCTCTGATTCTTGAGGATAACTAATGGTAGGAATAGAAGGTTTGATAATACCAGCTTTTTCATAAGCAATTTCTTTTAAGGTACTTCCTAATCTTTGAATATGATCATAGGAAATAGTAGTGATTACAGTGCAGAGAGGAGCCTGGATAACATTAGTTGCATCATATCTGCCACCTAGACCTGTTTCAAGGACTACTACGTCACAGTTGTTTTCTACATAATAAAGAAAGCCAACGGCTGTAAGGACTTCAAAATAAGTAAATAAAGATGTAGCTTGAAGCTTCTGAGTGGCTTCATGTACCTGAAAAAGGAGTCTTTCAAAGTCTTTCTCTGGAATAAGAGCTTCTCCAATGCGTATACGTTCAGTGACGCTTACTAAGTCAGGAGAAGTATAAAGGCCTACCTTATAACCAGCTTCTTGCAAAATAGAAGAGATAAAGCTCGCTACAGAGCCTTTACCATTAGTGCCCGCTAGATGAATGCATTTCAATTTTTCTTGAGGATTATCTAGTATTTCTAGGAGAGTTTTAAATCTATGTAAATTTGAATGAGTACCAGAAGTACCTAGTAGTTCAAGATAAGCGCGAGTTTCTTTTGTGAACACAGTTATCACCTCATTAAAGTATGTAGCTATTATAAGGAAATAATCTTCTTCTTTCAATAGATAGTAAGATTTAAAAAGTCTAGAAGAGCATTTATTTAAAAATTAAAATATATTAGAATATTGTTTGTGGTATAATTGCAATCAGAATAACGTATAGGGGGAGAATAATGAATACAACCTTACAAAAAGTGTTAGAGAATATGGAGTCCGTGATTATAGGGGAAAAAGAGAATTTGGAATATTTATTGGTGGCTTTGTTAAGTGAAGGTCATGTCTTGTTAGAGGGTTTGCCAGGTGTAGGGAAAACGAAGTTAGCACTAGCACTCAGTAAAAGCGTAGATGGGGAGTTTAAAAGGGTGCAATTCACACCAGATGTACTTCCCTCTGACATAACTGGCTATTATCTGTATAACCGTATGACGGGTGAGATGGACTATAAAGAAGGGGCGGCAGTTTGTAATTTCTTGCTAGCAGATGAGATTAATAGAGCTTCGCCGAGAGTACAATCTAGCCTTTTAGAAGCTATGGAAGAAAGGCAGATAACGATTGAAGGTGAAACTAGAAGCTTACCATCACCATTTATGGTTATTGCTACACAAAATACTATAGAAAATGAAGGAACTTATCCTTTACCAGAAGCACAGTTAGATAGATTTTTTATGAAACTCTATATTACCTATCCTGTAAGAAGGGATTGGAGAGAAATTCTAAATCGCTATGAGTATGAAGATCCCATCAATAAGCTGGTACCAGTGATGTCAAATGAAGCTTTATTAAATCTTAGAGAACAAGCAAAAGAAGTGTTGGTAAATGGGAAACTAAAGGATTATTTATTAGATGTGATAGAAGCTATTGCAAATCATGAAGCTGTAAAAATAGGTGTTAACCCTAGAGGAAGTCTGGCGCTTATAAAAGGAGCAAAGGCTTGGGCGCTACTAAATGGGAGAGACTATGTGATTCCAGATGATGTTCAGAAAGTGATTGTGCCCATTATAGGCCATCGTATACGTCTTAAATCTGGTTATGAAGCATCTTTAGAACATGTAGAGCGCATTATTAAAGAAGCTCTTAGAAAGGTTCAAATTATGGTATAGGTATGAAGAAAAAGAAAAATAAGGTAACACCTAATTATTTATTTATACTTGTGATTTTGTATTTGGTGGTTACCCTTTATTTGAAAACGGATGCTACATATATGAAGCTTCTAAGCATTTGTACAATAGGAGCAGTAACATCTGGACTTCATGTTATTTTAGTTAAGCCATATTTGAGTTTTTTTATAAAGGATGACACCTTAGTTCGAATTAATAAAAAAGAAGGGGTGGAATTAAGCTTATCCATTCAAAATAAGTCTTGGCTACAAAGCCCTTATATTTACATATTCTTAAAACCTACGTATCATGTGATTTCAAAGCAATATCAAAGTATATGTATGACATTGCCACCACGTACAACAAAAGAAATAACGATTCATTATATAGGGGAGTATAGTGGCAAGGATTTGATTGGCATAGAAGAAATTGTGCTTCAAGATTATTTTCAAATTTTTAAGTGGAAAATCAAACAATTGTTACAAAGGGAAGTAGCTGTTTTACCCGAGGTAATGCCTTTGGCGCATATGGAATATCTCTTAAATAGAATAAAGATGAAAACCAAAGCAGAAGATAGCTTACCAGTCATGACTAGTGATGGTGAGGTATGTCATGAATTAGCACCTTATGTGGAGGGGGATTCTTTAAAATTAATGCATTGGAAGCTATTAGCAAGACGTGATATTTATATGGTACGTCAGAGAGAAGCTCATGCTGTAACAAAAAAAGAATACCTGCTTATTATTGATCCTATTTGTGGGGAAGCAGAAGAAGAAAGTAGGGCGAGATTAATTGATAAAATGCTAGTGGCTTGTATTTCTTGTGCACATGCTTTTTTAAAGCAAGGAGAGAAAGTCACACTTATTTATCAAGGAGAGAAGAATTGGGAGCAGCTTACTTTGTCTGAAATAACAGGAACAGAGCGGCTGGCGACTGTATTAAGTACTTACACAGGAAGGAGCCAAGAGGTAGCCAAAGAGAGGTGGCCTTATACTTATCTTAGTCAACATTATCTTTTTGAAATAAGTAAATTATTTTTAACCTTTACCTTGAGTAGAAGTTTAGAAGAACAGCTAGAAGATGAGAGGCATTTAAATGTACTAGCAATGAAAAGAAGTCCTTGGTCTGGAGAAGGTCTGTTAAATACTTGGTACTTAACAGAGGATTTTGAGGTGAATAGGTATGTTTAAGGAAGATGATAAGAAAACTCAGTTTCAAGTTTTAAAGATGATTATGATAAGTCTTGTTTTAGCCATAAGTTTGATTATGTTCTTTGACTATGCCCCTATCTTTACTACCTTGGGTATGCTCTTTGTCAATTTAACACTTTTGGCAGCTTATATCTATACAACTAGAAAGCAAAGGCCTATTTTATTTACTACAGTATTTATTTTCTATTTATGCCTAGGTTTATATAGTTGGAGATATTTAGAAAATAAAGTTGTCATGAGTGGCTTATTAGGGCTCTTTATTCAAGCAGGAATAAGCACGCTATTATTTCTTGGCTGCATTTCTATTGTACTCCTAGAAATAAAGGATTTAATACAGGTAGTAAAAAGAAGGATAGATGTATGGTTTCCCCCACTTTATATATTGGTTTTTAGTACATTTATATTTTTAGAAGCTAATGAGCATGTGAGTGTAGATTTAAAAAGAGCTAGTTTATTTATTTTGAGTCTAGGACTTATTTTCGTAAGCTTTTATAAAAATGATAAGAAGCCTTCTGAAATGGTATATTCTGATGTAACGCTAAAAGGTTATATGAGACACCTAGCAATTATGTTATTTGTTATTCTTATAGGATTGAAAGTAGTACCACAGTTAGAATATTTACCAGGAGCTAGGTGGCTACAACAGTATAATAAAAGCTTGATTGGTGATTTACCTAGTAGTGTTAAATTAGATAGAAGACCTAGCCTTTCTGAAAACATCCTTTTTGAAGTGCAGAGCGAAGAACCTTTATATTTGAGGGAAATAGCATACAGTCATTATGATAGAGGCGTATGGAGTATTGATAAGTCAGATACAAGTTTTACAAAAGTAAGCTCAAATAGCTTTTGGCGGGAATATGACTTGTTTTTGAAAATTTCAAGACCGTATTTGGAAGGCGAAAATATTCCTATTGCAGGAGAGAAAAATGCTTATATATATGAAGTAAATAATTATAGGCATTATCTAACTGTTAATGGATTAACAGGTATTTATACTAATGATAATAGTGTGTTAGTGGCAGGAGATATCAATAATATTTGTTTTCAAGAGGGGAAAGATAGAAAGCAAGTGGGATATACCCTTAGTTATATTGAGGAAAATCCTATAATAGAGAAATTATTTGAAAACTCAGAGGGACTTGAGAATAGGGAGAGGTGGTTAAGTTATTTAGAAGTATTTGGAGGAAATATGCATAGTAATGCTGAGCCGATGCTTATGTCAGATGAGGAATATAGCAAATTAAAGATAAAGTATACACAGGTTCCGGAACAAATAGCATATAACCTTAATAGCTTTGCTAGACAACTTATAACTAAAACGAGTGATGTAAAAGATGCAAAAGCTATCGAAGCCTATTTAAAGAGTAGTGGTAAATATACCTATGTTTATGGTGCACCACAAAAGGATATAATGGCTGATCCTATTTATGATTTCTTATTTAATCAAAAGCAAGGTATTTGCCAAGACTTTGCTAGTGGGATGGTACTTTTATGTAGAAGTATTGGGTTACCAACTAGATATGTAAGTGGCTACTATTCAAAAGAAAAAAATGAAAAAGGCAAGTATATAGTAAGGGAAAAGAATGCTCATGCTTTTGTAGAAGTTTATATATCAGGTTATGGATGGATGCTTTTTGACCCTACACCGAGTAGTAGTCAAAGAGAGGAAGTTGGAAATGCAGCAGCAGGTGGAGGAGTCGTTGGCTTTTATGGCATAAGTGAGGAAAACGAACTTCTTAGTCTAGGACGTAAACTTCTATTACCGATGTTATTACTTATCCCTTTTATTTTACTAGTTAGAGTACTTGGTTATTCTTATTGGAAAAAGAAACTGCTAGAGAGTTTGCCTGAAACAGCTATAAAGAAGTTGATGGAGGCGGTACTTAAACTTCTAAGCCAACATGATTATGATATGCTTCCAGGAGAAACTTATGAGCAGTTAAGTAGAAGGTTATTAAAAGATGAAATAGATATAACAGCTATCAGTAAGCCTTATGAGACAGGTTTTTATGGTAGAAAGAGTTTAACCAAACTAGAAGTTAAAGCAGCTGTAAGTGCTTATGAAGAGTTGAGAAAACGTAGAACATGGAGAAAAAGATAAGAAGAGGGCACTAGCCATATGGCCGGTGCCCTCTTCTTATCTTTATAAGAGGAGTACTAATAAAATGAATTATTTACCGTAGTAAGCTTTTTTGTAAAGATCTTCAAGTTCTATTACTTTTGGAAGTCTTGGATTAGCTGTTGTACATTGATCTTCGAATGCTTTGTAAGAAAGATCTGTTACTTTAGCAAGGAATTCTTTTTCATCTACATTCATTTCTTTGAGTGTGAATGGGATGTTAACTTCCTTCATTAAATCTTTAACTGCTTTAACAAGTGATGCAACGCCTTCTTCTGGAGTAGAAGCTTTAAGACCTAACATTTTAGCAATGTCTTGGTATCTTTGTGGAGCGATGAATTTACCGTATTTAGGGAATGCCATAAATTTAGATGGGTTAATTTCACCATTGTAAGCAATAACGTGTGGAAGAAGAATTGCATTTGCACGACCATGAGCAATATGGAATTCACCACCAAGTTTATGAGCAAGTGAGTGATTGATGCCAAGGAATGCATTTGTAAATGCCATACCTGCGATACATGATGCATTGTGCATTTTTTCTCTTGCTTCAGGGTCTTTAGCGCCATTTTTGTATGAACGTGGTAAGTATTCAAATACAAGTTTAATAGCATGAAGTGCAAGAGCATCTGTATAGTCAGAAGCTAATACTGATACGTAAGCTTCAATAGCATGTGTAAGAACATCAAGACCTGTATCTGCTGTTGGGCTAGCTGGAACTGACATAACGAATTCTGGGTCGATGATTGCTACGTCTGGTGTTAATTCATAGTCAGCAAGTGGATATTTCATATTATTAGCTTTATCAGAGATTACAGCGAAAGATGTTACTTCTGAACCTGTACCTGATGTAGTTGGAATAGAAACCATTTTTGCTTTTTTACCAAGTTTAGGGAATTTATAAACACGTTTTCTGATATCCATGAATTTTTGAGCCATACCTATAAAGTCAGCTTCTGGGTGTTCGTAGAATAACCACATAGCTTTAGCAGCATCCATTGCAGAACCCCCACCTAGAGCGATAATAACGTCTGGCTTAAATGAGTTCATAACAGCTGTCCCTTTTTTTACTGTTACAAGGTCTGGATCTGGTTCAACTTCACTAAAGATTTGAATAGCTACTTTATTTAAATTTTTATTTAATTGGTAAGTTAATTTATCAACATAACCAAGTTTAACCATCATTGGGTCAGCTACAATCATTGCACGAGAAATGTCTGGCATTTTTGCTAAGTATTGAACTGATCCTGCTTCAAAGTAGATTTTTTCTGGAATTTTAAACCATTGCATATTCACGCGTCTCTTAGCCACCCTTTTCTTATTGATTAAGTTTTGAGCTGTAACGTTTGATGATGTAGAGTTATGTCCGTAAGAACCACAGCCAAGTGTAAGTGAAGGCATAAGTGAGTTGTAAACATCACCGATACCACCAAATGCTGATGGAGAGTTTACAATGATACGACAAGCTTTAAGGCGTTTACCATATTCATCAACAAGATTATCGTTTGTTGTATGGATAACTGCAGTATGACCAAGGCCGCCAAGTTCAACCATTGTTTCAGCTTTTACGATACCGTCTTCAACGTCTTTTGCTTTAACAATAGCAAGTACTGGAGAAAGTTTTTCTCTTGAAAGTGGGTAAGCTTCACCAACATCATCAATTTCACAGCAGATTACTTTAGTTTCTTTTGGAATTGTAATGCCAGCAAGAGCTGCGATTTCATGAGGATATTTACCAACGATAGCTGGACCTGCCATCATACGAACAGGGTCGATAACAACTGGCTCAAGCTTTTTAATTTCTTCTTTAGTAGCAAAGTAGCAGCCTTGTTTTTTCATAAATGCTACGGCTTGATCATAAATTGGAGCTTCGATGATAGCTGCTTGTTCAGAAGCACAAATCATACCATTATCAAATGATTTAGAGAGGATAAGGTCTGTAAGTGATTGTTCAAGGTTAGCTGTTTTTTCAATGAAAGCAGGTACGTTACCAGGACCAACACCAAGAGCAGGTTTACCAGTAGAGTAAGCAGCTTTAACCATTGCAGAACCACCAGTTGCAAGTACAGTTGCTACATCAGGATGATTCATAAGAGCATTTGTAGCGTCGATAGATGGGATATCAATCCATTGAACACAGTTTTCAGGTGCTCCAGCTTTGATAGCAGCATCTCTTACGATGATAGCAGCTTCACGAGAACAGTTTTGAGCAGCTGGGTGGAAACCAAAGATAATTGGGTTACGTGTCTTAGCACATGTGATCGCTTTGAACATTGTTGTAGAAGTTGGATTTGTTGTTGGTGTAACACCAGCTACTACACCTACTGGTTCAGCTATTTCAATGTAACCTTCATCTTCGTTATCTTCAATAATACCTACAGTTTTTTCGTGTTTAATACTATGGTAAATGTATTCTGTTGCAAAAATATTTTTTGTAACTTTATCTTCAAAAATACCACGGCCTGTTTCTTCAACTGCCATTTTAGCAAGTTTCATTTGAGCGGATAAACCAGCAAGAGCCATAGCTTTAGTAATTTCATCTACTTGTGCTTGATCGAGTTTCATGTACTCATCAAGAGCAACCTTTGCTTTTTGAACTAATTCGTCTACCATTTTTACAGCGTCAACTACAGGTGTTTCTTCTTTAACTTTTTTGTTTTCTGACATTTTAATAGCCTCCTTTAATGTGATGGTACAATAATGAGTAAAGTATATTGTTATATTTTTAACAATATAGGTCGTAATAAAATAATAAAATTTACTAATGTATTGTGAATATATTGTGATGTTAACATGTAGTTGAAACTTTGTCAATTTATTAACTTATGTAAAAATATGAACTATTTATAAATATAAACTAATAAAACGTTGGGAATTAGCACATAATTTTTTAATGAGAGCAAGAGTAATTGTTAAATATAAAACAAAAAAACAAGCAAGAGAAAGTGAGAATGCAAAAGTTATTGTCAATATGAATAATAAATATGAAAGAAAGATACAAAAAATCTACACATTATATTAAGAATATAATTAATTATGTGTTAATATAGGCATAGGGGGAGGGGGAAATAAGATGTTTTTTCAGATACAGACTCATATTGTAATGACACTTATTTTAAGCATTATCTTCATGCATGCTATTTTTAGGCTTGATAAATCAGAGTTACTAAACAAGTTATTTATGCAGCTTATAGGACTAGATATAGTGATCATGATATTAGAAATAGGTAGCGCTATTTTAAGCAGTAAGGAGTTAGTAAGCCTTAGACTATTTCATTTAGTAGTCAATTTAGTAGGTCTTATTATTGTACCTTTATTTTTGTTTGTGGGGATTATGTATTTTGAGTGCTATTTGCAAAAGACCTTACGCATAGTAAAGAAGTGTAGTAGATGTATTTACATACCTGCTACTATACTTATTGTTCTAACCTTCATTAATATAAAAACAGGTTGGATTGCAACAGTAAACATGGAAAATGAGCATATAAGAGGGCCGTTATTTTGGATCATTCCTATAATCCCCTTATTTTATTTAGGCTATGCTCTTCTAATTGTGTGGCGCTATCACAAGAAGCTCATCACATATAAATATGTGATGAACATTATGTATATAGTAATTATTGGTTTAAGTGTAGTTATACAAGCTATCTGTGAAGCTTATTTAATTATTTGGAATACAATAGGGGGACTATTAGTATGTGCTTACATTTTTAATATCATAGATGAACTTCAATATGATGCACTAACAACAATGGAGAATAAACAAAGTTATTTAAGCTATGTTTCTAGATTAGTTAAGAAACAGCAGTTAACTTTAACAGCTATTAATATAGATTTAGATGATTTTAAAAATATTAACGATTACTATGGTCATCAAGAAGGTGACGAAGCACTTAAAAGGTTCTCACAGATTTTAAGGGGTAGTTTTCCTTATAAACATCGTATTTTTAGAATGGGTGGCGATGAGTTTCTTATTTTAAGTGAACAGCAAAATAAGAAACAGATGATTAAGTATATGGAAAGGTTTAAAGAAAGGCTAAATGTATATAATAGTAGTAGCAATAAGCCTTATCGATTAAAGTTCAGTTACGGCATGGATAGCTATGGTGCAAATTATAAAGATGTAGAGCAATTTCTAAATTACATAGACAGCATGATGTATACCCAAAAGCAAAGGAAGAAAAGAAGAAGGATTTAACAAGGAGTTAACTTGAATCTAATAAAGAACAAACTCCAATTTAATATCTCCCTTTTATACTAAGTGCATGAATTAAACAAATAGTAAAGGGGAAATAAGAATGAAACTTTCAAAGAAGATTTTTGCAGCTATTTTATGTACAGCCCTTGTAGGTGTTACAGCAGTGGGGGCAATTGCAGTGCCAACTAGGGCAAATACAACTCATGTGACGCAAAGTGCCAAAGAGCAAACTTACAAAAAGCCCAAATATATATTTAACTTTATTGGTGATGGTATGTCTTATGTACAGGTTAACTCTGCGCAAATCTATAAAGGTGTAACTGAAAAAGGTGGTGTTAATTTAGGAAAGCTATCAGTATCACAGTTCCCAGTATGTGGATCAGCTACAACGGAGGACTCTACATCATTTGCACCTGATTCAGCTTCTACAGCAACAGCTATTTCTAGTGGTATTAAAACACATAGCGGCGTAATTGGCTACAATGCAGATAAGCAAACTAAACCAGAAAGTATTACAGAGAAACTTAAAAAAGAAGGTTATAAAATAGGGATAGTAAGTAGTGTATCTATAGATCATGCAACACCAGCAGCTTTTTATGCACATGCAGTATCTAGAAAGGATATGTATGATATTGCACTTCAGTTAGCAGATAGTAATTTTGACTACTTCGCAGGCGGTTCATTAGCACAACCAAATGGTAAAGATGGTAATCAAAAAAGTGCATTTGAAGTTATTAAAGAAAAAGGTTACAACATTGTAGATACCAAGGAGGAAATTCTTTCACTTAATAGTAAATCAGGCAAAGTATATGCTATTAATCCAGAGCTTCAAGACTCACAGGCTATGAGTTATGACTTGGATGCTAGCGAGGATAGCATTAGATTAAAAGACCTTGTTAAAAAAGGTATTGATGTTTTAGATAATGAAGATGGTTTCTTTATGATGGTAGAAGGTGGCAAGATTGACTGGGCAGGTCACGCTAATGATGCTAGATCTAATATTCAAGATGTCATTGCTTTAGATGAAGCTATTGAGGTAGCTGTTAACTTTGCTAAAGCTCATCCAGAGGAAACTCTTATTATTGTAACGGGAGACCATGAAACAGGTGGTATGACTATTGGGTATTCTACAACAGGCTATAATACAGCATTTAATCTTTTATCTAACCAAGATATGAGTTATGTAGCTTTTGATGAACTACTTGCAGAATACAAAAAAGGAACTACAGCAGATAAGGCTAAGATTGAGGATATCCTTCCTCTTATTAAAGAGCATTTTGGTTTAGTAAGCCCAAGTAATGCTGCATCAGCTAAAGATCCAGCATTGGTACTAACAGAGTATGAATATAACAAATTAAAAGATGCTTTTGCTCAAACTATGAAAGAGAGCAGTGAACGTACAAATAGTCAAGAAACAGGTATTTTATATGGCGGTTATGAGCCACTTACTGTAACACTGACACATATCTTAAATAATAAAGCAGGTATTGGTTGGACTTCTTATTCACATACAGGCGTACCTGTTCCAGTTTATGCAATGGGTGAGGGAGCAGAACTGTTTAGTGGAGCTTATGATAACACAGACATTTTCAATAAATTAGTTGCTCTTTGTGAACTAAAATAAATATTCGCCTCTGTTTTAGTAAGGCACTCTATTTTTAGCTGGAAAGAGGAAATAAAAATGCAGTTAAAGAAAATAAGAGATAAGGAAGTCATCTTTTCATTAGTATGTGTAGTAGCCATTGTTATTTTAATCATATTACCTACTGGTTTTGAAAAACAGATTTATACCAATGCAGAACATGTGAAAGTAAGAGTTTTAGAAACCAATGAAAGTGGCATTTATAATAGTGGACTTTTAAAATTAGGAAGCCAAGTATGTGTAGTAGAAGTATTAGAGGGTACTTTCAAAGGAGAACAAATAGAAGCTGCTAACTTATTATCGGGGAGATTAGAGGTTGATAAGTTGTTTGTAGAAGGGGATAGGGCACTAGCGCTTATAGAAAAAACAGAGGATGGAAAAGTGTTAGATGCCAATCTACTAGATTATTACCGTTTAAATCTAGAATGGCTATTAGTTTTCTTATTTATGGGGGCTCTTATCTTGTTTTTGGGTAAAACGGGAGTGAGAACTATTATTTCTTTTGTTTTAAGTCTTTTATGTATGTGGAAAGTATTAGTACCTGGTTTATTAAAGGGCTATAATCCTATGGTGATGGGATTGGTTATAGGGGTAACTATGGCTGTTATTACATTATTATTAGTAGCTGGTTTTACAGAAAAGGCCTACTGCGCTATATTGGGAATGGGCGTGGCCTCTCTAATGACTTGTGCTATGGCCATTGGCTTTGGAAATTTATTTAAAATTCACGGTAGTGTAATGCCATGGTCAGAATCGCTGCTGTACTCTGGTTATCAGCATTTAGATTTAACTAAGATTTTTCAGGCTGCCATTTACTTATCTTGTTCAGGGGCGCTAGTAGATTTGGCAGTGGATATTTCAGCAGCTATAGAAGAGGTAGTAGATAAAAAGCCAACTATTTCAAGAAAAGAAATTTTGTTGTCAGGGTTAAATATTGGGCGTTCTGTAGTAGGATCACAAACAACTACGTTATTATTAGCTTATATGGGAAGCTTTATAACGATTATGATGGTTTATATGGCGCAAGGAACACCTATGGTGAGCATTCTTAATGGGCAATCTATGGCATCTGAAATTTTGCATACTTTAGTAGGATGTCTAGGTCTTGTTATTGTATCCCCTATTACAGCTTTCATTTGTAGTCTAAGATATAAAAAGCATTAAAATAAAGAGGAAAAAACTTGTAAAACAAAGAATAAAAGTATAGGTAGGAGCACTATAACAATTAGGTTATAATGCTCCTATTTAAATTTAATAAAAAGCAAAAATAATCCCCAATAACAAAAAAGTTATTCACAAAATGTTGATAGATTACATAAAAATGTGGATAAGTATAAATAAAATTAATAAACGCAGTAAAAAATCTGTTGAAAAATGTGGATAATTTGTTGATGAAGAAAATGTGAATAATAGGGATAAGTATGTTAATATAAATTACATATAGAAGTTTTATAATCATATTTAAAATAAATAAAATGTAGGATGGAAATAGGAGAAGCAGATGAAAGAAGCAGAAAATAGATTTCCCATAGAGATAATAATGTTGACATATATCATCATCTATATGATGTATATAGTAACCTTTGGTAGAGGAAGTGAATTATTTTTTGTATTTTTTATTCTAGAAAGATTAATATCTTTTCAATATGATGAAGAGCTAGATGAGTATGTCGGTAACATAGAACCAGAAAATGTTTCAGGGAAAATGGTGTTTGTTATTTTTGTGTTAACCTTTTCTCAAATAGGGATATTTATTTATGCATTCTTTAAGTATCCTGGCCTATTTATGTTTTTAATGATAGGAGAACTATTGGATCTTGTTAATAGAAAACTTAAAAAGTATATAAAAAGTAAAAGATAAAAAGGACGCCTTTATACTGCAGAGTATAGAGGCGTTTACTGAGTTAATAAACACGTCTTCATTTGGCCTAAAAGAGCCTTTTGAAGGCGTGTTTTAATTTTGAACAATAGGTTTTTAGTATAAGTATCAAAAAATGTAGAAAATACACTAAAAAACTCAAAAAATGTACAGATGATTAGATAATATTAATATATAATGAGCTTATCAAAAGTAAACAGGAGGAACTATTTATGAAATTGGGACTTAAAAGAAAAGCCTGCATGCTTATGTTAGCAATGACTATGACAGCGGGGGCGGTAACGACACCTTTATATGCAAATAATGTTAGCTTTAAAGAGTTATTAGTAAAAACAGTGGCTATTATTGAAACAGAACCAAACTTTTCTGTTAATGGTGCATTCCATGAATTAGATTACGGATATCTTTTAAAACCTATCATGAAAGATGGTAAATCAAGTGCAGATACAATGATGGCACCTTTAAGAGATATATTTGAAAAACTTGCAGCTACTTATAGTTACAATGAAAAAACAGGCGAAATCAAAATGAAGCTTAATGAGACAACACTTACTATGAAGGTGGGATCAACAGAAGCTAAGCTTGGTGATAAAACTTTAAAAGCACCTTACGCGCCAGAGCTTGTAACTAATGAAGATGGAGGTAAGACACTTTACTTACCAGTTAAATTTGTCTTTGAAAGTTTAGATGCTAGTGTAAGTTGGGATAGTAAAAGATGCCGCTTAGTTGCAACTTGTATTATGACCCCAAGACAAGGTGGCGAAGATTTTAAAACAGGTGGAGACTGGACATTTGGTACTTTACTTAACAAAGAGGATAGTGAATACGGCAGCGCTACAGCTAAAAAAGTAGCTGATAATATCGTTGGTTTCCAAAATAGCAACGGTGGTTGGATGAAAGTAGTAGATGCTGTGGATATGACACAGTCAATTAAAGATCAATCAGCTACACTTCTTAAATCTACAATTGATAATGATGCAACCATTACTCAAATGAGATTCTTAGCTAAAGTGTATACAGCTACAGGCAATAAAAAATATGCAGAAAGCTTTATGAAAGGTCTTAATTATTTAGTAGATGGTCAATATGATAATGGTGGTTGGGCACAGTACTTCCCAGTAGCTACAGGTTACTTTAAAAACATCACTATTAATGATAATGCTATGGCTAATGTACTTGAACTTTTACTTGATGTTGTACAAGCAGACCCAGGTTATGAATTTGTAACTAAAGAGTATGGTAATAAAATTGCAGAAGTACAAAAATGCATTGATAAAGGAATCAAATGTATTTTAGATTTACAAATCGAAGTAGATGGTGTTAGAACAGCATGGGCTTCTCAATATGATGAAGTAACACTTGAGCCTACTTTCGGTAGAGCTTATGAAATCCCATCTATTGCTACGCAAGAAAGTGTAAGAGTGATGCAATTCTTAATGAGACTTGAAAACCCAAGTAAAGAAGTTGTAGAAGCTGTTAAAGCAGGTATGGCATGGCTTGATAAAGTAAAAATTGAAGGCAAAAAAATGGCTACTATAACAGATTACAGCCTTGAATTCGGTTCAAACCGTGTACTTGTAGACGATCCAAAATCAACTATATGGGCACGCTTCTATGAAATCGGTAGTGATTTTAGACCAGTATTCTCTGGAAGAGATAGTGTAGTAAAATACAGCATGGATGAAATTTCTTACGAAAGAAGAAATAAATACAGCTGGTATGGTAGTTACTTAAAAGATGAAGTAAAAACGCAATACAATGAATGGCTTAAAACAGTAACAAAATAGATAAAGCATATAGTAAGATGCATACATAATAAATTGGTCCCCCCAATTGTATTATTTAATCATGCATAAAAAAAGTACAATTACTTTAATGGGCAATGTTTCATTAAGGGAATTGTACTTTTATTTTTTGATAGTAATTAACCTATATGTACGAATAAACTAAAAACCCATTCTTAAGGAATCGTAAGAAACCTATTTAGCCCTTTGTAATATCACTTTATTATAATCTATTTATAAAGGAGGCTAATCTCAGTTATAATAAACGTAAGAATATAGAGAAGGTGGGAAAAGCGTATGACGTATACCGTATTAGTTTGTGATGATGATAAGCTTATTGTTAACTCTATAGCACTTCATTTACAAAAAGAAGGCTATCGTGTCTTGAAAGCTTATAATGGCGTAGAAGCCTTGGAAACCATAGAAAAGCAAGAGGTTCATCTTATATTGATGGATATTATGATGCCTCAGTTAGATGGCTTATCAGCTACGTTAAAAATAAGACAGGAAAAAAATATTCCTATCATCATTCTATCAGCTAAAAGTGAAGATACGGATAAAATAGCAGGACTTAATTTAGGGGCAGATGACTATATGACAAAGCCTTTTAATACTTTTGAGCTTTTAGCAAGAGTGAAGTCTCAGCTTAGACGTTATACCAAACTAGGAGCTATGCAGCAAACACCTCAGCTTTTAATGACAGGTGGTTTGTGCATGGATACAGGTGCTAGTACGGTTTATGTAGATGGAGAATTAATAAGATTGACTCCTACAGAATACAAAATTTTGCAATATCTCATGGTTAATATGGGACAGGTCTTATCTATGCATCAGATTTACGAAAACGTATGGCACGATACACCTTTCGCACCAGAGAATACGGTAGCTGTTCACATCCGTAGACTAAGAGAAAAAATTGAGATTAATCCCAAAGAACCAAAGTATATAAAGGTGGTGTGGGGTAGTGGATACCTGGTGGAAAAAATTAATTTATAGTAGTTGGCTTAAGGTTATTGCTGTTTTAGGATTTTTTGTAGTAGGATTTTTAGCGCTGTTTAGCTTTTTAAGTATTCAAGTAACACCCAGTCAAAATAGCATTTATGATACGTACTATTTTAATGATGCCTTTATTGGGAAGGCGGGTTATGTAAGGGACTATATTGTGCGTTATAGAAATGAGGCCATTATAGATACTATAACAGAAGCAGATATTCAGAAATATAAGGAAGCTCATGCAGAGGCTTTAACAGATGAAGCAGCTAAGAAAATGATTATAAAAGACCGACAAAATTATCTAATGAGCATAGATAATGCAATTAATAAAAATAATGTAAATGTGGATTTCTATGCTAAAAGTCTTAAAGATAATGTTGTCCTTACAAATATGGATGCTTCTATTGGTGAAGAGAACATCATTCAAGATTTAACTAGTAGAGAAGTATACTTAGTAGGTGATGGTCATTATATTTATGATAGAAGCTATTATTTAGGGCGTTATGATAGTGATGGATTCTATAATGGTGTAAATGCATATGGCATATATGAGAACAATAATAATACAATAACTCATCATGATTATTATACTGGTGAAGGCTTTGATGATGAGGGGCAGTATAAAGTTTATGTGGCACTTAAACAACCACTTGAAGCCGGGGATGTATTTTATGCCTATGAGCAGAATTTTGAAAAAGCCCAAAAGCTTAAAGAGATTACTAATCAAATGATTGCTTATATAGCAATAATAGGTGCTATATTAGTTATTTATTGGGTAATAGCAGTAGGAAGAAGTAGTAAAAAAGAAGGGATTAGTCTTAATAGTTTTGATAAAGTACCTTTTGAAATTCAATTAATAGGCTTAGGTATCATGACTGTGGCTTTTATAGCGTCTATTATTGGGATAGATGATTCGTTCAGCCTAGTGAATTATTTACCTTATATAGGAAAAGGAAGTAGCTATGCAAGTATAGTCCTAGCTAGTTTAGTATTTGTGGTGAGTAGTATTTATGTGGGTACTGGGTTAGCAGTAGTAAGCAGCCTAATTAAGCATATAAAAAACAAGAGTTTAAAAGAATACATTGGTGTTATCCGTTTCAGCAAACAACTCAAGAATTATTTACTGACGGAGCGAAAACTTACTACAGTAGTTGTGATTATACTTGGTGTTAATGCTGTAGCTATAGTGATTATTATATTGGGAACCTTGGCATTAGAATCCTTTGGCGTGCTATTCATATTAACACTAGCTTGGAGCGGTGTTCTAGCTCTTGGCATGTTTAAAGTAGTCTTTGATTATAGACGTATTTTAGAGGGTACCAAAGCAATCGCATCAGGAGATCTTAATCATAAAATTCACTTAGAAAAAGCCTTGCCAGTATTAGTAGATCTAGCAGATACTATTAATACTATGGGGACAGGTCTTGAAAAAGCTGTAGAACACTCAGTAAAAAGTGAACGTTTAAAAGCTGAACTGATTACTAATGTATCTCATGATTTAAAAACACCTTTAACTTCAATTATTAGTTATATTGACTTGTTAAAGGGAGAGGAGATTAATAATGAAACGGCTAAAGAATATATAGGGATACTTGATGAAAGAAGTGGTCGTTTAAAGCAACTTGTTGAAGATTTAGTGGAAGCATCTAAAGCAGTCACTGGCAATATAGAAGCTAAATTAGAACCTTTTATGTTAGATGAACTAGTACTTCAAGCTGTAGGGGAATATACAGATAGATTAGAAGCACAAGGCTTACAGCTTATTACAAGTCAGGTTAAACCAGTTAAGGTATTAGGTGATAGCAGACACATGTGGCGAGTAGTGGAAAATCTACTTTCTAATGTAAGTAAATATGCGTTGCCACATACAAGAGCATATATTGAAGTATTAAATGAAGGGGAATATGGGATTTTTATTATAAAGAACATTTCAAAAGATGCACTTAACATTAATCCTAATGAGTTAACAGAACGTTTTGTAAGGGGAGATGCCTCTAGAACCACAGAGGGTTCTGGTTTAGGCTTAGCCATAGCCCAAAGTCTTATGCATCTCCAAGCAGGTCAGATGACTATTAGTATAGATGGAGATTTATTTAAGGTAGAAGTAAGAATACCTAGTATCAAAGATACTGTTTCGTTAGATAAAAAATAGTGAATGAATTTGCATTTATCATGGTGACTTCAATAGTCATAAAATATGATGAATACAAGGAAAGCTCCGTACATAAAAATTTAGTACGGAGCTTTTTTGTTTTGCAATTTATTTGAGGTAAAAAAATTTTTAGAACATAATAATATAGTGAACAATAATCTATTAATCCTTTGTTAAATGTGATAATATAAAATAAAATATTCGGTAATATTAACGAAACCGTTGTGCATAGCAAAATAAGGAATATATATTTATTGATAAAACATTTAATAGTTAGGCATATTAAATATAAAGAGATAGACGACAAAAAGGGATAAGGAGGAGTCTATGATCATTGATGAGATATTAGGTATACAAAAAATAGAAAGTAGAAATATTAAAATAACAACAAGGCAGGCTGTAAGAGCCATTGTTTTAAAAGACAATAAAATACTCATGGTACACACGAATAAGGGAGACTATAAATTCCCGGGTGGAGGTATTAAGAGGCAAGAAAGTCATGAAGAAGCTTTACGTAGAGAAGTGATTGAGGAAACGGGATATATTATAGAAGAGATGGGGAAACGTGCAGGGATTATCGTTCAAAGAAACCCCAATCAATTTGACACTTCTGGCATCTTTGAAATGACTTCTTATTATTATTTTTGTAATGTTAAAACCAATAAGACTAAGCAACATCTAGATAAATATGAAGAAGAACAAGAATTTGAACCTAGATGGATAGAATTAGATGAAGTGATTGCTAAGAATGAGGCCATTCTCACACAAAAAGGAACACAAATTAATCCTTGGGTTTATAGAGAAACCTTGGCATTAAGAAGGCTTAAGGAATCAGGTGTTATACCTGAATATTGAGATTATATTTTTTTACTTATATAAAAGGAATAGACCGATAGCATTATAGGAGGTCTATTCCTTTTTGTGTTTTATTCATTTTCTAGATTTTGTCTTGTTATTTCTAAGTAGTTATATAGTGTAAATTTAGAGATATTTAAAAACTCACAAACACGGTCACCAGACTTAGTAATGAGAAAGGCACCCTTACTATCTAAGAAACTGATTATCTGCATTTTTTGATCCTTATTAAGATGAGTGGTTGGTTTTTCAAACATGTTTTCACATTGAGTAAGAAGGTTGTCCATGAGCTGATTAACATCTGTAGTGAAAAGTTCGTTAGAAGAAGGTGCAGGTGTAGAATACCTGTTAAATTGTTTGAGATATTCCTCACATTTTAGGGTGTCTGTTATATCCATGTTAATACAAATGGCACCAATATTTGTTCCAGCATCGTCTTGTATAAACATAGAGGAACCACGAATGATTTTACCATTTCGCATATGTACAATTTTGTTGTAAATGGATGTATCAGAGATCATCTTGCTTAGTACCTCTAGCCCCCAGTTACCACCACAATCCCCTACCTTACGGCCTGTAATATAGCCATTACGAATATCTACTATACTATGCTCATATTCTTTTGTGTTGTCATGAAGTACAATTTCGCAGTTAGTACCAAGGTGATTTTCTAATAAGTCTAGGATACTTGTAAACATCTCAATATTATCATAAATGGTTTTCATAGTTACCCCCTAAGTATTATTAATACTTATAAGTATAGCACAATTAGTGTATAAATAAATAAAAAAAGTACAGTTTTATCTAAAAAATACAAATATATTGTATAACAAATAATAAGTAGACTATTAAGGAGGATTTTTAATATAAATAAAAATAAGTAAGGATACCAAAATAAAATATTAGAATAGCACTTAATATGTAGCAATTTATATCAAACTTTATGTAAATCGCCAACATAAGTCTTAAAAAAAGTGTTAAAATAACTGTACATATAAAAAATAATAATATATAATTTGATTATAATTGAAATAATCAGATTTAAAGAAATTAAGTAAAATATTTAGGAGTCTACAAGGAGGCCAGGGGTAATGAGTAACGTTCTTGAGCAAATTGGTGCATATGGTATTGTACCAGTAGTAGTAGTTAATAAAATTGAAGAAGCAAAACCACTTGCAAAAGCATTATGTGATGGAGGTCTTCCAGTTGCGGAAGTAACTTTTAGAACAGCGTGTGCAAAAGAAGCAATCAGCATTATGGCAAAGGAATATCCAGAAATGTTAATTGGAGCAGGTACAGTTCTTACAACCGATCAAGTTGATGAAGCAGTGGAAGCTGGTGCTAAATTCATCGTAAGTCCAGGACTTAATCCAAAAGTAGTTAAATATTGTGTAGATAAAGGAATCCCTGTTACACCAGGCTGTGCTAACCCATCAGATGTTGAGCAAGCTATCGAACTCGGTCTTAACGTAGTAAAAATCTTCCCAGCTGAAGCAGTTGGTGGTATTAAACTTATTAAATCAATGGCTGGCCCATATACAAATATGAAATTCATGCCTACAGGCGGAATCAATGCTAAAAACCTTAATGACTACTTATCATTTGATAAAATCATTGCTTGTGGTGGTAGCTGGATGGTAGATCCTAGCTTAGTAGCAGCAGGAGAATTTGATAAAATCACAGAAATGACAAAAGAAGCAGTAACACAAATGTTAGGCTTTGAACTTGCACACGTTGGTATCAACGCAGATTCAGAAGCAGCAGCTTCAGAAATCGCAGCAGGTTTCGATGGTTTATTCAATACATCAGTTAAAGAAGGCAATAGCTCAATTTTTGCTGGTAAAGGTATTGAAGTTATGAAATCTCCATATCTTGGAGCAAAAGGTCATATTGCATACAAAACAAACTACATTGAAAGAGCAGTAGCTTACCTTAAAGCTAAAGGCGTTAAAATCAATGAAGAGTCAGCTAAATACAATGCAAAAGGTAAACTTGCAGCTATTTATTTACAAGAAGAAATTGGTGGATTTGCTATTCACTTATTACAAAAATAATGGCAGCCTAGAACATAAACTAGCAATTTTAAATACTTGATTAAAGTACAAATTATTAAAAGACGTGACTAACAACAAAGAGTCTTTTGAATTACATAAACACTGTTAAATAACTCACTAGCAATAATAACTTAGACTATACAAAGTACTAGACCTATAAAATTTCTTAGCTATTGGACTCTAAGAATAACCGGATAGAGCTAGC
Organism: Bacillota bacterium; assembly: GCA_023393125.1. Taxonomy (GTDB): domain Bacteria; phylum Bacillota; class Clostridia; order Lachnospirales; family Cellulosilyticaceae; genus Cellulosilyticum. The sequence continues at coordinate 26,073 of JAEWMQ010000101.1, forward strand.
AAACTTAATTAATAAATTTGTTTAAAATTAATAAATAGGAGAATAAACGATGAACAATAAAGTAGTAACTTTCGGCGAAATTATGTTAAGACTTGCACCAAATGGATACTTAAGATTTAACCAAGTAGATCAATTCCAAGCTACATACGGTGGTGGAGAAGCTAACGTAGCAGTTTCTCTTGCTAACTATGGTTTAGATGCAGAATTCGTTACAAAATTACCAGCACATGAAATCGGTCAAGCAGCTATCAACGATCTTCGTAGATATGGTGTAGAAACAAAACACATTGCTCGTGGTGGAGAAAGAATTGGTATTTACTTCTTAGAAAAAGGTGCTTCTCAAAGACCTTCAAAAGTAATCTATGATAGAAATCATTCTTCAATCATGGAAGCAACAACAGCTGACTTCAACTGGGATGAAATCTTTGAAGGTGCAACATGGTTCCACTTTACAGGAATCACACCTGCATTAGGTGACAATGCAGCAGCTATCTGTTTAGAAGCTTGTAAAGCAGCTAAAGCTAAAGGTGTTAAAGTAAGCTGTGACCTTAACTATAGAAAAAAATTATGGACAAGAGAAAAAGCTGGTCAAGTAATGGCTGGACTTATGGAATATGTAGACGTATGTATTGCTAATGAAGAAGATGCAGCAGATGTATTTGGTATTCATGCAGCAGGTACTGACGTAACAAAAGGCGAAGTTAACCATGATGGTTATAAAGATGTAGCTAAGCAACTTAAAGATAGATTTGGATTTGAATATGTAGCAATCACTCTTAGAGAATCAATCTCAGCTAGTGATAACAACTGGGCAGCAATGTTATACAACGGCGAAGATTACTTCTTCTCTAAAAAATATGCAGTACGTATTGTTGACCGTGTAGGTGGAGGAGATTCATTTGGCGGTGGTCTTATCTACTCATTAGTTAACAACTATGAACCACAAGCAGCAATCGAATTTGCAGTTGCAGCTTCATGTTTAAAACACACAATCGAAGGTGACTTTAACCGTGTATCAGTAGCAGAGGTTCAATCTCTTGCTGGCGGAGATGGTTCTGGTCGCGTTCAAAGATAAGTTATTAGCGAAACATATAACCCTTTATCCTAGTGCAATGCGCTAAGTCTCTATAGTAACAGTACCATATAGAGACACTCCTAAAGAATTAGGGTGTATACCCTTATTATGCACCCTAATTATGACAAACGATTAAAACACAAAAAATCAAATGTGGCTTTAGTCGTATTTTTTTTGACAATAATTAGTCAATGTGGCACTAAAACAAGATAAAATGAATAGCCAATGGAATAATCTTTATAGTAACGAACATGTTTTAAGATATTGAAGGACTAGACATCATCGTACCTAAAATATAAAAGTTAGTGAACTATAAACTATTACCAATATAAAAAAATAGGAGGACGTAAAATGTCAAAAGTAATTTTGGTAGGGGAACCTATGGCATTATTTATTGCAGAAACAGAAGGCACTTTAGATACAGTAACAAGTTTTACAAGATCAGCTGCAGGGGCTGAAATGAATGTAGCCATTGGTCTAAAAAGACTTGAACATGAAGTATGTTACATCACCAAATTAGGGAAGGATCCATTCGGTAAATACTTAATTGATTTCTTAAAAGGTGAAGGCATTGATACAAGTTTTATTTGTTTCGATGATCATTATCCAACAGCTTTCCAGCTTAAAGGGAAAACTTCAGTTGGAGATCCAGACGTAGCTTACTATCGTAATGGTTCTGCGGCTTCTAACTTAAAAGTGGATGATGTAGATGAAATTGATATGTGTGGTTTTAATCACTTCCACTTAACAGGCATTTTCCCAGCTATTTCAGATATTTCAAGAGCTACATTACTTTATCTTATAGAGAAGGCAAAAAACAATGGCTTAACAACTTCATTTGATCCGAACTTAAGACTAAGCTTATGGAAAGATTCAACTGATATGGTAGCTACTATTAATAAAATTGCATTTAGATGTGATACAGTACTTCCAGGTATTTCAGAAGGGAAAATCTTAACTGGCTTTGATAATGAAAAAGATATTGCAGATTTCTATTTAAGCCATGGTGTACAAAATGTGGTTATTAAGATGGGACCAAAAGGCGCATATGTAAAGACTCAAACAGAGGAAGCATACATCGATGGTTACCACGTTGAGAAAGTAATCGATACAGTAGGCGCAGGAGATGGTTTTGCTGTTGGCTTCATCAGTGGACTTTTAGAAAACAAGGATGTAAGCGAATGTGCAGATAGAGCGAATGCTATTGGTGCACTTCAAGTGATGCATAAGGGAGACAATGAAGGTCTGCCAACAAGAGAACAGTTATTTGGGTTTATGGAGAAAAAATCTTTATAAGACTTTTACTTTTCGACAGGGTAAATCATAAAGAATCTCTTAGACATATAGTAGTAGTAGTAGTAATTGATATAACAGTAAGTAAAAAGTCTCTTTATTTTAGAACAAGTCATTCTAAAATAAAGAGACTTTTTACTGCCTAGTGGCAAAAAAGGATAAGCATTGTTGACAGTATAAAGAAGGATAACTAAACTGGTATTAATAATATAGTTGAAGTGTTATAAACTAAAAAGAAAAAGTGAGGATAATTCATGAAGATAGCAACAATGATAGTAGGATACTTACTATTAATAAATATTCTAGGTTGTTTAAGTATGTGGTTAGACAAGAAGAAAGCCCGAGAAGGTAAATATCGTATTTCTGAAAAAGCTTTATTTACAATAGCTATTTTAGGAGGAAGTATCGGGAGTATTATAGGCATGAAAAAGTTCAGACATAAAACAAAACACTGGTACTTTAAATATGGTATGCCAGCAATTCTTATGCTACAAATTGTAGTAGTACTTTATTTAAATTTAATATATGTAAAATTATAAGTAGTAAGTAATACCTACAAAAGGTAAAATCAATGCAAGTAAAAATATAAATTTTCAGAAAAATGTATAATGTGGGTTGCTTATTTGATATAATGAGAGAAAAATTTAGATTTGAAAGGAATCTATATGAAAAAATTAAGAAGGTTTACATATAACAATATTGTTACCATTTCCATTTCCATAGTTTTTATATTAGTCTATGTAGTAAATACATGTGTGGGCGATCATGCGGTTTTTAATTCATTATCCGGTAGTGGGTTTAGGAAGTTAAACGGACAGGTATACAGAATATTTACCGCTTCTTTTTTGCATGCTAGTTTATTGCATCTAGTTGCAAATATAGGCGCTTTAATATGTGTTGGGAGCTTTCTTGAGAAAAGATTAGGTTCACTTAAAATGTTGTTGATTTATGCCTCATCCGATATTGTGGCAAGTCTTTTGTTTTATGGTTATATGAATGAATGTACAAATGGGAACGGTTCTTCAATTGCAATTTATGCCATGTTTGCCCTGCTTCTAGTGTTATGGCTCAGGTACCCCAATGAATTTTTGTTTTCATGGCATAATCCTGCATTTATATATATTATGGTATATTTTTTTGTGGGTAGTTTTGTAAGTGGTAATTATACGACAATTATTATACATGCATTTAGTTTTGTTACAGGCTTGGTTGTGAGTATTATATTGTTGAAAGGAAATTTGCTTATAGAGGAATAACATTCATCCACAAGATAATGGTTAGTTTTATTAAATTTATATGTATACAAAATCGTAAGTGGCGAATAATACCTACAAGAGGTGATTTTAATGCAAGATAAAAAAGACACATTAGGAAAATACAAAAAAGATGTACAAAATATAGCACATCATGTAATGGATGATGCTGAGAACCTAGGTCATAAAGCATTAGATGGCATTGAAGACCTAGGATACAAAGCTCTTGCAGGAAGTGAATATCTTGGCCAAAAAGCAACTGAGGGTGTAGAAGCTGTGAAAAAAGGTGCTGAAAAGGTTATTGATAAAACAATGCAGGGTATAGACAATCTTGAAAATAAAATGAAACGCAGATAGTAAAATAATTAAGACTGTATTAAGTAGTAAAGCAAAGATGACACGTAGTAAATAATATATGAAGAGAGATACAAAGCTAGGTAAAATATAGTGAACAAAAAATAGACATAGCCATGAATGTATAAACATTTAAAGGCTATGTCTATTTTCGTGTATAAAGTAAATGTATAGCTAACCCTTCTCATTTTCTCTTAATGGTTATCATCTTAGATTTTAAATATATAAATATAAGATAAGGTTAAGGTCTATTTGGTACTAGAAGCACGGTATTTAGAAGGGGCTATTCCAGTCATTTTCTTAAAGGTTTTACAAAAGTTACTTTGATCACAAAAGCCTAATAAAGTAGCGATTTCTAAAATGCTATAGTTGGTACTAGTAAGTAGTATTTGCGCACGTTCAATTTTGATTTTTTTATTATAGTTCATGATAGACATGCCTAAAGCATCTTTAAAACACTGACACATATATCCTATAGAGAGGTTAACGGCAGCTGCCATATCTGATAAGACAATTTTATCTTCTATATGTAAATAGAGATAACTAATCATTTGGTTAATCATAGTATGTCCAGTAGCCTCTAAAGAGTGTATAAGAATATCAAAATAAGAATGAATCATTTTGCACTCAAGATCTTGTAGTTCAGTAAGAGTGGAAAGCAGCTGTATAGATTTATAGTACTTATTATAAACAGGATGAAGATACTGCTTGGAAATCCCATTTTTTATAATTTCTCTAGTGTATAGCACATTCCATATTAATAAGTCATTACGTTTAGTAGAGACTGGTAAGCTATCTTGAATTTCCCATGTGTGTTTTTGTCTTACTAGCTTTAATAACTTTTCTTTATCTCTTGTCTCCATAATAAGAGAGACCTCCAGATTAAAGAAGTAATCATCAGAAACAAATATATCTCTCATTTTTCCTTCCTTTACTTAGGTATAGTTTTGGGTTAAAGGTAATTTTGTGAATCAATCTATAAGTTATATATACTTTAGTATACACTTTTTAAGTTGAATGAAAAAGAAACAAATTATATAAATTATAGACAAAAATTTAAAGATTACTTTGCTATAATCAAATCAAAATCAAGCTAATCGGGGGAAAAGAAATGAATAAATATGCTATTTACCATACAACAGATATACCTTATGCCTATGGCAAAGATAAAGATACGTTAGCACTTCGTTTAAGAGCAGCAAGAGGAGATTTGAAAGAATGTAATGTGTACTTTAGAGACCGCTATGATGATTATGGTCAGTTCCAAAAGGAACCATTAGAGCTTTATACAAGCACAGAACTTTTTGATTTTTGGAGTGTAGATATCTCTTGCTTTAGAAATAGATATAAATACTTCTTCGAGATGATAGATACTGAAGGCAAGAAAGCTTTTCTAGATGAGAGAGGTCAGGAGGAGGTGGACTCCTTTGAGTATTTGACACCATTCCAATATGCTTACATTTGCCAAGGAGATTTATATGAAGAGGAAGAGTGGTTACAGCAGGCCGTAGTATATCAAATCTTTGTTGATAGGTTTGATAATGGCGATGCAACTATTAATCCAGAAAATACCTTGCCTTGGGGAAGTAAAGTTGGACTTAGAACTATGTTTGGAGGAGATTTAAGAGGGATTATTAATCATTTAGAGTATCTAGAGGATTTAGGTGTGAATCTTTTATATTTAACGCCAATCTTTGAATCTAATTCAAATCATAAATATAATACTAAGGACTATTATAAAATTGATCCTCAGTTTGGGGATGTAGAAATTGCTAAAGAATTAGTAAGAAAGTGTCATGAACGTGGCATAAAAGTTGTTTTTGATGCTGTGTTTAATCATTCAGGAGATGACTTTTTTGCTTTTAAAGATGTTATAGAAAAGGGAGAGGCTTCACCTTATAAGGACTGGTATCATATAGATAGCTTGCCTATCGATCAAGAAGAAGTGAATTATTATACCTTTGGGACCTCTCATAAAAAGATGCCTAAGTTTCAAATACATAATCCAGAAGTAGAAGCTTATCTTTTAAAGGTAGCAAAATACTGGATAGAAGAAGTGGATATAGATGGGTGGAGATTAGATGTTTGTGATGAAGTGGACCATGAATTCTGGAAGGTATTTAGAAAAGTAGTTAAATCTGTTAAAAAGGATGCCATCGTTATAGGTGAAATTATGCATGAAGCTGCCTCTTTCCTAAAAGGAGATGAGTTAGATGGTATTATGAACTATCCTTTCAAATGGGCAGTAACAGATTTCTTTGCTAAAAGAAGTATTAGTGTAGAACGTTTTGATCACATTTTATCTGAAAATAGGGCTATTTATATGGAGAGCATTACAAGACAACTTTGGAATCTTTGTGACAGTCATGATACAAAACGTTTTTTAACAGAAGCGGATAATGATAAGAAACGTATGCAATTAATGCTTGCCTTTCAATTTACTTATATTGGTGTACCTTATATTTATTATGGGGATGAAATAGGTTTAACGGGTAGCAATGACCCAGAATGTAGAAAATGTATGGAATGGGATACTAAGAAACAAGACCAGGAGCTTTTAAACTTTTACAAACAAATGATTAGATTAAGAAAAGCACATTCTGCACTTCAGGTGGGAGACTACAAAACTATCATTTGTGAAAGCAATTGTTTAGGTTTTACAAGAACAAAAGGCTTAGAAAGTATTTTAGTGCTTATTAATAATAGTGATAAACCTGAGGAGATAAATTTGCCTAAAGAAATAAAAGGAGTAGACCTTTTAATAGAAAAAGAAGTTAAACTAACTTCAACAATTACTTTACCACCTATGACAGTCCAAATAATCAAACTATAGTAGCCTATAGTAGCCTGTAGGGACGGTTCTTTAAATGACGCTAATGAAATAGGGACAGGTCTTAAAAATTAATTTTTAAGACCTGTCCCTATAGTGTTATATAAGAGAGATAGTTTCATCTAAGCCAAGCATAATATTCATATTTTGAATAGCAGCGCCAGAAGCGCCTTTTCCTAGATTATCTAAACGAGTAAGTATTAGAATTTGCTCGTCATTACCGAAGACAAAGATTTCTGCATTATTTGTACCATTGCATGCAATTGGATTATAGAAATTTTCATCTAAGCATTGAGAAGGATTAAAGGGCATTACTTTTACAAAGTTTTGGCCTTTATAGTGGTTAGCTAAGTAACTATGTACATCAAGTGGTGTGACTTTTTTATCTAGCAATCTTGTATGAATCTGAGTGGCTACTGCTAAGCCTTGATAGTAATCAGCTATAATAGGTGAAAAAATAGGTGCATAGGTGAGACCTACTTTTTGCTGCATTTCTGGCACATGTTTATGATGAAGTCCTAAAGCATAATGTCTAGGGGTACTATAGGTAGGGTAAAGCTCATCTTTTTGAGGATCAGTATACTCTAGTATAGCTGATTTTCCCGCGCCACTATAGCCAGATATACCATGAGAAGCAATAGGATAATCTGCTGGAATAATGTCAGATTGTACAAGTGGATATAAAGGTAAAATAAAAGCACTTGCATAACAACCAGGTACAGTAGTGCGTGTAGAATGGCTAATAGCAGATCTTGCATCAGTACTTAGTTCAGGAATACCATACGTCCATTCTGAGTGAGTACGGTGTGCAGTACTAGCATCAATGATTTTGGTATGTGTGTTAGAAGGATCAATCATTGAAACTGCCTCTATAGAAGCTGCATCAGGAAGACAAAGAAAAACGATATCAGCAGCATTAATTATTTCTTTACGGGCAATAGGATCTTTTCTTTTATGCTCTTCAATTTTCAGAATATTAATACAGGGGTGATGTTGTAAACATTCATTTATTTTGAGGCCAGTTGTACCAGCTTGACCATCCACATAGACATTAAATTTTTGTATAGGCATAATAGTCTCCTTTTGAATAAAAATTTATAATATATAATATTTATTCATTATATATTATAAAATACGCTATTTCAATTGGAAATATTCATAAAATAAAATACTATTTATAGCTTGCTTAATGGTACAAACTATAAAGGAGTCTCATAATATAATAGAGATAGGGAAGGAGGTTTGTAGCAATGTCAGACTCTACAATGAAGCTTGCTAATTATGAGTTAATAGAGATTCAAAAAGTTGTATATAAATTACCTAAAGGAGTAGATTTGATAGGGGCCTCAACACTATGGGGGCAAGGAGAAAAGGGGAAGGGAATTACTATTGCAGTTATAGATACTGGCTGTGATATAGAGCATATAGAACTTAGAGATAGGATTATAGGTGGAAAAAACTTTACAGATGAGGATGAAGGAAATGCTAATATATATAAGGATTATAATGGGCACGGAACTCATGTGTGTGGCATAATTGCTGCAAGCATGAATGGAGTGGGTGTAGTAGGCGTGGCGCCAGAAGCTAATTTAATGATTTTAAAGGCTAGTGATAAAAGAGGACTGGCTAAATACAGTTGGATTATTAACGCTATTTATTATGCTATTAATGTCAATGTTGATATCATTTCCTTATCTTTAGGGGGAGAGGTAGATGATGAAATGTTACATGAAGCAATTAAGGAAGCTATTAGGCATAACATATTAGTGGTATGTGCAGCAGCAAACGAGAATGTAGAGGGTCTACCTATGGTTTCATATCCGGCAGACTATGATGAATGTATTTCAGTGGGTTCAGCAGATTATGAAGAGCTTAATAAACAAGTCAAAAGAGAACATCCTCTTGATTTAGTAGCACCTGGAGTAGACATTTTATCCACTTATCTAAATGGAACCTATGCTAAAATGTCAGGAACATCCATGGCTGTTCCTCATGTAGCGGGGGCTCTTGCTCTGTTATTAAATAGTTGTAAAAAGGAGTTTGGTAGAAGACTAACAGAAAGTGAAATGTATGCTCAACTGATTAAACGGACAATTAATTTTGGCTATACACCAGCAGAAATTGGGAATGGGTGTATTTTTATAACAGCAATGGATTTACTACACAATTGTTATAATAAGACATTAAGTGATTTATGCAAATACAAGAAGGATACTAGCAGATAAGAACATATAAGGGCACATATATTTTTTATGTAAAAGTGATAATATAAAATAAAGATAAAATATTTTATAATGAAATGATAGATACTATTATGAGTAGAGGTGGATTAGATGCAATACTTTGAGAAAAAAATAACCATAAAAACCGAAGGAGCTTCAGAAAGTACAGCAACATTATTAGCTTATATTCCAGATACACATGAAGCCCAAGGAATAGAGCGTATCAGGCCAGCCGTATTAATATTACCAGGTGGTGGATATGCCTATACTTCTGAAAGAGAAGCTGAACCAGTAGCACTTAAGTTTTTAACTCAAGGCATATGTGCTTTTGTTTTACACTATAGTCCAGCACCAGCGCGTTTTCCTCAATCTTTATGTGAAGCATTAACAGCTATAGGTTATATTAGAGAGCATGCAGAGGAATGGAAGATTGATAAAGCTCAAATTGCTGTATGTGGTTTTTCAGCAGGAGGACATTTATGTGCAAGTGTAGGAACATTTTGGAATAAATCTTTTTTAGATGCCTATATTGGAGCTGATCGTGAAAAGGTTAAACCTAATAAGCTAATCTTGTGTTATCCAGTAATTACAAGTGGTGAATTCGCTCACCAAGGTTCTATGAATAATTTATTAGGGGATAATAAAAGTACAGATTTACTAGAATTTGTCTCATTAGAAAAACAAGTCACTAAAGATGTACCTCCAAGTTTTATATGGCATACTTATGAGGATGGGGCTGTACCAGTTCAAAATGCTTTACTTTTTGCTAGTGCTTTAGTTAAGGAAGATATTCCTGTAGAGTTACATGTATATAGAAGAGGCGGTCATGGTTTATCTTTAGGTAATCATCTAGTGCAAGGAGATATGCAATACGGAGAAAATCATATATCTAGTGATTGGATTGATAAGGCTATAAGATTTATTTTTGATTAGAAGTAGGAGAAAGTTTAAATGAGAAGAGTGTTAAGTTTTATTTTTAGTCGAATGGTTATTGTAGGACTGCTAATTCTTTTTCAGCTTGCTTTAATCATAGGGGTAATTTTGAAATTAAGTAATTATTTTATTTATTTTTACGGTATTTCAATATTACTAAGTATGATTGTAGTAGTACATTTAGTAAGTAAAAAGGATAATCCATCTTATAAATTAGCTTGGGCTATTCCGATTATGCTATTTCCTATGTTTGGGGGGTTCTTTTATATTTTGGCCGGTAATAATAGATTAGGTAGAAAGCTTACTAAACGCTTAGAGGTAATTTACTATCGTACTACACCACACCTTAGACAAGACCCAAAGATTATAGAAGATTTGGAGCAAAAAGACAAGCATATTGCTAATCAAACCAAGTACATTAAAGATTATGCACTTTTCCCAGTATATCAAAATACAACTACTAAATATTTAAGTCCAGGAGAACTTTTTTTTGATAGTTTAATAGAGGAGCTAGAAAAAGCAGAACACTTTATTTTTATGGAGTACTTTATTATTCAGGAAGGTAAGATGTGGGATACCATTTTAGAAATTCTAGAAAGAAAAGCAAAAGCAGGTGTTGATGTTAGAGTGCTCTATGATGATATAGGCTGTTTACAGACTTTGCCTTATAAATACGAAAGGAAAATAAGAGAGAAGGGTATTCAGTGTATGGTTTTCAATCCTCTTGCCCCTGTGCTTAATGTCATACTTAATAATCGTGATCATAGAAAAATAACAGTTATTGATGGGCATACAGGGTATATGGGAGGTATCAATCTAGCAGACGAATACATCAATGCCGTTGAGAGATTTGGTCACTGGAAAGATGCAGCCATTATGCTAAAAGGTGATGCAGTATGGAATCTTACAATGATGTTTTTACAAACGTGGGCATTTAATACGAATAAATATGATGATTATGAAATGTTTAAGCCTCATACCTATCATCCAGAACCATTTGAATCTGATGGGTACGTACAACCTTATGGTGATAGTCCATTGGACCGTGAAACAGTAGGCGAAAATGTGTACCTTAATTTACTACATAAGGCAAAGGATTACGTGTATATCAGTACACCGTATTTAATTGTAGATAATGAAATGGTCACAGCATTAAGCTTAGCTGCTAAAAGTGGAGTGGATATAAGAATTGTAACACCGCATAAAGAAGATAAGTGGTATGTACACATTGTAACAAGAGCTTATTATAAACAGCTTATTGAAGCTGGTATCAAAATCTATGAATATACCCCAGGCTTTATTCATTCTAAAACAGTGGTTTCAGATGATGAGGTAGCCGTAGTTGGTAGTATTAATATGGATTATAGAAGTTTATATCTACATTTCGAGTGTGCAACTTTGGTGTACCAAAATAAAACAGTCTTTGAGGTTAAAGAGGATTATTTAAAAATGCTAGAAATTTGTACACCTATTACACTGGAAGATTGTAAAAATATTAGTATTTGGGCCAGATTAATACGCTCGATTTTACGTTTGTTTGCACCACTAATGTAATAAAGCAATATATGCAATGATGAAGCTAGATATGTAGCAAAACTATGTAGTAGAGATATATAATGAGATATGTACAAAACAAGATATGTAAGGAATGTATGTATAAAAAGATATATAAAAAAGATATCAAAATAGAAGAGGCTACTTAGAAGTGGTATGCCCCTCTAAGGTAGACAGTTTAAATAATTAAAACTGTTTACCTTGAAGGGACGTGTCAAAATAAAAGTAGCCTCTTTGATTTAATAGGGAATAATATCTTTGGATGATAAGGTATATTTTATATTTGATTATTGCGAAACTTGATAAGAATCCCCAAAAATGATTTTATTTGTCATGATGTAAAGAGGATTCATTGGAATACCCAATTAAATAAACTATAATTTAAGACATACATATGATTAAAAGGAGAAACCTATATGAAACGTTTTTATGGAAAGACAGAAATAAAAGGGTATGGGGAAGTTGTAGATACAGAAGCAGGGCTTGAGGTAATTGGTTTTGGTATGATTCACTTACAAAAAGACGAGAAAATTGAGCTTGAGTCAGGAGAGTATGAGTTAGGCTTAGTTATTTTATCTGGAACCTGTGATGTTGTGGCAGGCGAATTTAGCGCTTTAGGAAAAGGAAAGAGAAAAGATGTCTTTTCAGGAAAACCAACAACCATTTATATTCCAAGAGACGCAGCATATACAGTAACAGCTGTAGGAGAAGGAGCCTTAGAAATTGGAGTTTGCAAAGTAAAAGCTGATAAGAAGTATGAGCCATTTGTAGTAGAACCAGAAGAAGTAGTAACGGAGCACCGTGGTCAGCTTAATTGGCAAAGAGATGTAAATGATATTATCACAACAAAATTTGAAGGTAAAGTAGATAAAATTGTATTAGGTGAAACCTACGGGTGCCCAGGTCAGTGGTCTAGTTATCCTTCTCATAAACATGATACAGATAGCTTACCATATGAAGTAGACATGGAAGAGATTTATCACTTCCGTGTGAATCCAAGTCAAGGCTTTGGAATTCAAGTTATGTATAATGGTGACTTTAGTTTAAATGAAAGTTATATGGTGAGAAATGGTGATTCCATAGCCATTAAAGAAGGCTACCACCCAGTAGCAGCAGCACCAGGTTACTCTATTTATTACTTATGGGTAATGGCGGGTAAAAGCGGTAGAAAGCTTACACCAAACGATGATCCAAAACACGCATGGGTGAAGGCAGTAGAGAATATGGTGAAATATAATTAAATAAGATAGCTTTTATACTTTGTGTGAAACTAAGAGAGATATCAGCTAATTGTTGCATTTCCTGGGCAATAATAGCAAATCCTTTACCGTGCTTGGCCGCTCTAGTAGCTTCTATAGAAGCATTAAAGGCAAGAAGATTAATTTTCCTAGAGATAGCTTGTAAGGTAGTGAGTATAGAAGCTATCTGGGAAGATTTTTCACCTAAATCTTTAACTTTATGTTTTTCTAAAGCAGTATTAAGATAATTAGAAAAAGTGCCCATACTAATATCAAGGTTAATTGCTCCTAAAAATTCATTGGAATCACTTAAAGTGGGAGAAGTAATGGTGATAATAAGTTCTTTAGATAAACTATCAAAATAAGGGGCTGATATAGCAGTCTCCTTGTTTTTTTGAGCTAACTTATAAAAATAGTTACTATCTAAATCTTTACTAGTAAGTTTATTAAGCTGGCTATTAGGGTAAGAAAAAAATCTTTCATGGCCTTCGGCTTTGATAGAAATACCAGCAATAAAACTATTTTCATCTACAATATATTTAAGTATATTAGTAATAGAATCCTTGGATTTAGAAGAGTCTTCATAGTTAAGTAATGATGTAGCATTACTTAGCACGGTAAGAATAGAAGATTCATGTTCTAAAAGTGTTGATAAAGTAGAGGAGGTTATATCATTAATTTGCATGGCAGTATGAGTAATATCCTCTCTTAGATTTGAGGCTGTATTTTAGATGATGGTAGAAATGAGTAATGCACTAGGAAGAATGGAAATCATAAAGATAAGTATAATGATACGACTTATTAAATTGAAGTTAAATCTACCTAAAGAATTAGCTGGTAACCTATTAAAATAGCCTTAGAAGTATTTATAGCAGCAAAAATAGCGCTAGAAGAATTAGAAATCTTCTAGCGCTATTTTTTACCAGCAGTTTGAGTATCCTTTTAAACATTTATTTTATATAAACATTTCCAAGTCACAGCATGGCCCCACAGCACTATAATTGCTGCTGGCATGTTTCACTAAAAAAAGATAGAAGTTAAACAAAGAGAAGGGGAGGGACAGAGGGGAGGGACAGGTCTTATTAATAAGGGGATAAATAGGATGGAAATTGGGGACAGTTCCTAAAATCATATAGGCAATTGTGGATAAAATGAAAAGAGGAGAATTGAAAATCTCCTCTTTTAGTGGTTAACTATTTGTTTAATAGGTTTCTTTAAGAAACCAAGAATAATAGCACCTATGATTGAGCCAACTACTAATGATATAAAGTACCAAAGTGGCTCTCCGATTACTGGAAGTACAAAAATACCACCATGAGGTGCATTAAGTGTACAACCAAATAAGGCTGAAAGTGCACCGGCAATCCCTGAGCCAATAACAGAGGCAGGAATAACTTTTAATGGGTCAGATGCTGCAAAAGGAATAGCACCTTCGGTGATGAAGGAAAGTCCCATAACGTAGTTAACAATACCTGATTGACGTTCCCTTTCTGTAAATCTATTTTTGAAGAAGGTTGTACAGAGTGCAATAGATAGCGGAGGTACCATACCTCCAATCATAACGGCAGCCATAAGTGAAAGGTTGCCAGCCTCTAAAGCAGCAATACCTACTACGTAAGCTGCTTTGTTAAATGGACCACCCATATCAATGGCCATCATAGCAGCAAGAATGGTACAAACTAATATGGCACTTGTTGTCCCCATATTTAAAAGTGTATTTGTAAGCCAAGTATTAATAAAAGCAACAGGTGGATTAATAATGAATGTAATAGCCACACCGATTAAACCAACGCCAAGTACAGGATATAATAAAGTTGGTTTTAATCCTTCGAGAGCTTGAGGTAAGGCAGAAAGAAATTTCTTAAGACCTACCATTAAATAGCCACCAACAAAACCAGCAATAAGTGCCCCTAAGAAGCCTGAGCCACCTAAATTAGCTAACATACCTCCAACGAAACCAACTACAAGAGCAGGACGCTCGCCAATACTCATAGCAATATAACCTGCAAGTACAGGAAGCATAAATCCAAAGGCAGTATCACCAATAGATTTAAACCAAGTTGCAGCAGTTGAATTAGAACCTAGGTTACCAGTATATCCAAGTAGGGAATCAATTAAAAAAGCAAGTGCTATAAGGATACCCCCACCAATAACGAATGGAAGCATATGAGAAACTCCATTCATTAAGTGTTTATAAAGTTGGCGCCCAAGACCTTCGCTAGATTGCGTTTCACTATCGTTAGGAGTACCTACATGACTATCATTTTTTGCATGATAAATAGGTGCATCACCTTGAGCGGCTTTAGTAATAAGTTCTTCGGCTTTGTGAATACCATTGGCTACTTTGGTAATGATTACTTTTTTACCATCAAAGCGGTTCATTTCTACATTTTTATCTGCAGCAACGATGATACAAGTTGCATTTTCAATATCCTCAGCAGTAAGAGCGTTTTTAATACCACCTGAGCCGTTTGTTTCTACTTTACATGAAATCCCCATTTCAGCTGCTTTGTTTTGTAGTGCTTCAGCTGCCATATAAGTATGAGCGATGCCAGTAGGACAAGCTGTAACAGCAAGAACAGTATAAGTGTTAGTTTCTTTAACAGCATTAGTAGGAGTAAGTATTTCAGACTTATCTGTTACATCTCCAAACCTTTCAGTTTCTCTGACATTAATAAGCTTTAAAAATTCTTGTGGACTGTTAGCATGAATAAGTCTTTCTCTAAATTTAGAATCCATAAGAATTGTAGATAGCCTAGAAAGTACATCTAGATGTGTATTATTAGCACCATCTGGAGCAGCAATCATAAAAAATAAGTGTGAAGGAGCTCCGTCCAAAGCTTCATAATCAACACCCTCTTTACTGACAGCAGCTACAAGAGTCGCTTTTTTTACAGCACTCGTTTTAGCATGAGGAATCGCAATGCCCTCTCCTATACCAGTTGTACTTAAATCTTCACGTGCTAAAATAGCTGATTTATAAACTTCTTTATCGCTGATATTATTGGTGGCATACATTAAGTCCACTAAATGATTGATTGCTTCTGATTTAGAATTTACTTTGAAATTTAGGTCAATGCTTTCGGTATTAAGTAAATCTGCAATTCTCATTATAGCCTCCTAGTTTTGAATTATACATTAGAAAGTAGGTCGTCAATTTTATCCCTCGTAGCAAGCCAGGTAGAAAAGGCCGTTGCACTACCTGCTGCTGTAGCCAGCTTAAGAGCCTGCTTTAAATCTTTAGATTTAAGATAGCCGGCGATAAATCCTGCCACCATAGAATCACCAGAACCTACAGTATTAATAACTGTGCCTTCTGGAGCCGAAGATTTAATCACTTCACCTTCATTGGTGATTAAGATAGAACCGTCCCCGCCCATAGAGATAAGTACATTTTGAGCACCCATTTCTTGTAACTTACGCGCATAGGTAATAATATCGTCATGCGAATTAAGTGTGACATTGAACATTTCAGCTAATTCAATATGGTTTGGTTTAATAAGAAATGGTTTGTATGGGAGTACATTAAGGAGCAAGTCTTTAGTAGCATCCACTACCACGTTAATATTCTTATTAGCTAACATTTTCATGATGTCCTTGTAAATACTATCTGGGACACTTTTTGGAATGCTCCCAGCTAAGACTAAGAAGTCACCTTCTTCAATTTGTTCTAATTTGCTATATAGTTCCTTTAAGTCACTAGGTGTAATTTGCGGTCCTATACCATTAATTTCTGTTTCGTTATCTGTTTCTAGCTTTACATTAATTCTAGAAATACCACGATCAAGTAAGATGAAATCAGTATTTCCCCCTAATTGTTTCATTATATTCTCAATTTCTTTGCCTGTGAAACCAGCAATAAAACCTAGTGCTTTATTAGGAATACGTAAATTATTAAGTACAATTGAAACGTTAATACCTTTACCACCAGGATATATCTCTTCTTTATTGCTTCTATTAACAGAATTAGCATTCATTTGATCTAAATGCATAACATAATCTAAAGATGGGTTTAAAGTTACAGTATAGATCATTTAACTATCCTCCTTGTATTTAAAACTAAAAATGTAAATTATTTCTAAATAAGGCCGTAGCTACAATTATAATAATTGTTTTTGTATAAGTAAAGAAAAAACAAGTCACATTATTAAATTTATTTTATCATCTATCTTATATAATTCTATAGTTCCCAGTACAAGAAATTATATGAAAACAAATAGAAGCATTAATAGGAAACTACAGTAAATTTATATTAATAAAGTTTTATAAGGAGATAAAACTTCACAATGATTTGATTGTTAGACGCGGTTTAAAATGTAAAAAGTGCACAATGAATATAATCAGTATTTTTTGTAAAAATATACTAAATTAATAAAAAGCAGTTGATTTTTAAATTAAACTAGTTTATTATGATATTGAAAACGTTACCGAAAAGGATACCAAATGATAAAGTGTACAAAATTTGAGGTAATGATAAAAAACATAAGTTAATGAAGAATTGGGAGAAATGCCTATGAACATTAAAGACATAGCGCAAATTGCCAATGTTGGTGTGAGCACTGTATCTAGAGTGTTGAACGAACATCCAGATGTTAGGGATGAAACAAGGGCGAAGGTGCTAGAGGTTATAAAGAAAAATAACTATATTCCCAATAACAGTGCTAGAGTATTAAAGCAAACAAATACAAGAAATATTGGCATTTTAGTAAAAGGTGTATTTAATCCTTTCTTCTCTGAAATTTTAAAAACCGTAAGTACAGAGGTAGAAAGAGCTGGGTACACAATGATTTTGCAGCATCATAATAATGAAAATGATATAGATACCTTATTAGGTTTTATTAAAGAAAAAAAGCTTCAAGGAGTAATTTGTTTAGGTGGAAACTTTTTGGATTTAACAGATGAGGTATTAATAGGAGTAAGTGCAGCAATTGTGCTGGTATCAGTGGATTCAGTTACTAGGAAAAACTTAAAAAGTTGTTCTTCCATTAGTATAAACAATCAACAAGCTTCCTACATGGCAGCTAATTACTTAATTAATAATGGACATCATGAGATAGGTCTTATGTTAGGTGAAGTAGCAGACTTTGGTATTGGTAAAGAACGTTATGAAGGATATAAAAAAGCTTTAGCAGATCATCACATTCCTTTTAACGAAGAATATGTTCTTTATGGAGATTATGAGTGTAAAGGAGCATATGACAAAACACTGGAATTTCTAAAAAAAGAGAAGCAAATCACAGCCATTTTTGCTATATCAGATATGATGGCAGTTGGAGTAGCTAAAGCAACAGCTCATCTTGGATATACAATAGGAAAAGATATTTCCATTATGGGATTTGACGGAATGGATTTTGCTACATATTATGAACCATCAATTGCAACAGTGAGACAGCCTAAGCAAGATATGGGATTACGGAGTGTAGATTTACTTCTTAAACTACTAGCTGGTAAGGCTGAGAATGTACATATTTTCTTAGATGTTAAGTTGGTTGAGGGAGGATCTTGTCAATCAATTTAATATATATTATTTAATCATTTTATTATTTTATTATTTTATTATTTCTCAAATGAGAGAGGGGAATGAATATGAAAAAGAAATTTATTAGTGTATTATTAGGAGCAACAATGCTATCAACAATGTTAGCAGGATGTGGTAATAGTAATAAACCAGGTGATAATACAGCAACTAGCACACCTTCTACTAGTGCAGAAGCAACAGAAACTCCAGCTACAGAAGAATTAGCAGGTGGAGAAAAAGTTGATCTTTACATTTTACAATATAAAGTAGAGATTCATGATGCTCTTCAAGCAGCAGTAAACAAATATATGGAGCTTCATCCAAATGTAAATATCACATTAGAAACAGTTGGTGGTGGAGATGATATCGGTGTTGTTTATAAATCAAAAGCAGCAGCAGGCCAAATGCCAGATATTTTCAATGCAATTGGACCAGAAGAATGTGCATTATACATGGATTATTTAGAAGATTTATCAGATCAACCATGGGTTGAACATGCTAATGCAGGTATGTTAGATCTTAATAGTATTGATGGTAAAGTATATGGTCTTCCAGTATCAGCAGAAGCATTCGGTCTTATCTATAACAAGGCTATTTTTGAAGCTGCTGGAATCGATGCCAATACACTTACATCATATGATGCAATAGACTCAGCTTTTGCTACATTACAAGCAAAAATTGATGCTGGTGAGTTAAAAGAACAATTCCCAGATCTTAAAAATGTAACAGCAGTTCAAGGTGCTGAAAAATGGGTACTTGGTGACCATGCTATAAACATTGCTTTAGCTCCAGAGTTTAATGAAGATGTATTTGCTACATCAAATGCAAAAGAACTTCAATTTACATACAAAGATGCTTATAAAGCATATATGGAATTACAGCTTAACTATTCAGCAAACAAAGATGATTACAAAGGTGCTGTAGCAGTTGACTATAGTACAGCTGTAAAAGAGTTATTAGGTCTTGAACAAGTTGCAGTTATTCAACAAGGTAACTGGATTTATGGAGATGTAGCTAGTATTGATCAAGCAGTTGCAGATAACTTAGCATTTTTACCAACACCTATCAAAGGTTATAAAGAAGATAGCATTGTAACATTAGTTGCTAACTACTGGTGCGTAAATTCACAATCAGATGCAAATAAGAAATTAGTTGCTAAAGACTTCTTAAATTGGTTATATCAATCAGAAGAGGGTAAACAAATCGTTGTTAATGAATTTGGATTCTTACCAGTATTTGATAATTATGGTGATTTAACACCAGCAGATAGTTTATCAAAATCTATTCTTGATTATACAAGTCAAGGTAAAGCTATTAGCGCAGTATTTAAAGGTACACCAGGTGCACCATGGACACAAGAGGTAATTGGTGCAAAAATGCAAGGATTCTTAACAGGAGACTTAACTTGGGATCAAGTATTTGATGAATCAGCTGCTGAATGGGCAAAAATGAGACAATAATAATCTATAAATAGTAACAGAGTATTGCTAGAGTATGATTGGTGGGTGTGATAAGAACTAGTCGCACCCACTAATACTACCTGGCAAATATAAAAGTCAGGATAAGTCAGTCTATAGTATACAAAATATATAAGTAATGTAATAGAAAGTAAACTTTAAGTATTAGAACTTATGTGGCACCTAAGTAAGACTTCAAGTTACATAAATAAATAGAGACAGATGATAATACAGAAAGAAGCGGCAAATAGGAGAGGGGATGTGATTATATGAAACGCTCAAAAGTAGGTTTTTGGTTATTCTTAGCACCATGTTTAATAGCATTTTTAACAGTTGTACTTGTACCTATGCTTTGTGGATTTTATTATTCTTTCACAGACTGGAATGGTATAGCATCAAATGCTAAATTTATAGGATTTGATAATTTTATTAGGTTATTTACTGAAGAAAAACAGTTTTGGATTTCCTTTAAATTTACAGGATTATTTACAATAGCTTCAGTTATTTTAATTAACGTAGCAGGGTTTTTATTAGCGCTACTTGTTACAAAGAAATTTAGAGGTGCAAACCTACTAAGAAGTATTTTCTTTATGCCTAACTTAATTGGAGGGTTACTCTTAGGTTTCGCATGGCAATTCATTTTCACAAAAGTATTTCCAGCTACAGGAATTCCTTTCTTACAAAACTGGCTTACTAATAAAGAAACTGGCTTTATGGCGCTTTTAATTGTAATGGTATGGCAAATGAGCGGTTATATGATGATTATTTATGTAGCAGCACTTCAAGGTATTCCAGATACCATATTAGAAGCAGCTGAATTAGATGGAGCAAGAGGTTTAACTAAGCTAAGAACGATTATTATGCCAATGGTATCGCAAGCATTTACAGTGGGATTATTCTTAATGCTTTCTAACTCATTTAAATTATTTGACCAAAACTTAGCGCTTACTGGTGGTGGCCCTAACCACTCAACAGAAATGCTAGCTCTAAATATCTATCAAACAGCATTTAGCGGAAATGATATGGGATATGCACAAGCTAAAGCTTTGATATTCTTAATCAGTGTAGCAATTATTTCAATTATTCAACTTACAATTTCAAAAAGAGCAGAATTAGAAGCCTAATAGTAGGTGTTGAAGGGAGGTCACTTTTATGGAAGTAAGAGAAAATATCATGTCAAAAACAATAAAAATCGTTATAGGCTTTATTTTGGGTGCATTATATCTTGTGCCAATCGTTATGTTGTTATCAGCTGCCTTTAAAACACAAAAAAATATTTTCAAAGATATATTTGGTTTTCCAGATCCTATTGTATGGACCAACTTTGGTGAAGCCATGGAGCGTATGGAATATTCAAGGGCGCTATTTAACTCTTTATTCTTTACCATTATATCAACAATTTTAATTGTTTTCTTTGCCTCTATGGCAGCATGGGTACTTGTACGTTATAAAACGAAGATGTCGAGTTTTATCTTTACGTTATTTGCAGTATCAATGCTTATCCCTTTCCAATGTGTTATGTTACCAATGATGAGTATTATGGGTAAATTAAAAATTTTAAATCCAGGAGGATTGGTATTTGCGTATATTGGTTTCGGATCTGCATTATCTATTATGCTTTTCCATGGCTTTATAAAAGGAATACCGGTAGAGCTAGAAGAATCAGCGATGCTAGATGGATGTACTATGTTTGGAGTGTATAGACAAATTGTACTCCCATTATTAGGACCTATTGTAACGACAGTAGGTATTCTAAATATCATGTGGATTTGGAATGACTACTTATTACCAAGTCTTGTCATTGGTTCTGATATGAAGTGGCGTACATTACCACTAAAAACTTTCTACTTCTTTGGCCAATTCTCAAGTAGATGGGATTACGCAGCAGCAGCACTTATCTTATCAATGTTACCAATTGTAACGTTCTACATAATTGCACAAAAGAAAATTATTAAAGGTGTTGTAGATGGAGCAGTAAAATAGATAGATAAATTATAACTAAAAAGCAGGAAAAGACTAAGAGACTAAGAGGGACGGTTCTTAGGGCTGATAGGGACGGTTCTTAAGTAAAAGAGCAATAGGGACAGGTCTTAAATTTATAGGTCTTAAGTTATAAATTAAATAGCTACTGAATATAATTTTCGAAAAATATAATTAAGCAATTGTATTTTTCGAAAATTTAATATATAATAACTGAAAACGGTACCAATAGCGTAAATCAAAGATTTAGCACAAGGTATAAACTGGAAGTTAAACACATAAGCATCAAAAATAATCATACACTAAACTGGGAGCGTGATTAGTAGTGAGCAGAAAAAGCGGTATTATAATGCATATATCTTCTCTATCAGAAAAATATGGTATTGGTAGCTTTGGCAAAAAGGCATATGAATTTGCTGACTTTCTAAAACAAGCAGGACAAAGTTATTGGCAGATACTACCTTTAGGGCCAACTAGTTATGGAGATTCTCCATACCAATCCTTTTCAGCTTTTGCGGGAAATCCTTACTTTGTAGATTTAGAGACCTTAGAAAAAGAAGGATTATTAAAACAAGAAGATTATGTAAATGTAGATTTTGGAAGTGACGAATTTGTAGATTATGAAAGACTATTTACAGAAAGAAATAAGGTATTACATATAGCTTATAAAAATTCGAAGGGTAAGCTAACAAAACAAATCGAAGCTTTCAAAAAAGAAAATGCATCTTGGCTTAAAGATTATGCAATGTATATGGCTATTAAGTATAAAATGGAACTTCGTAGCTGGCAAGAATGGGATGAGGATATTAAGTGTAGAAAGCCGGAGGTTATGAAAGCTTATGAGAAAGAACTCAAAGATGAAATAGATTATTGGGTTTTTGTCCAATATGAATTTTATAAACAATGGGAAGCACTTAAAGGTTATGTAAATAGCTTAGGGATTAAGATTATTGGAGACATTCCAATCTATGTTTCAGCAGATAGCTCAGATGCTTGGGCTAATGGTAAGCTCTTCAAATTAGATGAGAATAAGAATCCAGTTTTTGTAGCAGGTTGCCCACCAGATGCATTCTCTGACGATGGACAATTATGGGGAAATCCAATTTATGATTGGGATTACCTTGAGGAAACAGAGTATGAATGGTGGATTGAAAGGCTTAGAGCTAGTCTAAAACTTTATGACGTAATTCGTATTGACCATTTCAGAGGCTTTGAGTCTTACTGGCAAATTCCATTTGGTCATAAAACAGCTAGAAAAGGTAAGTGGGTTAAAGGACCTGGTATCAAACTTTTTAAAGCCGTTAAAGAAAAATTAGGAGACATCGATGTTATAGCTGAAGATCTAGGGTATATGACTGATAAAGTTATTAACTTTAGGAATAAAACAGGTTATCCAGGTATGAAAGTACTTCAATTTGCTTTTGATACAAGAGAAGAAAGTGATTATTTACCACATAATTATACGAGAAATTGTGTCGTATACACAGGAACTCATGATAATGATACAGTCATGGGCTGGATTGATACAACTGGTAATCCTGAAGATGTTAAGAATGCAAAACATTACTTAAAGTTAGATATTTGTGAAGGCTATCATTGGGGCTTCATTAGAGGTGCTTGGAGTAGTGTAGCAGATACAGCAATAGCTCAAATGCAAGATTTTCTTGGATTAGGTAATGAAGCACGTATGAATTTACCTTCAACATTAGGTGGAAACTGGCAGTGGCGTATAAAAGAAGGTGCACTTACAAAAGAACTTGCTAAGAGAATTTATGACTTAACTAAAATGTATGGAAGATTAGAGGAGGATTCAAATGAATAAGGAAGCACTTAAAAATAGCATAAATAAATATTGTAAAGTTAAATATGGAAAACCTTTAGCAGAAGCAAAGGACTATGAAATTTTTAATGCGCTATCTTTAGCGTTACTTGAAGAAGTAGTTGATGACTGGAGTGAAACAAAAGCATTATACAACCAAGGTAAAAAAGCATACTACTTATCAGCTGAGTATTTAATGGGCCGTGCACTTGGTAACAACTTGATCAGCATGGGCGTATATGATGAAGTTAAAGAAGTACTTAACGAACTAAATATTGATCTTAATGTTATTGAAGAAATTGAAGAAGATGCTGGACTTGGTAATGGTGGTCTTGGTAGACTTGCTGCTTGTTTCATGGACTCAGGTGCAACAACAAATATTCCACTTCAAGGATATGGGATCCGCTACTCTAACGGCTTATTCAATCAAAAAATGGTTGATGGAGCTCAAATGGAAGAAGTTGATACATGGCTTAAGTATGGTGATCCATGGAGTATCCGTAAAGAAGACGAAGCTGTTATTGTAGAATTTAATGACTATAGTGTAAAAGCTGTACCATATGATATGCCAATCATTGCATATGGTTCTAAAAATGTAAATACACTTAGATTATGGCAATCAGAATCTCTTGAAAGTTTTGATTTTGATTTATTTAACAAGCAAGAGTACACAGAAGCATTAAAATGTAAAAATGATGCAGAAAACATTTCAAGAGTGCTTTATCCAAATGATTCAAAAGAGGCTGGTAAACTTTTAAGACTACGTCAACAATATTTTATGGTAAGCGCAAGTTTAAAAGATATTATCCGTACACATAAAGCTAAATTTGGTAGTGATTTTAGTAACTTTAGTAAAGAACATGCAGTTCAGCTTAATGATACGCACCCAGTTCTCGCTATTCCAGAATTAATTAGAATCTTAGTTGATGAAGAAAATGTAAGATTTAAAGATGCTTTAAGTATTGCCAAAACAGTGTTTGCTTATACAAATCATACAATTTTAGCTGAAGCTCTAGAAAAATGGGATATCAAACTTATTGAAAAACTTTTCCCACGTATTCTTGAAATCATCCGTCATATTGACTTTGTTTTCGTACAAGAATTAGAAGATAAAGGCTATGATAAAAAAGCAATCAATGAATTTAAAATCGTAAACTACAATCAAGTAAGAATGGCTAACTTAGCAATCTACGTTGGTTTTGCTGTAAATGGCGTTGCAGCACTTCATACAGAGATATTAAAAGATACAGAATTACACAATTGGTATGAATTATACCCAGAAAAATTCCAAAATAAAACGAATGGTATCACTCCAAGAAGATGGATGAGACTTTGTAACCAAGAATTATCAGCATACATCACTGAACTTTTAGGAACAGAAAGCTGGGTAAATAACTTATCAGAGCTTAAACAGCTAGAAAAATATATTGATGATGAAGCTGTACTTAATAAACTTATGGCTATTAAGAAAACTAAGAAAGAACAACTTGCGGCTTATATTAAAGAAGTAGAAGGCGTAGAGCTTGATCCAAACTCATTATTTGATATACAAATCAAACGTTTACATGAATACAAACGTCAATTACTTAACGCATTCTATATTTTAGATTTATACAATAGACTTAAAGCTAATCCATCAATGGATATTCCAAACGTTACATTTATCTTCGGTGCAAAAGCATTCCCTGGCTATGTAAGAGCAAAAGCTATTGTTAAATTTATTGGAGAGATTGCTAAGAAAGTTAACAACGATCCAGTAATCGGTGGTAAGATGAAAGTTCTTTTCGTAGAAAACTACCGTGTATCTTACGGAGAAAAGCTCTTCCCAGCTGCAGATATATCAAAACAAATCTCAACAGCAGGTAAAGAGGCATCTGGTACAGGTAACATGAAGTTCATGATGAATGGTGCTTTAACATTTGGAACATATGATGGAGCAAACGTAGAAATTGTTCAAGAAGCAAAAGAGGAAAACAACTTCATCTTTGGTCTTCGTGTAGAAGATATCGAACAAATTGGTGGTAAATACAATTCAAAAGAATACTATGAAGCAGACCTGTCCCTTAAAACAGTAGTAGATGCCTTAGTAGATGGTACATTCTGCGATGGTGGTACAGGTGAATTCCAAGATTTATATAACTCATTAGTAAATGAAGGAGATACTTACTTCTTATTAGCTGACTTTGTAGCATTCAAAGAAGCTGAAGATAAAGTATTTGCGGCATATAAAGATCAAAAGCATTGGGCACAAATGAGCTTAATGAATATTGCAAACTCAGGTATCTTCTCAAGTGATAGAACTATTATGCAATATGCTAACGAGATTTGGGGTATTACTCCAAAAATAATTAAGTAATAGAACAACAACTAAACCAAACTAAAGAACCGTCCCTATAATATAAATATAGGGACGGTTCTTTAGTTTACAGGAGAAATGATTAACAACATCAAAAAAATATGCTAGAATAACTTAATAGTAAGTAAGACAGTATTATAAAACAAGAGGAGAAAAAATTCCAGGAAGGAAAGAGGATACATTAGATGGGGATGACAATAGTTGATATTGCGAGGATAGCAGGTGTAGGGGTAAGTA
Source organism: Bacillota bacterium (assembly GCA_023393125.1). Taxonomy (GTDB): domain Bacteria; phylum Bacillota; class Clostridia; order Lachnospirales; family Cellulosilyticaceae; genus Cellulosilyticum. The sequence goes on from JAEWMQ010000101.1 coordinate 52,192, forward strand.
CAGTCTCTAGAGTAATAAACAATCATCCAGACGTGAAATATGAAACGAGGGAAAGAATACTAGAGGTAATACGTGAAAATAATTATATTCCTAATAATAGTGCTCGTGTATTAAAACAGACTAATACAAACAACATAGGTATACTCATTAGAGGGGTTTTTAATCCTTTTTTTGCTGCACTCTTAAAGAATATAAGTATGAGTGTGGAAAAAGCAGGATATTCGATTATTGTACATTATCATAATAATGTAGATGATGTCTCAACATTGGTTGGTTTTGCAAAAGAAAAGAGGCTACAAGGAGTTATTTGCTTAGGAGGAAACTTTATAGGAGTAAGTGAAGAAAGTTTCCAAGGTTTAGATATAGCAATTGTGATGATAAGTGTAGATTTTAAACAACCTAAGACTTGGAAGAACTTTTCAACTGTAAGTATTAGTAATGAAAAGGCAGCCTATAAAGCAACTTCCTATTTAATTGAAAAAGGACATAAAGAGATTGCTATTATTTTAGGTAATAAACAGGATTATAGTATTGGTAAATTAAGATACGAAGGATATAAAAATGCTTGTAAAGATTATAAAATAAAACATAACTTAAATAATGTTATCTATGGGAACTATGATACTGCTTTATCCTATGAGAGAACAAAGAAGTTCCTATCTGTTAATCCACAAATAACAGCTATATTTGCAACAGCAGATACAATGGCTATAGGAGCGGCAAAGGCTATAGTAGATTTAGGATATAAAGTAGGAGATGATATATCAGTAATGGGGTTTGATGGTATTGATATTGCAAGCTACTATACACCTAATATTGCAACTATCGAACAACCTCAAAATGAACTATCTGAAGTAAGTGTAAAGTTATTAATTGGATTGTTAGAAAACAAAGTAGAGAATCAGCACATCGTTCTAGAAACAAAGTTAATAGAAGGTGACAGTGTTAAAGAATTTAGAAATTAAAAGAACATAAAATATAGAATAGATAGGGACGGTTCTTAGAATGCCTTGGCATTTTAAGAACCGTCCCTATCTATTTGTATCTTTTTGCATAAAAATCTCTTAATTACAGATAATGGTTATGTATGTAGACTCATTTTTAATAAAAAGGGGTGTAAGATATGTCGCAGCTTGGTGGTATATTCTCTGTTTATATAGATAGCATTATGCTGGTTATTGGATTATATATGGTATTTATTCAAGGCAATAATCTAATCCAAGTAGATCATATGGATAGAGAGGGACGGTTCTCAAAGATTGTTGGCTGGGTTTATATTATTGTTGGTTTACTAGGATTTGTAATTACATTTATTTAATTGAAATAAGGAAGTGTAGCATGGTTAAAGAAAAAGATGAAGTTCAAGTAAGTGCCGAAGACAAATTCCATGATCAAGATAATAAAATATCTTTAGAAATATCTACAGATTTAGATGCAAATATAAAGTGTATTGAATACTTATTTCATGATTGTATGGATGTCGTTAAAAGAGAGGTTAATATCTGCAAAGATGCCAAATTTAGAATTTATGGTGTTTATGTTGATGGACTTATTAATCGAGATATTCTAGAAAACTATTTGCTTAGTAAAGTATTTGAATATAAAAATTTAAATGGTGAAGTGTTTGATGCAAAGATTACACCTACCAAATTAGTTATGCAACATTTTTCAGCAACCTTTGATGTAAAAGAAGTTGAAGGCATGGATGCTATGGCAAATGCAGTTCTATCAGGTGATAGTGCCATTTTTGTGGAAGGATCAAAGACAGGCCTTGTAATTGCCACAAGAGGATGGCCGGCTAGAGGTGTTAGTGAACCTGCTACAGAAAGTGTTGTCAGGGGGCCAAGAGATGGATTTACTGAAACCATTAGATTTAACACAGTCTTAGTTAGAAGGCGTATACGTGATACCAAGTTGAAAATAAAAATGGTTAGTGTAGGGACTAGAAGTAGAACAGATGTAGCCCTTGTTTATGTTGATGATATCGTTAGGCCAGAACTAGTTGAAACGATTGAAAAAAGAATAGATAAATACGTTATAGATGCTATTTATGATAGTGGATATATAGAACAACTTATTGAAGATAGCTGGAAAAGCCCGTTTCCACAAACGCAGGCAACTGAAAGACCGGATAAGTTTGCAGCTAGTTTACTAGAAGGAAGAGTAGGTATTTTAGTAGATAATTCACCTTTTGGAATTATAGTACCAGCAACACTCAATGCATATTATCAAGCATCAGAAGATTACTATCAACGCTGGCAAATTATGACTTTTACTAGAATATTAAGATATATTGTCTCTTTTCTTTCCTTTGCACTGCCAGGACTTTATATTGCTACTCTTAATTTTCAGCCTCAAATGTTACCCACATCATTTGCCATATCAATTGCTGCTTCTAGGGAAGGGATAACCTTTTCTACAGTTATGGAGATTATAGTTATGGAACTCATTTTTGAGTTGTTTAGAGAGGCGGGTATAAGAGCACCAGGTGCAATTGGTCATGTTATTGGACTTGTAGGTGGAATTGTTATAGGACAAGCAGCAGTTGATGCCCATATTATCAGCCCAATGATTATTATCATTGTTGCATCTACAGCTATATGTACTTTTGCAATTCCTGATTATAGTTTAACTTCAGCTTTTAGATTGATTAGGTATTTATTTATTGCTTTAGCAGCGGTATTTGGATTATATGGATTTTTGATTGCAATGTTATTAGTCTTAATACATCTTTCTTCTTTGGAGAGCTTTGGGATTCCTTATCTTGCACCATATAATATATCAGATCAAAATGACTCTAAAGACTTAAAGGATACAATCCTAAGATTTCCTACGTTTATGCAAACTACAAGACCTATTTTTGCAAGATATACACAACGTATAAGGCTTAGGGTGAAACCAGGAGTGAACGTACAAGATGTAGCCCCAGGATCCAATAGTGGGACAACTAATGGTCAAGTAGAAGATAAGAATAATAAGAATGGTGGAGGTGAGTAGATGTTTACCCATAATGGAAAAATATCTGTAAGACAAGCTACAATGTTACTTGTTTTACAGATGTTTAATATGACTATTCTTATATTACCTAAGATAGCAACTGATTTTGTAGGAAGAAATGGATATATATTGCCTATAGTAGCTTTAGTGTTTGGGTTCATTTATGTTTGTTGTATTACAGGGTTAACTAAAAATTTCCCGGGTGATACTTTGGTGGAATTTACTCCTAAGATTGTTCCAAAGTTTGTAGCATATATTATTATAATTGCTTTTGCCATAAAAGTTATTGTAACTACAGGGTTAGAATTACGTATGTTTGGAGAAATGATATCTCAAGTTATGTTACCTAAAACACCGATCATAGTTATTATATTAATGATGCTTTTAGCTACAGCATATCTTGTAAAATCGGGAATGGAAGCAACAGCTAGAATGGGAGAAATCCTAATATATTTTGTTTTTATTCCTTTAGGAATTTTGTTTTTTAAAATTTTAGTAGGAACTGATTACAAGCAAGTTATGCCATTTTTTCAAACTGAGTTAAGGCAAGTAGGGTGGGGGAGTTATTATATTAGTTTAAGTTTTATGCCCATTGAATTTATGCTAATGCTTACAGGATTAATGCAAAGGCCGGAGAAGGCAAAGCGTGCTGGACTTACTGCTATTTGTATTATAGCAGTATTAGAGATGCTCATTATCTTGCTTACCATATGTAGCATTGGACTAGGAGAAGTTAAAAGACAGATTTGGCCAGTATTAACGCTTATGCAAAGTATTCAAAATGCCGGAAGTGTCATACAAAATCAAGAGATTTTAATGATGACAGGATGGATATTTAGTGTGTTTATGTATATTAGTACAGGACTTTATTTTACATCACTCATAGGGAGTAGAAGTTTGAAATTTAGAAGAGAGAATGTGTTTGTTCTTCCACTTGTTCCTATAATTTATTTTATAGCAGTATGGCCCAAAAGTTTAATTCAAACATATGATTATTATATTAGATTCCAACGCTATTTTGGAGTTTGGTTTTTAATACCTGTCCCTTTATTATTATGGTTAATTATGAAAGGAAGGGGGATTGGTCATGATAATTAATAGGTTAAAGTATATAATAATTATCTTTCTACCATTTGTGTTGACAGGATGCTGGGATAGCGTGGAAATTAATGAGAGGCATGTGGTTCTAGAGGTGGCCATAGATAAAAATGGTACTTCAAAAGAAGATAAACTAGAAGATCAAGAGAAACGATATGAAGTTACTTATACAATACCAGATATAGCAAAGCTGTCAGGTCAAGATAGTTTGTCAGAAGATGTAAAAACAGCAATAATAACTAAAAGTTCCACATTAGCTACAAGTGTTGATGAGGTGGAACGTAAGACTCAAAATACAATTACTTTTAGTCATACTAAAGCTTTAATATTAGGTGAAGAACTATTGGAAGATGATGTACTGTTTAAAGCTACCATTGATGGACTTACTAGAAACATGCAAGTAGGAAGAGGAACTACTGTTTTAGCTGTAAAGGGAAAAGCAGGAGAATTAACACAAGCTAAAAACCCACAAAATCCTATTATAGGACTATATGTAATGAAGTATTTCAATAACTCTGAACGCCCAACTAGTTACGCTAAACAACAAACATTAGGTAACATGATAAAAGAGTTACAAGATACAGGGGTCACTACTATTCCAATGATAAGTGATCAAGGGGGGAATGTTGTTATTCAAGGAGCAGCATTAATTAAAGATTATAAATTAATAGATTGGTTAAATAAAGAGCAAGTCAGAGGCGAATTATTTGTAGATGGAAGGGTTAAGGAAGTTCCTATTGTTGTCAAATATAAAGGTGAAAACTTAACTTATCATATAGATGAAGAAAAATCTAGAATTCGTTTTAATGAAAGTAATGGGGAGTGGACTTCTGAGATAGATATAAGAGTAAAGGGCAGCATAACAGAATTCGTGTCATCACAGCAGAATGAGTTATTTAATGAGTCAAGTATTAAAGAAGTAAGTCGTTTAATTGAGGAAGAAATTAATAGAGAAATTGAAGGAAGTATTATGTATTCAAAAGAAATAAACATAGACTTTTTTAATATAGGTTTAGAAATGTATCGTAAACATCCCAAGGAATGGGAGTATTATAAAGATAAATGGTTTACAACGGGCTATAAAAACATGCCAATCAAGGTAATAACAACAGTTACTATTCATAATACAGGAATGTTGGAATAAAAAGCTGAATAGGGACAGGTCTAAAAGATTAAAACTTGCTGGATTAGTCAATACTCCTTCTAAATAGATAGGGGAAGGAGTATTGTACATGCCTAGAAAAGCCAGAGAAAAAGCTGAATGTAGTATTTATCATATTAGTGTTCGGGGAAATAATAAACAGAATATTTTTCTTGATGATAATGATCGAATAGAATATTTAGCAAGATTGAGAAGGTATAAAGAAAGGTACAAAGTATGTATATACGCCTATTGTTTGATGACAAATCATGTTCATTTACTGGTATTTGATAATGGTCAAGATATATCTAGATTTATGCAGGGATTAAATTTGAGCTATGCCATTTATTTTAATAAGAAATATAATTGTTCAGGACATTTATTTCAAGATAGATTTACTAGTAACATAGTTAAGAATGAAGCTTATTTTGTGTATGTATCTAAATATATACATTTAAATCCAGTAAGAGCACAAATTGTAAAAAGAGCAGAAGAATATAAATGGAGTAGTTATTCTACTTATATAGAGAATAAGTACGATAATATTGTTGAGTGCGACTTCTTGCTTAGGCATTTTGGACCTAAATATTCTCAAAGTAAACGTTTATATAAACACTATGTAGAAGAAAAAGAATTACTGGATGAGGAAATAGCAAGTACGGAGGAAGAGGTAGAAAATGACATTTGTTTAAGAGGAATGATAAGGATAGTACATGATGAACTTATGAAAAGATTATCGGATTATTGGGGAGTAAGTATTGCGGATATAATGTGTAATAGATTTCAAGACTATAAAAAAGAAATGTTAATCTATTTAGTGGCATTAATTGAAAGACTTTCCTATAGAAGAATTAGCCGGATGCTTAATATAAGTGATGTGTATATATCAGTAAGTATCAAAAAGATAGTAGAGATAATGATTAAAGATAAAATTGTAATGGCTGAAAGAAATGCTATAATAGCACGACTTGAAAGTTAAATATGAGCAAAATAAAAAATGTACTGATGTATAATATAATACAAACTGGCAATAATTTAATTATATAAAACTTATAAATAAATTATTGGTGGTGAATAAGATGAAAAAAGTAAGTAGAGAGAACAAGATAAAACAAATATATAAAGAGTTTGTTAAAGATGATGAAAGAGTTGCTAAATTTAGCCTTATTATGGTTATGGCTTTAATATTGATAACTATATGTTTGACAATAGTAATTAATTATTCTAGTAATACTACCAGTTTATTAGCGGATAAAGTTATTAGGTTTCATGTTGTAGCTAATAGTGATTCAACTCAGGATCAACTTCTAAAACAACAAGTAAAGGATGAAGTTATAGCTTATATGGAACCACTACTTAAAGAATCGATAAATATAGAAGAAACTAGATATATTATAAAAGAATCTATCCCACTTATCAAAGAAGTAGCAGAGCAAGTAGTTGCTGACTGGGGAAAGGACTACTCTGTATATGTTGCACTTGATGAGGCCAATTTCCCAACAAAATCTTATGGGGATGTAGTATTACCAGCAGGTGAATATGAAGCGTGTAGAGTTATCCTTGGTGAAGGAAAGGGAGAGAATTGGTGGTGTGTCATGTTTCCGCCTTTGTGTTATCTAGATGCTTCCACAGGAGTAGTACCACTAGAAGGTAAGGAACAACTAGAACAACAACTAAATACAGAGGAATACAATCTAATTACTAACAAAAGTAGACCATATCAAATACGTTTCAAATTAGTTGATAAAATAAACTCTTTATTTAATCCTTCAGACTATAAAAGGATTAAATAAAATCTATAAAAAGGTTACTGCTTTCATCGATAATTAAGCAGTAACCTTTTTATAAATAGTTTAAAATAAGACCTGTCCCCTATAAATAGATTGATTAAGACCTGTCCCTAAATCAATTATTGAATAATAAGGGATAAAGTACTAAAATATAGTAAGCAATGAAGTTGTTAAGGAATATGATATAGTTAGAGGATATAACTAGGAGGATAATAATGAAGAAAAGTGTTTTACTACTATTTGGAGGTTGTTCGTCTGAGCATGAGGTATCACTCAAATCAGCAACGACTATTTTGAATAATATTGATAGAACTATATATGAAGTTCATCCAGTTGGTATTACTAAACAAGGTAAGTGGTTATTATATACAGGCAATAATACTGACCTAACAAGTAATGAGTGGCAAAAGAACGGTATCCCTGCATTTTTAAGTCCAGATGCAACTCAAAAGGCTTTGTGGATTTGCAAAGGAGAAGGGCAAGAAGCTATTAATATAAACATAGATATTGTATTCCCAGTATTACATGGTAAGAATGGAGAAGACGGAACTATACAAGGTTTATGTCAGCTTGCACAAATTCCATTTGTAGGTTGTGGAGTTCTAGCATCTGCAGTATCTATGGATAAGGCATTTACCAAAATAGCAGTAGCGACTAAAAATGTTCCTCAAGCACGTTATGTATTAGTAAAAGAACCAGAGCTAAAACATATGGAGAAAACTATTGAAAAAGTAGAGTCAGCTTTTTCTTATCCTTATTTTATAAAACCAGCCAATGCAGGATCTTCTGTTGGTATTTCAAAAGCAAACAATAGAGAAGAATTAATCAGTGGATTATACGAAGCAGTTAAACATGATTGTAAAATATTAATAGAGGAAACAATAGTAGGACGTGAGGTAGAGACTGCAGTTATGGGTAATGATAATGTCATAGTCTCAGGTGTTGGAGAAATTTTGGCAGCGGCAGAATTCTATGATTTTGATGCTAAATATAATAATGCAGAATCTAAGACAGTGGTAGATGCAGACTTGCCAAATGAAATAAAAGAAAAAATTCGTAATTATGCCAAAGAAGTATTTGATGCAGTAGGAGGAAAAGGCCTGTCTAGAGTAGACTTTTTTGTTAAAGAGAATGGTGATATTATCTTTAATGAAATTAATACGCTTCCAGGGTTTACATCTATTAGTATGTATCCAATGTTGTTTACAGCCACAGGACTTAGTGTGAAAGAAATTGTTACGAAGCTTTTAGAGTTAGCAAGCTTATAGCATTAATTTGAATGTAGCTATATATTATTAGTAGAATATGTAGATGCTATAACATAATAATAAATTATATAAATAAGGTTATTTGTAAACATGGAGAGAGCAAATAACCTTATTTACGCATTCCTAAAAGGAGGGTGAAATGAAAGAAGCACAGATTACGGTCTATGATAAACAAATATATCCAACACATAGTGATGAAGCTGAAAATAAGTTTTTTGGAAATATTACGTTTAAAAATGAAAGTGTTTATATTACTTACAAAGATCCAGAACAAAATATAACTACAGTCATAAAAGCTAAAGATAATATTGTTTCAGTTAAAAGATTAGGTATGATGAGGGGAAATTTAGAATTTGACAGTAGTAGAGTTCATAAAACTATCTATAGTACGCCCTATGGTGATATGGAGATAGAAATTATAACCAAGAAATGTGAATTATATTTCTTAACAAAAGGTGTAAAGATATACATTGAATATAAAATTATGATGCAAGGTGAGAAGGTTAGTGATAATATATATTTGATGGTTGCTAATTAGCATACAGGAATAATAGTTTAACATAAAGTAAATAGCAACAAAAATGGAGAGAAATAAGGGGGATATAATGAGTAAAATAAGAAAAGCAATTATACCTGCAGCAGGGCTAGGGACAAGGTTTTTACCTGCTACTAAAGCACAACCAAAAGAAATGTTACCAATAGTGGACAAACCAACAATTCAATATATAGTAGAAGAGGCTGTTGCATCAGGTATTGAAGATATTATTATTGTAACAGGGAGAACTAAAAAGGCAATTGAAGACCATTTTGATAAATCAGTAGAACTAGAAATGGAATTAGAGAAAAAGCAAAGTAAAACGCTTTTAGAAATTGCAAGATCAGTTTCTCAAATAGCTAATATTTATTATATACGACAAAAAGAACCAAAAGGTTTAGGGCATGCAGTATTAACAGCTAAAACTTTTGTGGGAAATGAGCCATTTGCAGTCCTACTAGGTGATGATGTTATTGATTCAGAAAAACCAGCACTTAAACAAATGATAGAAGTGTATGAAAAATATAATTCATCCGTTTTAGGTGTTCAAACAGTAGATAGAAAAGACGTCAATAAATATGGGATAGTAGATGGTATTCAATTAGATAGCCGTATTTATGAAGTGAAAAATATGGTGGAAAAGCCTCCTATAGATGAAGCACCGACTAATGTAGCAGTATTGGGGAGATACATCATTACTCCTAGAATATTTGATTATCTTGAAAAACAAGAAATCGGAGCAGGTGGAGAAATTCAACTTACAGATGCACTTAATAAATTAGCTAAAGAAGAACCAATGTATGCATATGATTTCATTGGACATCGCTATGACGTGGGTAATAAAATGGGATTCCTACAAGCAACGGTTGAATTTGCATTAAAAAGACCAGAATTAAACGAAGAATTTAAAGCATATTTAAAAGAGATTGTTAAAACATTTTAAAAAGATAAGGAGGTTATCCTTATCTTTTTTATTTTCTAATGATAAGTATGACTAAGACCTGTCCCTATAAAAGAGTATGAGAAATTAAGACCTGTCCCTAAAGAAAGTACTAAAGAAAGTACTAAAGAAAGTACTAAAGAAAGTAAAGAAGTGAGTCGATATAAATGTTAAGGTTAGCTTTACTTGGGAGGAATAAGTATGGGAAAACGTTTAAAATATATACTAGGTGGAGTTGTTTTATCCATTAGTATGAGCATAACAGTTTTAGCAGAAATACCTGCATATCTTACAGAATCAGAATATAATGATATGCTATATGATAATTACACAGAGGAACGAGGAATAGTTGTAGAAAATTATCCGGAATTAGGATATTTAGTATATAGAAATAGTCAAGGTAAGAAGGTAACTTGCAACTATTATAAAGATGAAATAGTAGTTGAAAAAGAGCCATACTATGAGATAGAGGATAAGATAGGATATATTGATGAAATGTTCCCTAACTTTGAGTATGATCTGAGAGATTCATCTATAGCTAGTATTCAAGCGGGTGACAGTATTTATATTAGATTAAATAAAGATGGATTTGCAACTTATATTAGTGCTTATAATGACTATTTAGTGCGTTATGGTAAGGTTATTTCTTTTCAATACAATACAGGAGAAGTAGCTAGTTTACAAATTCAAGATGAAAAAGGAAATATCTATGTTTATGATGTGAACCTTAATACACCAGTGACTAAAGGAAGTAAAGCATCTGCTTTAAGTACTATTAAAACAGGAAGCTGGGTGAAAGTATTAGTCTGCCAAAAAATTCTAGGGGAAGGTATTATAGATGAAACGGTTCAAGAAATAGTTATCGATAATGATACAAGATACATTTCTAATATCTATAGAGGCCAGGTTACTTCTGTAGATACGTTTAAAAAAATGCTTAATTTAAAAAATACCCAAGCATTGGGAAAAACCAACTGGGGAGTATATAATAGTTTACTGCGCATAGGCCTAGATACTTCTAATGTGTCAGCATATCTTATTGGTAATCGTGTATCGCTAGATTATGTAAGTAGAAATTTAAAGAATGCTGATGGCTATGTTTATGTAGCAGCAGAAAATTACAAAGGAAAAGAAAATGCAATCAAACTAAATTTCCAAAGTAAACTTCAAACTACATTAGAACCGTCCCTAGTAACCTATGCTTCTGCTAATACAGTGAAGTTATTATCAGGAGAAACAATTTACATTGCAGAAGATGCTATTATAGTAAGAGATAAACGTTTAGTTGATGGTAATAGTATTATGGTAGGAGATACTTTGCAGGCGGTTGTTACGGGTGAGAATAAATTAGCTGTTGGAAATATAATGAGTGAGAAAACAACAGGCTCATTAGAAGTATTTAGAGGAAGAATTAAACAGATCAAAGAAAGAGAGTCTTTCCAATTTGAAACATTCTCATTACTACAAGACAATACATGGTATTATCATCCAACACCACACACCTTTTCTATTGATGCAAATACAAAATTCTATACAAGTGAAGGCATTGTAGAAGATGGAATAGAAGCATTCTTAGATTATGGTGATCAATCAGAAGTAAGGAATGTTTATACAGTGGTTGCTATAGGTGAGAAAGCTTATATGATTATTGATATGCCTTATACCACAGAGTCTGTTAGGGGACAGGTCTATAAAACTGCAGATGGTAGTATTCAAATTAAAGATGTTTATTATTATCATAATCAGCAGAAGAAATGGGTTCAATACAGTAAGAAGAATGTAGGGGCTACTATTAATCTTCAGTCTAATACAGTTATTTTAAAAGATGGTAAAGTGATTCCAGCACGTAGCCTAGAAGAAGGTGACATTATTAGTGCGATGGTTGAAACTAACTTAAAAGACTCAGAAGGTAATGTAAATGGTTATATCATCATTGTAGAGAACTAGGAGGTCAAAATGAGAAAAATACTAACACTGGGAATAAGTTTTATATTACTAGCAACTTCTACTTTTGCAGCAGAAGGTGAAATGGGAAGTTTTGGTGGCATTACACCAGGGGTTAAATTAGAAACTCTAACTTCTATGGCACAAACGAGTAAGAAATCTACTACCTCCAAATATACGTTACCTTATAAAGAAAACATCTATTTAAGCGGAAAAGCAGAATTAGTAGAAGGAACAGTATCTATTTCTCCGGGAAAAGGTGTAGATAAAGAAAAAGCCCAAGGGACATATACAGAAAGATATGTTATGGAGGCCACGAATACTGATGGTACAGTAAAGTTGACTAGAGATATCACCTTTGAAACGCAGTACATATATGAAGCTAATAGAAAGCAGACTACTAAAGTAACAACAGCTAAAAAGTGGAAAGAAGTTATTACAGTAAGAGGAAAAAGCTATAAATTAGATAGTACTAAATCTCAATATTCTAAGAGTATTCTAGAGGATGAAACACCAGGAGTTCTCTATTATAGAGGAGATGTACATTACGAAGCCGTTTATGAAGGTGTGGGAAATCCCGGAGAAGAAAAAAATATTGTGGTAGCGGTAAATGCGCCTATTTATGGCTACGAACAAGCATTTTCAAAAACAGAAACACAAAAACGAGAGATTACTATAGATTTATCTAGTGGTAAAGGCTACGCAATAGAAGAAACACCAACTGTAACTGTCTACCGAGACATACAATATGGAGCTAATGAGCCTACTGCTATTAGTATGGCAGGTAATTATAAGGAAATTATACGAAGTGAAGGCGCTTTAAGTTATAAAATTTTACAAGGAAATATTGAGCTATATGATGATGAATTATCTGGCATGATTAATATAGAAAATAGCCCTACTATTGAGCAGCTTTCTATACCAACAGCACTTAATCTAAAGGGACATCCAGCAGAAACTCAAATTAAGAAAATGTATAGCATGAAAATTTTTGATGAAAATCCACTTACCTTTTCACCTAATCAAGTTGTAACTAAGAAGGAATATGTAAAAATGCTTGTCACAGCACTTCAAATTCCATTGCCAGAGGAAAAGAGTACACGTAGCTCTTCCAAAAAGGAAGCAGAACCGTCCCCATTTAATGATATTAAAGAGGGGGATAGCTACTATCCATATGCCATGGCTGCCTATAATGCAGGATTGGTTGATGGAGGGTATTTTAGTGGTAATACTAAGATGACTAGAGAGCTAATATATGTACTTAATGTGAGAGCAATGGGGTTAGAAAGATTAGGACTAGGGACCATGGCAAGCTACACACCATTTGTAGATGATGGGCAAATCGCGACATGGGCTAAATCTTCTATCTATGCAGCAAGTAACTTGGGTATTATAACTCCTAGCAATGGCTATGTATTTCCTAAAAAGATAGTCACTAAAGCAGAGTGTGCTACATTTTTAGATCAGTTAATTAATTATTTAAGATATGAGTTGCAGAAAGACTATAATGATAAGATGTTAATCGGATAATAGAATAGGAATAAATAGGGACAGGTCTTAAACTTAAAATTTAAGACCTGTCCCTATTATATTGAAAATTATTGAGTTAGTTTTTCTAAAGTAGAAATAAGTTCTTCAGGTGACATGGTGTTAGGAACATTAATGCGTTTTAGATTAGAGGTATTTAGACCTGTCCCTCTTTCAGCTAGTTTAGTGATTTGAAAATCAACACCTAGTTCTGATAAGAGCTTCCTTGTATAGATTGTATTACGAAACTGAGGATAAGCTACTACAAATACATCACGTGGTCCTAGATACTTCTCGATGAGTCCTCTAGAGTGAGAGATATGATATCGTACATCTTTTAATGAGAGATAGGGAAGTGGTGTATGATTATAACCATGAGATTGAATATCAATTAAACCACTGTCTTCCATTTCCTTTGCTGCTATCCAACCAAAATGCCTATCGGTATTGTCCTCTTTCATATAATAAGCAGAAACAAAGAGTGTAGCGGGAATATTATACTTTTTATAAATCGGATAAGCATTAGTATAATTATTTAAGTAACCATCATCCATAGTGATTAAAAGAGGCTTTTCCGGTAAACCACCCATGCCATTTACATAGTCATAAAGTATTTTAAAATTAATAGGTGTATATCCGTTATCTATTAATGCCTTCATTTGAGCATCGAACAAACTTATTTCAACACAGCTATTATTTTCTTCTGTAGTCACCGTCTCTGTAACGGTATGATACATCAAAATAGGAATGTACGTAGAATGATATATTGGTCGACTAGTAAGTGGAAAATCTTTTAAGCTACGTTCAGCACGTAAAACTGCATTGTCATTTTGAATTATTAAATCTATACTCTGTACTTCGGTTATTTCACCAGTATTATCATAGCTAAGAGCTTTAAATCTAGTTATGCCATTGGGTTCTGTAGTCGTATCTATTTTAGCTACATAAGGATAATAGCTTTGCATAGATAATTCTTGGTCTTCTAATCTGTAGTGAATATAGTTTGTTTTAGAAGTGCTTTTAGTTTTCCCAGGTAAGATAGTTGCTTCAGGCGCAAGGAGAATTTCTTCTGTTCCAGTCAGGATATCATAGCTATCTAAAAGTTCATAAGGAGAAGTGGTAGATAAAGGGACATCCTTAAGTGTTAACCATGGCTCATTTAGCAAACGACCATAGATGTTCTGATAGGTAGTATAGTTCGGATTGTCGGCCGTAAGTACAAAATCATCCTTCAGTCCAAAAGGTAATTTAATAAAAGAAGAAAAGATTGTCTGACATTCAGGATATTGAATGGCTAAAGTGTAGTATATAGCATTAATTTCTTCAATAGCTTCTCTAATATTATCGTTATAGCGGTTTATTAAATCTTCTTTAATATATAGGTTTTTTGATCCATTAAAGTAGTTATAAATGGTGCCGAGTTTTTCTAAGTCATTAGTGCTGCTAATATTGACACCTATATTGGGGATGTTATCTAGTTCATCATGTTTTTTGATTGCTGATAAATCTTTAGGATAATAAATGACTTCAATATTAGAACTGTTTTGATAAATTAATAGAGAAGTAAAATCGTTGTAGAGTTTCATATAAGATGTCTCATCTATTTCATCATCTGGGATTAAAGAAATCGTAATTTTAGGTACATAAGTTGCTAATGAAGCAAGTTCACTAACTACATCATTGAGTGGCATAGCCTCGTCTCCCAATGAAATACTAATATTAAGAGTGTGAATAGGAGATGATTCGTCAGTTGTTTGCGATAAGTTGGATTTTAACTGTGATATCAAATGGGCTGTATAACTTAGTTGTGATTCCAATCTAAAAGTGGAAGTGGCATCTGTCTTTAAACGCATGATTTGTAAACTATCTTTTTCACTACGAGGAGGTAGGGAGAAAAGATAGATGGCAGCACTACTTATAATAAGCAGTAAAAAAATAATAATATATCTATATTTAAGTAACTTCTTTATTAACATGATTTCCTCCAGTAAATGTAATATCTATAGTGATTATATACTTCTATTCATTCTTTTTATCAGTGTAGCTTATAAAAGTAAAGAATGAAAGAAGTAAAAATGCTTTTTATAAATAAATTAGAAATTATAACATTCCATCTAAGTAGTGCTATCGGAAAAAAGACGTAAAATAGTAAAGTATAAATTGATTTAAAAGATGGGAATTATTATGATGTATAATTGCATACAAATATATTACGAAAATGTTAAAAGTATTAATAAAACGCTATTTTGAAATATGGATATATTATGAAAAAATATTTATTTATCAAGAAATTTGGAAATGTAAAACTTATTATGTAAATAAATGTAAGACAATAAAAAATAGTTAAACTTATATGATACCAATAAATGGATGTTGAAATTCTATAGTCATCAATGTATAATGGAAGTAACAAAGGGGAAAAACCTTTGAATCTTAGCGAAAACGCGAAAGAAGATAAAGATATTACATACATATTAAATATATTACAAGTTATTACATTGTATCGAAAATGACTTTGAAATCACATCTATTCATACTAAACATAATTAATCAAAAATATAATTAAATAAGATGAAAATCAGTATTTAAACTAATCAGAAAGTATAGAGTTAAGCGAAGTATTAAGCTTGAAATACATGATTAATATTTTAGATTTTAGAATTTGTATTTCTAAATGAAGAATATATAAGAATAGTATTAAGATGATTTATCCATAATTTATATAATTGAATAATGAAAGTTAGCTTAACGATAGAATGAAGACAACAAAGTCAGGAACATCTTTCCTCCGCGTAAGTTTTTCGCTTAATAGAATTACGTTAATTAACACAATTTATATACATCAGGAGGACTTACATAATGAAATTACGTCAGAAATTAGCAGTAGTTTTAGCTTCAGCAATGGTAGTAACTGCAGTACCAGTAGTAACAATGGCTGAGTCAACAAATAATATTACAAAGGTAGTAACAGTAGCAGAAAAAACTCCAATTAGCGATGCTACAACAGCTCCACAACTTAAAGTTGAATTAGATGATTATGATAAAGATTCAACAAAAGAAGAAGTATTCTACCTTCAACTTGAAAATGCAACATGGAACTATGATGAAGAAACAGGTAAACTTCAAAGTAATGGTGCAGATTGGGTAAATACAGATCCAAACTTTAATGTAACAGTAATTAGTGACACAGAAGCTAAAGTTGTTGTTGAAGAAGGTGTTGAAAGCTTAGGTGCAATTAGAATTCCACTTTTAACAACTGTTAAATCAGGGGATGCTAAAGTTTCAATTGTAAATAAAGGTAACACAACAGTATCAACAGGATCATACGTATTCGCAACAACAAATGAAAAATTAGCAGTTGTAACAGTAGGTAATACTACTCCAACTCTTTACAAAGAAGGTAAAATCGCTGATATCATCTTAACAGAAGCATATGAAGGTTCATTTGCATCATTAACAGATAATACAATTGAGCTTACAATCCAAAATAGCGATTTCATTTTTGATGAAGTAACAGGAACTGTAAAACTTGAATACGGATTTGCTGGAAACAGTAATACAGTACCTGCAATTGCAGATCTTGTAGCAGTTGATTCAAAAGATGAGCAAGTATTAAAAATAACATTACCAAAAGATCTTAAATTTGATTCAATTGGTCAAATTAGAATTCAAGGACTTAAAGTTAAATCAACATCTAAAACACCTGAAACTGGTGATTTAACAATCGATATTACAGGTAAAGCAACTAAAGATCAAACAGATGTAAAAGTGGCAAAAATTACAGAATATGGTAATACACTTTCAGTAAAAGATGATAAAGCTGTAGAAATCGTAGCTGGACAAAGTAAAGCAGTAGAATTTACACTTGCTGAAAATGTAGAAGATTCAATGATAGCAAATCGTGAAGTTGAATTTAAATTAGATAAAGGTTATTTCGCATTAGAAGCAGATAGCAAAAAAGATTCAGAAACAGAAGCAAATTTAATTGCAAATATCAACTCTATCAAAAACGGTAAAACAGAATTATCAAGTGAAGAAATTAAAAATGCAATTGTTGATGTAACTGTAGAAGAAGGTAAAGTAATTGGTTTCACAATGAAAATGCCAGCAACAGCAACAGCACTTGATAAATTTATTATCAATGCAGATGTATTCGTTGGTTTAGAAGAATCAGGAGATATCACACTTACAGCAGAAGGACGTGCAATTGATAAAGAACTTAGTGTTGTAGTAGCAGATGCTAAACAATCAATTGAAGTAACATCAGAAGCTGCTATCCTTAAAGTAGGACTTAAAGGACAAGAAGCAGGTAAGATCACAATTAATGAAAAAGAAAAAGAAATGATCAAAAAAGGTCAAAATATTGAGATTGTTTTACCAACAGAAAAAGGAATCACTTTTGCAGAAGCTCCAGAAGTAACAGTAAAAGGAGATCTTCAAATTGGTAAAGTTAAAATTGAAGATATTAAAGAAGATGGAAAAGTAACAGGTCAAAAAGTAGTAATTCCTGTAACACGCGCATCAAAAGAAGCTTCAACAATTGAAATTGCTAACTTTGTAATCGATACAGATCGTACAGTAGCAGAAGGTGCTTATGATGTTACAATCGGTGGTGCAGCTTTAACAGCTAACAATGACAGCATTACAGCAGAAGACTTCATTACAATTGGAACACCTAACACAGAAGACTTAGGTTCAAATGGACTTAAAAAAGGTACATCTACATTCGTAATTGGTGAAAGCAAATACACAGTAAATGGTGTAGAAAAAGCTATGGATGCTAAAGCATTCATTCAAGACCCAGGTTACACAATGGTACCAATGAGATATGTTGCTGAAGCATTTGGTGTAGAAGGAAACAACGTTTTATTCTCTAAAGGTGTTACAACAATCTTTGCAGGATCAAGAACTATCCAATTAACAAATGGTAGCGATGTTGCTGTTGTTAATGGTGCTCAAATCAAGATGGCTACAAAAGTAGTAATCAAAGAAGGTAGAACATACGCACCAATTGGTGAAGTTGCTCAACTCCTTGGCGTAACTAAAACATGGGATAACACAACAAAAACAGCTACATTTACAAACAAATAATAAATAGCTCAGTATAAAAAGAGACTATGCAATATCTAAAAGATGATTTCTGTATTCTACAGGAGTCATCTTTTTTTTACGTCTTATTTTACAAATAAGTCCATACTTATTCATAATACGTATCACTTTTTTGTGATTCATTACTATATCATGTTGTTGAACTTTTTTAGATATCTATTTACTTGATATTTCTTCTAGAGTTGTGAAGTAATCAGATATTTATCTCTTGGTAATAACTTTATTTCTCCAGCATCCTTTCTAGTTCGTCTAACTTTTTTTGAAACTCATTTTCCATTTGTAGATAAGCCATTTTACCCTTGGCATATTCATTTATAGCATACATCTTGAAATTTTCTGAATACGTAGACAAAAACGTGGCGTTAGCCACTAATGTTCTGCAAATATTTTTCTGGCTATAGATATATGTTATAGATTGTAATTATAATATATTTTCAAAACTAGTTTAAATAATATAAAAAAAATAAATAATTTACATATAAATTACAAAGTGAAAAAAAACATTGTAATGCAAGTATCTTCTAAGTATAATAACGATACATGGTATTTACATAATTTTAACAATTAAAACACTATGTTAACAAAGAAAACTAGGAGGATTATATAATGAAACTACGTCAAAAATTAGCAGCAGCGTTAGCTACAGCTATGGTAGTAACAGCAGTTCCAGTTGTAACTATGGCAACAGCTACTACTTCAACTAAACGCGAAGCAATCACAATTAAAAAGGGTGAGACATTTGCTACAATTGGTACAGCAAATGCTATTAAAATATCATTTGATAATGAAACAATTGATGCAGATGCAGAAGAAACCGTATACTTAACATTTGAAAATGCTGAATGGAGCAATGATGCATTTAACCTTGCAGGAAATGGAATGACACAAACTAAATTCTCTGAAAATGGGGACTTAGATACTTGGACAACAACTCTTACAGATTCTAAAGGTAATGCAGTAGCTGCAACATTTGAAAAACAAGATAGTAAAGTAATGAAAGTTAGACTTACAGGACATAAAGCAGAGTCAACTCTTTTCATTCCTTTATTAGCTACAGCTAAAGGTGGAGATGCAAAAGTAACAGTTGAAAATAAAGGTAATGGTACACTTTCTAAAACGAATTCATATATCTTCGCTACAACAGGTGAAAGAAAATTCACTATTGCAGCTGATACAGCTAAATCATTCTATCGTGAAGGTGAACTTGCTAAACTTACTGTTACAGAAGCATATCCAACTTCATTAAAAGATGGTGGAAAATTCAGAATTGAATTAGACAACACAGATTTCCAACTTACAAATCAAACAGTTACTGCAAAAGGTATGTATGGATTTGGTGGAAAACCAGTTACAGCTACTCTTACAGTAGATAGTGATGATAAATCTTCAGCAACAGTAACAATTAATGGTGTAGAAGGAGATAAAACTCTTGGTGTTGTTGAGCTCACAGGTATTAGAGTGAAATCTATTAGTAAAACTCCAGAAGAAGGAGATTTTTTAGTAGATATTAAGAGTGTTGATGAAAGTATGTCAGCTGACATGAATAATGTAGTATTAGGTAAAGTAGCTAAATATTCAACATACATTCAAATGAAAGATGAAAAAGTTGAAGATGTTAAAGCTGGACGTATTGAAGAAATTGAATTCGAAATTGGTGAAGGTGTTGAAGATAGCATGATTTCAGATCGTGAATTTGAAATCACACTTGAAAATGGTCACTTTGATTATGCTGGGTTAGTAAAAGCATATTATGAAGAACAAGCAACTCAATATAATGCAGGCAAACCAGTAGCACAACACAAAACAGCTTTAGAAATGGCTCAAGCTGACTATGCTAAAGCAACATTTGTACCAGGTAAGGAATGCAAAAAAACAGCAGCATACATTGATGCAGAATGGTTAGCTAAAAAACTTCTTGCTGATAAAGATGACTGGAATATTGGAACAGGTGCTGGAAAAACAAACATTGAGTTTGATGTAGATGTTGATGGTATGGTAATCCCTGAAACATTAATTGTTAACCTTGGTGAATACAAAACAAAAGGTGCACTTCAAACTAACAAAAATACTGATAAAGTCAAATTTAAAGCAAATGTTTGTGTACCTGTAACAAACAAAGACAAAGAAAAAGTAACAATCACAGCTTCTGGTCGTGCTTTAGAAAACGAAGTATCTACTACAGCTATCAATATCATTAATCCATTTGATGTTACATATGAACAAGCTACTCTTAAAGTAGGTCTTCAAAATCAAGTAAGTGGTGCATTAAAACTTGATGAAACAGACAAAGAAATGTTGCAAAAAGGTGATGTAACATTTGCAATCAAAGATGCGAATGAAGCAAATGTAGGAATTTATTTAACAGATGTTGAATTTGAAACTTCTTCAAGCATCAAAGGACAAGTTGAAAAAGCTGATAAAGTAAATAAATCAGCAACAATTACTCTTAATCGTGTAACAAAAGAAAAAGGTTCTATTGAGTTCAAAAACATGAAATTTACAGTAGATAGAACTGTTCCTGAAGGTACATATGATCTTGTGATTTCAGGTAAAGGTATCGATGCTGATGAACATGAAATCATTGTTAAAGACTTCATTAAAATTACAACAGCTAATACACAAGATATTACAGCTAATGGTTTAGCTAAAGGTTCATCTACATTCGTTATCGGCGAAAGCAAATATGTATTCGAAGGTAAAGAATTTACAATGGATGCTCCATCATACATTCAAGACCCAGGTTACACAATGGTTCCTGTAAGATATGTTGCTCAAGCATTTGGTGTGTCTGAAAAAGATATTTTATTTGGAAATGGAACAGTAACAATCTTTGCTGGTGAAAGAACTATTTCTCTTACAAATGGTAGCAACAATGCAGTAGTAAACGGTAACCCAGTTGCTATGGGTACATCAGTTGTTATTAAAGAGGGTAGAACATATGCACCAGCTGGTGAAATTGCAAGATTACTTGGTATTAGTACATCTTGGGATGCAACAACAAAAACAGCTACATTCACAAACAAATAATTATTTGTCTATGAATAAGTGCATTGCTCTATAAAGTAATCAATAAAAAGTAGTCTCTACGGAGGCTACTTTTTATTGATTTAACATTGACTGAAAATTTTAAAGATAATACAATAAAACAAAGGAGTGGATTTGATGAAAAAAAATATAATAAAAAGTATTATTTTTGCATTATGTTCAGGTTTGTATATAACAACCATGGCTGCATCACAAGTTGATTTACAAAATGGGATTGAGACTGTTGTAAATAACACAGAATGGAAAATAGAATCTGAGGCACCTCAATTAAAAATAACTATTAAGGATGCTTATATAAGAGCTGGTAAGATTCAAAAAGTAATACTACAATTGGATGGAGCTAATTGGATCTATGATAGCGGAAGTAGCATTAGACCTATAGCGTATGAGAATTTAAAATCAACAGATATAGCTGTGGGACGAAATATGAATGGAGAGCTGTTTTTTAATGTAGCTATACCTAAAGATATAAAAAGAGAAGAGGTAATAAGCTTTACAATTCCATTGACTATTAAAGTTGATGAATCTGAAGAAAAGGATGAAATCTATGCATGGATAAGGCCAGGGGAAAATAGTGACCTTATAGATGAAGAAGATGTACTTCTAGCTGTAAAATCTAATAAAAAGTTGCTTTGGGAACTTGGAGAAATACCGCAGATAGTAGATGGTGGAAGTATAGGTAATATTACATTAACAGAAGTAAATCAATATGCATTAGGAAAAGACGAGGCAGAAGTTACATTGAAATTACAAAATGATAATCTAGCCTTTGGTAGTTTTGAGTATATCGATGAACAGAAAAATATGGATGATACCTATTATATATTAAAACCAAATCAGTATATATCTTATCAAGGTGGGTTTGAGGGTTTTGATGCGCCAATAAGATTAACAGTACCTAAATCAAATAATCAGCAAATTACTTTTAAAATAAAGGGAAAGGTTACGTCAGAGATAGGTAGTATTGTGTTAAAAAATATACCTATCATCAATTTAAAGGAAGATGTAACAGAAGAAAATGTATATATATCACTTCAAGGTGAAGCTTTAGTTAAACCCCAAAAAGATATTTTAGTGGCGCATCTAGCTACTCAAGTATATGAGGAAGGAAAAGAGGAAATAGAAGTAGAGGAAAATAAAGATGAGTTGAAGGATAATATAGCAAATCAGGTTAAATTTAAGGTTGGAGCAAATTATTTCATGGTTAATGATGAAAAACATGAGATGCCAGGTACTACCTATATACAAGACACTGGTTACGTAATGGTGCCAGTAAGGTATGTAGCCTATGCGTTAGGTGCTGATAAAGATAAGGTTAGCTTTAAAGATAGTAAAGTAACTATTCAATATAAAGATAGAAAATTAGAACTTAAGGTGGGAAGCGAGCAAGCTATTATAAATAAGAGTGTGGTTTCTATGCAAACAGCATTGATAGTTAAAAATGGTATTAGTTATGCACCTATCGGAGAAATTGCAAATCTACTAGGTGTAGAAAAAGAATGGGATTCAATACATAAAGAAGCAACATTTTATAACTAAGTAGACAGGTTAAATATTACAAAAGAATTACAAAAAACAAAAACTATTGAAAAGTATATAAAATAATTATACAATTAGGTCAATTAAATAAATTATATTATTTAAGTTAATTCAAAATACAAGGGGGATTTAAAATGAAACTACGTCAAAAATTAGCAGCAGCATTGGCTACAGCTATGGTAGTAACAGCAGTGCCAGTTGTAACAATGGCAACAGCTACTACTTCAACTAAACGTGAAGCAATCACAATTGAAAAAGATGCAACATTTGCTACGGTTACTACAGCAAATGCAGTTAAAATTTCATTTGATAATGAAACAATTGATGCAAGTGCAGAAGAAATTATTTACTTAACACTTGAGAATGCTGAATGGAGCAATGATGCATTTAACCTTGCAGAAAATGGAATGACACAAACTAAATTTTCTAAAAATGGAGATTTAGATACTTGGACTGCTACCGGAACTAATGGTGAAAGTTTAACCTTTGAAAAACAAGGCGATAAGATTATGAAGGTTAATATTAAAAACCATAAAAAGGAGTCAACTCTTTTCATTCCTTTATTAGTTAAAGCTAAAGGTGGAGATGCTAAAGTAACAGTTGAAAACAAAGGTAATGGTACACTTTCTAAAACAAGTTCATATATCTTTGCTACAACAGGTGAAAAGAAATTCTCAATTAAAGTAGACGATCCAAAATCATTCTATCGTGAAGGTGACCTTGCAAAGCTCACTCTTACAGAAGCTTTCCCAAGATCTTTAGAAAAAGGTGGGAAATTTAGAATTGAATTAGATGACACAGATTATCAATTCACTAATCAAACAGTTACTGCTAAAGGTATGTATGGATTTGGTGGAAAATCAGTTACAGCTACACTTACAGTAGATAGCAGTGATAAATCAGCAGCAATCATTGAAATTTCAGGTGTACAAGGAGATAAAACTCTAGGTGTAATTGAACTTACAGGTATTAGAGTAAAATCTACTAGCAAGACACCAGAAGAAGGAGACTTCTTAGGCGATATCAAGAGTGTTGATAGCAGTATGTCAGCTGACATGACTAATGTTGTATTAGCTAAAGTTGCTAAATATTCTACTTATATCAAAATGAAAGATGACAAAGCTAAAGATATCAAAGCTGGTCGTATTGAAGAAATTGAATTCGAAGTAGGTGAAGGTGTAGAAGATAGTATCATTTCTAACCGTGAATTCGAACTTAAAACTGACAATGGTCACTTTGACTATGTAGGTTTAACAAAAGACTACTATACAGATGAAGCGGCTGATTGGAATAAAGCTAATAAAGCAGATATTGATGCTGGTAAATTAAAAGCTAAAAGTGCTCTTGATATGGCGAAAGAAGATTATTCAAAAGCAAGCTTTGAACCAGGAGGTGACTGCAAGATAACAGCTACTTACATTGATTCAGTTTGGTTAGCTAAGAAAATTCTTTCAGATAAAGATGATTGGAATGTAGGAAAGGATTTAAATCAAACTAATATCGAATTCGATGTAGACTCTGATGGTAAAGTTATTGCAGATACATTAATCGTTAACCTTGGTGAATACAAAACAAAAGGTGCACTTCAAACTAACAAAGAAATTGATAAAATCAAATTCAAAGTAAAAGTTTGTGTACCTGTAACAAACAAAGAAAAAGAAAAAGTAACACTTACAGCTTCAGGTCGTGCTTTAGAAAATGAAGTATCTACACAAGCTGCTAACATTATTAATCCATTTGATGTAACATTTGAACAATCAGTTCTTAAGACAGGTCTTCAAGGTCAAGTAAGTGGTTCTATTACTATTACTGAAGCAGACAAAGATATGTTCCAAAAAGGTAAACTTACATTTAAAGTTAAGAGAGATGATGAAGATTTCGGTATCTACTTAACAGGAGCAACAGCTGAAACAAGCAAAGGCATTAAAGGATCTAAGGTAGATATTAAGAAAGGTGCAGCTGATGAATCTGCTTCTATGAACCTTGACTTAACTCGTTCTACAAAAGAAGCTGGTGTGATTACATTCAAAGATATGAAATTCACAACAGATAGAACTGTTCCAGAAGGAACTTATGATCTTGAAATCTCAGGACCAGCTATTGATGGAGATGGTCATACACTTTTAATCAAAGACTTTATCAAGATCACAACATCAAATACACAAGATATCACAGCTAATGGTTTAGCTAAAGGTACTTCAACATTTGTTATTGGTGAATCTAAATACACATTTGAAGGTAAAGAATACACAATGGATGCTCCATCATATATCCAAGATCCAGGTTTCACAATGGTTCCAGTAAGATATGTTGCTCAAGCATTCGGTGTTTCTGAAAAAGATATCGTATTTGGAAAAGGTACAGTAACAATCTTTGCAGGGGAAAGAACTATTTCTCTTACAAATGGAAGTAATACTGCACTTGTAAATGGTAACCCAATTGCTATGGGTACAGCAGTTGTTATCAAAGAAGGTAGAACATATGCTCCAGCTAGCCAAATCGCAAGCTTACTTGGTATGAAATCTACTTGGGATGCAACTTCTAAAACAGCTACATTTGAAAACAAATAATAGCTATTAGCTTAACGAAAATAGAGTGACTCAAAGGGTCACTCTATTTTTATATAAGTCATTAGACTAAGACAAAGAAGAGGAGTTTCTAGGGGATAACCTAGAAACTCCTCTTTTGCATCTTCAAGGGAAAATCATTTTAATAAGCATTCTTGTTAATAAATCCTTTAAATACTGTAAGTAGTATAATTTTTAAATCCATGCTAAAAGTCCAGTTCTCTATGTAGTACAAATCATGTTCTATGCGGTCTTCTATAGAGGTATCACCTCTGAGTCCATTAACTTGTGCCCAACCAGTTATACCTGGACGAACTTGATGCTTAACCATATACCTAGGAATTTCTTCCTTGAATTTATCTACGAAGAAAGGTCTTTCCGGTCTAGGACCTACTACAGACATGTCCCCTTTTAATACATTATAAAACTGAGGCAATTCATCTATGCTGGTACGTCTCATAATATTACCCCACCAAGTTTTTCTAGGGTCATCCTTAGTGGTCCACTTATCTTGTTCCTCTTCGTCGGTTTGTACTTTCATAGAACGAAATTTATACATATAAAAGGATTGACGATTGTTTCCTACTCTTTCTTGTTTAAAAAGAATAGGACCTTTAGAGGTTAACTTAATCATTATGGCGCTAAATAAAAGTAGAGGACTAGTAAGTATTAAAGCTATTAAGGCAAATACAATATCAAAGATACGCTTTAAGCAAGCTTTAAAAAGATTATCTAAGGGAATATGTCTAGTATCAATAATAGGTAAGCCATCTAAATCATCAATATAAGGGTTAGTAGGTATGTACTTATAATAATAAGGGACAATATGTGTTTTAATACCAGCTTTTTCACATTGTTTCAAAAGTAGCCCTAGCTTATCTGTTTGTGTTTCATCAAGAGCAATCATAACGATATCAGCATAATACTTTTCGAAGATAGAATTTAAATCCTCTAAATCACCTAAGATTCTATAACCACAAAATGCATCACTTCTTCTGTTATCAGAACGAACACAACCTACAATGTTATAACCCCAGGCGGGGTGTGCTTGTAGTTTTTCTATAAGATGTGCTGACATAGGACAGGTACCAACGACTAAACAATGTTTAAGGTTATATCCTTTTTTTCTATAGCGTCTTAATAAAAAACGTAGGCTACCACGATATCCAATTGCTAGGATACAGTTAATGGCTGCAAAAAAGAATAAGGTTTTTCTAGAAAAGTTCATTTCTTTAAATAAATAAAGCATAACAATGAAAAGTACATTAGCGATAATGTTGGTTGACAGAATGACTAAAGCTTCGCTAGAAAAGCTTTTTATTCGTTTAGAACTATAAAGATCGAACCAACTGTATAATATGAGGTGAAAAGGTATGCTGAGGCTAATAATACCTAGAGATTCTAGTAAGGTAAAATATGGTATACCATCTTTCAAGACGTCAAATCTAAGCATATATGCTAAGATAAAGGAAATAATGAGAATTCCAAGATCTAATAAGACTTGAAGAATATTAAAATATTTCTGGTTATCCTTAATCATAAAATTCCTCCAGTTTTATGTATAAATGAACACTTTATTATACCATAAAAAACTACAATGAGGGAGAATATGACAAAACCAGTAAAAAACAAAGAAAAGGTTAGAAAAAGCTTAAGAAATTAAGGAAAATACTAAGGAGTTTATAGAATATTATACGTTTAAGTGATATAATAAATTAAGCAGTTATGTCTATAAATCAAAGGAAATGTAAATACAAATCGAATAAAAAGTTAAATACAAGATTGAAGAAGGAGTTAATATGGCAAATTCTACGGCAATTAATAAACAAGAAAAATTAGAGAAACAGAATAAACTTGTGAATAAGTTAATGTTTATTCCTATCGTGTTACTTCTAGCTATTGTTCCACTGATTATGAGAGTGCAACAAATAATACTTGAGCCGGCTTTAGCAGATGCGATGAATACAGATATAATAACGGATATTTTCTCTAATTATAAAGCAACTGCTATTATCATTATTAGTATAGGTATTTTAATTCTAACCTTTTTGGTATTTCAAAAGGATATGCTCAAGAAAGATAAGTATATAAAGATATATGCCAGTGGTGCGGGATTATTTATTGGCATCACCTTTTTAGCAACAATTTTTTCAAGTAATAGTAACACAGCTTGGTGGGGATTAGCAGGGCGTTCAGAAGGTTTTATTATTACAGCCTGTTACATACTTATTTTATTTTATACTGTACTTAGTTTTAGAAATTATACTAATTTTAAATGGATATTAGGAGCCCTAGCGTTCTTAGTATTTGTTTCTACTGTTATCGGAGTCTTCCAATATTTTGGCTATGACCTTTTTATTCATGTGAACTTTTTTAAGAGAATGATTATGAGTCAAGAACAATATCAAAGCTTAGGAAGTATATCAGGTATTATTGAGGATAAAACTATTTATGGGACAATGTTCCATTATAATTACATGGGCTCTTTTGCAGCTATGATGGTCCCTTTATTTATGACACTCACTTTATTTCTTAGAAGTAAAAAACAAAAGCTTTTATGTGGTTTTGTAACGTTTTGTAGCTTGTTTCTACTCTTTGGAAGTAGCTCAAGAGCTGGTTTTATTGGGCTGATGCTAGCTGTTCTTGTTGGTATTTTATTATTTGGCAAGAAGATTATTAAGAAATGGAAGTTTACTATTCCCATTTTAATAGCTATAGCTGTTATAATTATAGGCTTTAATGCTATAACAAGGGGAACTATCTTTAGAAGGATTCCAACCCTAATTAATGAGAGTATAGGCTTATTCAGTGGTTCTGATGACAGCTTTAACTATAAAGATCATATACCAGTAAGAGATGTGATTAATGAGAATAGAAGTGCAAAGATTGTTTTCCAAAATGCTACGCTTGTATTAGGGGAAGCAGATGGTGATGTTACATTCTCGGATGAAGCAGGTAATCCAGTGGCCTATACAGAGGTTGAAGGCAATTATACAACTACAGATGAACGTTTTAATAACGTAAGCTTTACTAATGTAGATCTTACTGTACCAGAGGGACAAGTGGCACCAAAGGTAATTAATATGTATGTAAATGGCCTTAGTACTTTCCTCTTTAAGACAGATAGTGCCGAAGGAACTGTTCTATGCGATGCTTACCCTGTGGAAAAGATGGATATAGATGAGCCAGAAACAATAGGCTTTAAAGGTAAAGAAAAACTTGGGTCAGCTAGAGGCTACATTTGGTCAAGAAGTATTCCGATGATGAAGGAGACTTTCCTTATTGGCTATGGACCGGATACTTATGTTGCCAAGTTTCCGCAGAATGACTTGTTAGGTAAATGGTGGGCTTATGATACACCTAATATGATTGTCGACAAAGTACATAATTTATATTTGCAGTATTTCATTAATAATGGGGGATTGGCGTTATTAGGGTTTTTAGTGTTAGTGATAACTTATATTGTTCAAAGCTTTAAACTTTATGCCTTTAAGGGGTACTATGAAAACAAAGAAATAATGGGTATAGCTACCTTTTTATCAGTAATGGGCTATCTAGGAGCAGGTATGTTTAATGACTCTGTAGTGTCTGTAGCTCCGATTTTTTGGATTTTACTAGGTACAGGTATAGTACTTAACTTTATAATCAACCAAGAGAAAACAGAAATGCAAAAAAGAGTAGTTCATGCTACGGTTGATATGAAGAGCAGGAAGCACTTGAGTTAATTGTATGATTAGCCCATCCTTTAAAGTGCTATAAGGATGGGCTAAAGTTATTTGTTATATAAAGACTTAAAGTGACATTTTGGAAGCGTACAAAATAAAAAACGATAACTGAAGGAGAGAGAACATGAAAGGTATTATTTTAGCAGGAGGATCAGGAACGAGACTTTATCCGATTACAAAGGCAGTATCAAAACAGATTTTACCAATCTATGACAAGCCTATGATTTATTATCCCTTATCAACACTTATGTTAGCAGGTATTAATGAGGTACTCATTATCTCTACACCTAGAGATTTACCAGTTTTTGAAGAATTACTTGGGGACGGAAGTCAGCTGGGGATGAAATTAAGTTATGCAGTACAAGAGGCACCAAGAGGACTCGCTGAAGCTTTTATTATAGGAGAAGAATTTATAGGCGATGATAATGTAGCATTGGTATTAGGAGATAACATTTTTTACGGAAAAGGATTCACTGGAACCTTACAGAATGCAGCACAGCTTAAAGAAGGAGCAGTGATTTTTGGATACTATGTAAGTAATCCAGAGGCTTTTGGAGTTGTAGAGTTTGATCGAGATTGGAATGTGCTTTCTATTGAGGAAAAACCTCAAGAACCTAAATCGCACTATGCAGTACCTGGTCTTTACTTCTATGATAATGAAGTTGTACAAATTGCCAAAACTATTAAACCATCAGCAAGAGGAGAGTTAGAAATTACAGCCGTTAATGAGGCTTACTTACATAAAGGTAACTTAAAAGTAGAGCTCTTTGGACGTGGTATGGCATGGCTTGATACAGGAACGTGTGAAGGATTAACAGAAGCAGCTAGCTTTGTACAAGCTGTACAAAATAGACAATCTTTATATGTAGCATGTATTGAGGAAATTGCCTATCGTCAAGGGTGGATTAGTAAAGAGCAGCTCCTAGAACTTGCTCAGCCAATGATTAAGACGGAATATGGTCAATATATGGTACAAATTGCAAATGAAAATAAGATGATGTAAATTGCCTGGGAAATATAAGAAAGTAGCTCAAGTAGGGATAGTACATATATGGAACAGTGGTAAGATTAAAAACAGTAAACAATAAAAAAGTTGAAGAGTAATAGTGGAGGATAGACATGAAAAATATTTTAGTAACAGGTGGAGCAGGATTTATTGGAAGTAACTTTGTAAAACATATGTTAGCAACATATGATTACAATATTATTAATATGGATTCATTAACGTATGCAGGGAACTTAGAGAATCTTATAGATATAGAAAATAACTCCCAATATACATTTATAAAAGCAGATATTAGAGATAGAGAAGCATTAGATAGGATTTTTGCTGAACATCATATTGATGCAGTAGTAAACTTTGCTGCGGAATCTCATGTGGACAGAAGTATTGAAGACCCTGAGCTTTTCTTAAGTACAAATATTTTGGGAACACAAGCATTACTGGACACAGCTAAGAAATACTGGAAAGTGAATCCGGAAGATAAACACTGTCGTTTATTTAAAGAAGGTGTTAAGTATTTACAGGTTTCTACTGATGAAGTCTATGGTACACTTGGTAAAGAAGGGATGTTTACAGAAAAAACACCACTTGCACCAAATAGTCCGTACTCAGCTTCCAAAACAGGAGCAGATCTTATCGTAAGAGCGTATCATGAAACATTTGGTATGCCTATTAATATTACAAGATGCTCTAATAACTATGGTCCATATCAATTCCCAGAGAAATTAATTCCTCTTATGATTAACAACTGCTTAAATAATAAGGAACTTCCTGTATATGGCGATGGTATGCAAATTCGTGATTGGTTACATGTAAAAGATCATTGTACAGGAATTGATACTGTCCTTCATAAAGGTAAAATTGGTGAAGTATACAATATCGGTGGAAATAATGAAAAAGCGAATATAGAGATTGTTAAACTCATTATTGAAAATCTAGGTAAGTCAGAAGAACTTATAAAATATGTTCAAGACAGACCGGGACATGATAGGAGATATGCGATTGATAATACTAAGATAACAACGGAGTTAGGTTGGAGCCCAAGTTATACATTTGAGCAAGGTATTAAAGAGACTATTGAGTGGTACTTAGCAAATGAAGAGTGGATGAAAAAAATTGTATCTGGTGAGTACATGACTTATTATGAAGAAATGTATAAAAATGTGTAAATATAATCTGGACATTTTTGGATTCCATTCTGATAATTGCTATTCTTAATAAAGAGAGGAGAACAGAGTGAAAGTATTAGTTACTGGAGCAGATGGACAGTTAGGAAGGGATTTAATAAAGCATTTGATAGAGCAGAATATAGACTATATGGCTGCTGGAAAAAATGTTTTTGATATAATAGATTATAATCAAGTAGAAGAAGTAGCAGTTAAATATCAGCCCAATGTTATTATACATTGTGCAGCATATAGTAAAGTTGATCTTGCTGAAGAGAATCCAACAACATGTATGGAGGTTAATGTAAAAGGAACAGAAAATATAGCTAAGATTTGTGGAAAGATCAATGCAAAAATGATATTTATAAGTACAGACTATGTATTTTCAGGTGATAAAGACAAGCCGTACGAAGTAGATGAGTTTACTAAACCTTTATCTGTATATGGAAAAAGTAAATTAGATGCAGAAAAAATAGTGCAAAGATATTTGCATAAATACTTTATAGTAAGAATTTCTTGGCTATTTGGAAGTAGAGGTAATAATTTTGTACGGACTATAATTAAATTAGCAAAAGAAAAGTCAGAGATAAATGTAGTAAATGATCAAATAGGTTCACCTACCTACACAAAAGACTTGAGTCAATTTTTAGTGGAATTAGCTAGAACAAATAAATATGGAATTTATCATGCTACAAATGAAGGATTTTGTTCGTGGGCAGAATTTGCTGAAACGATTATAAAGTTTAAAAAAATGACGTGTAAGATAAATGGTATTACAAGTGAAGAATACATGACTAGGGCTGTACGACCTAAAAATTCGAGACTTTCTAAAGCATCCATTGAAAAGAATGGGTTTAAAAGATTACCACGTTGGGAAGATGCTCTAAATCGCTATTTAAATGAAATAGTAGAATGAAAGGAGAATAACCTTGCAATTTATTAGAAAAATAATGTCTTTTAAAAAGTATTTCTTTTTATTAGGACAACTAGTGAAGAGAGATTTTAAGATTAGATATAGAGGGAGTTTTTTAGGGGTTTTATGGAGTGTTTTAAATCCATTATTAAACATGGTTGTATTAAGTATTGTATTTAGCCAAGTATTTAGAGCGGTAGATAATTATAAAATGTACTTGCTGTCAGGGCTTACAGTGTTTAATTACTTTAGTGAAGCTACTAATACAGGGATGAATGCAATTGTCCATAATTTTGGTCTAATTACAAAAGTATATTTTCCAAAATTTATTATCCCACTATCAAAAACAATCTCTGCGGCTATTAACCTTTGTATCTCAATGATAGTATTTTTACTATTAGGGTCCTTTATGGGACTTCAGATGGGATGGGAAATTATCCTTATACCATTTATGATGGTATGTTTGATGCTTTTTACAACAGGAATAAACTTTATTTTATCAACATTACAAGTGTTTTTTCGAGATACACAACATTTGTATGGGGTATTTTTAACTATATGGATGTATTCAACACCTATTCTTTACCCCATAGATATTATTCCGGAGACACTCTTACCTCTATTCAAGGCTAATCCTCTATATGTTTATATAGACTTTTTAAGAGCTATCACAATGAATGGAAGTATCCCGGAGTTATCAAGTTTTATAGGTTGTATTTTATGGGCAGTAGGAACATTTATTGTAGGTGCGTTTGTTTTTGTGAAATCTCAAGACCAATTTATTTATTATAATTAAGGTGGAATAACAATGATACAAGTTAATAATGTAAGCATGAAATTTGACCTTAACAGAGGTAAGGTCAAAAGTTTAAAAGAAAAATTATTTGCTAAAATAGAAGACGAAGTGAAAGAAAAGGACCTTTTCTGTGCATTAGATAATGTGAGCTTTTCTGTGGAAAAAGGAGAAATAGTAGGTATTATAGGGGGAAATGGTGCAGGTAAGTCTACCTTGTTAAAGGTAGTAGCAGGTATTATGAAACCTACTTCTGGTAGTGTAAAGGTCAATGGTACAATTGCTCCTATGATAGAACTTGGAACAGGATTTGACTTTGAATTATCTGCATTAGAAAACATTTATTTAAGTGGTGCAGTATTAGGGTACAATAAAAAGTTTATAAATGAAAAAGTTGAAGAGATATTCGATTTTTCAGAGTTATGGGATTTCAAAGACGTTCCGGTTAAATATTTCTCATCTGGAATGGTAGCAAGGCTTGCATTTGCAATTTCTACAATAGTAGTGCCCGATGTATTAATAGTTGATGAAATTCTATCTGTAGGAGATATGTCATTTCAAAAGAAGAGTTCATCTAAAATGAAAAACTTAATGAAGAGTGGTACTACTGTTATTTATGTTTCACATGATGTAAGAAGTTTAGCAGAGATGTGCAATAGGGTGATATGGATTGATCATGGAAAAGTAAAAAAAATAGGTGAGGCAAGAGAAATTTGTGAAGAATTCATCGATAGGATTTAAGAGGAGAAGATATGAAGAAGATATTGGTAACAGGTGCAGGTGGATATATAGGGAGACATGTGGTAACAGAATTATTAAATAGAGGAGTAGAAGTAATTGCTGTAGATATGTATACTGAAGGTGTTGATGAAAGAGCTTATATTTTAGAAGAAGATATTTTTTCAGGAGAAGATGATATTTATAAGAAATTGGGGGCTCCAGATGCTTGTTTACATATGGCATGGAAAGATGGTTTTATACATAATTCTAATGCACATATGGAGTGCTTATCCAAGCATTTTGAATTTGTAATGAATATGATTAAAGGCGGATTGAAACATATAGCAGTGATGGGAACAATGCATGAAATAGGATACCATGAAGGTGCTATAGATGAAGATACACCAACAAATCCTATAAGTATGTATGGTATTGCTAAAGATGCATTAAGAAGAAGCTTGGAATTGGTATTAAAAGATACAGATGTTATATTTCAATGGTTAAGAGCTTATTATATTTATGGAGATGATAAAAGAAATAATTCCATCTTTGCTAAGCTTTTGCAAGCAGAGAAAGATGGAAAGGAGACCTTTCCGTTTACAACAGGAGAGAATAAATATGATTTTATTCATGTAAATGACTTAGCTACTCAATTAGCTGTTAGTGTTATGCAAAATAAAGTGAACGGTATTATAAATTGTTGTAGTGGAAGAGCTGTAAGTTTAGGAGAAAAAGTAGAAGAATTTATCTATAACAATAACCTAAATATTAAATTAGAATATGGGGTATTCCCTGACAGGGAATATGACTCACCAGCTGTATGGGGAGACAGTAGGAAAATTAATCAGATCTTAGAGGAATTACAGATAAGTCATGGATATTGTTAACTAATTCATTTATTGTGTTCTTGGTTAGGTTAAAGAAACATTAATTGAATAACATAATACCTTATTTTGATTAGTTATAGAATTACAAAGTAATCATACTAAAGGTGGGTGGATGTTTCATAGCCACTAAAGTCCTTAAATTATTTTACTAGAATTTATACAGTTTTGTAAAAATAATTACGCTAAGAAAGAATAGGCATGGGGAGATGGCGTAGTGATAATAAACTGATGTAACAATTCTTCAATACATTAAAAAACGAATATATAGGGTTGCTATTTAAAATAGGCGTACAATTAGATTAAGGGATAAGAATATATATTTATCTAGTACAACTATCAGAGGATATGGACTTATAACGGATAATACCTCTGCTGAAAGCATGATTTAAATAACAACTACTAACTATACTATTAAATAGTATAATGCAGTATATATATAGAAGGGAGGATTTACATGATATTTTCATCCAGTGTGTTTTTATTTTTGTTTTTACCCATGGTATTATTAGGATATTTTTTAATACGGGTAGAGTATAGAAATATATTTCTTTTAATAGTTTCATTGGCTTTTTATGGATGGGGAGAGCCTAGATTTATTTTTGTAATGTGTTTATCCATTGGTATTAATTATATAGCAGGATTAATTATTCATTATGGAAAGATGAATTGTGGAAAAGTTTGTAATCGTATTATATTAATATGTGCAGTTATGGTAAATTTAATTATCTTGTTCTATTTTAAATATCTAGACTTTTTCATTGAATCTATTAATACTGTTACAGGTTCAGCATTTCCACTAAAAAATATTGTATTGCCAATCGGAATATCTTTCTTCACCTTTCAAGGAATGTCTTATATTTTAGATTTATATATGGATAAAGTAGAAGTTCAAAAAAAATTAATTAATATAGCGCTTTACATAGCATTATTTCCACAGTTAATAGCAGGACCTATTGTAAGATATAAAGATATTAATGAGCAGATAAATTTTAGAGAATGTAAATTGGA
Organism: Bacillota bacterium; assembly: GCA_023393125.1. Classification (GTDB taxonomy): domain Bacteria; phylum Bacillota; class Clostridia; order Lachnospirales; family Cellulosilyticaceae; genus Cellulosilyticum. The sequence continues at coordinate 87,907 of JAEWMQ010000101.1, forward strand.
TAAATTCGTAATAGGAATTAGAAGGTTTGTTGTGGGGCTAGGTAAAAAAGTTGTCATCGCAAATAATTTAGGTTTGATTGCAGATCAAATTTTTGCAAATAATCCTCTAGAAAATTCTATGGCTATAGCATGGTTGGGTATTATTTGTTATACAATACAAATATATTTTGATTTCAGTGGATACAGTGATATGGCAATAGGGCTAGGTAAAATGTTTGGATTCGATTTCCTGGAAAATTTCAACTATCCTTATATATCTACAAGTATCACAGAATTTTGGAGAAGATGGCATATATCACTATCTAGTTGGTTTAGAGATTATGTTTATATTCCATTAGGTGGAAATAGACGAGGTAATATGTATTTTAATTTACTTGTGGTATTTTTAGTGACAGGGTTATGGCATGGGGCTGCATGGAATTTTGTTATATGGGGTTTATGGCATGGAATGTTTTTAATAATTGAAAAAATGACTAAGCAAAAGAATATACACTTTAAGATGCCAAAATCAATAAAATGGTTATTTACTATGATTATCGTTATGATTGGATGGATACTATTTAGAGCACCAAGCTTAAAATTTGCAGTTGAATATGTAGGAGTTATGTTTGGGGCCCTGGGAGTAAAACAAAGTATAGTAAATCTTGGATGGTACTTATCACCATTTATTATAATAGTTTTAGGAATAGCTTTGATTGGAGCTATGAATTTCAAGAGAATATTTAATGGAATGAATGAACAACTAGAAGGAACATATTTAAAAGAAGGATTAATAAATATATATATAATAGTTCTATTTTTGATATGTATTGTATGCGTTATGACGTCTACTTATAATCCGTTCATTTATTTTAGATTTTAGGTAAGGGGATGTAAAATGAAAAAAATGAAAGTGATTAATACAATATTTATCCTTATCTTTTTAGTAATAATTATATTACCGTTAACATTGGTAAATAAAAATTCAACAAAGTTATCTGAAACAGAGAACAGATATCTAACACCTTTTCCACAAATTTATGATGCTCAGGGAAAATTAATGCCCGATTTAAAGGCAAAATTTGAAAATTGGTTTAATGATAACGTAGGATTTAGGGATGAATTAGTAAAATTAAATGCAAATGTTTTATATAAGTTATTTAAGACATCACCAAATGAAAGAGTTCATATTGGACGTGATGAATGGTTTTTTTATACGCAAGATGATAATCTGAAAATTGGTCAGGGAACCTATGAATTAACGCAAGAAATACTTGAAAATATTAAAAAAGAACAAGAGTTTATTCAGAAGGAATTAGCTAAAAAAGGAATAGAGTATATTTTAGTGTTAACACCAAGTAAAGCAAGTGTGTATCCGGAAAAGATTCGAGGAGGAAATTATAGTGTAACAAAAACTCCAATTGACATTGTAACAGATTATTTAAGAGAAAATACTACAATAAAAGTTATTAATACAAAAGAACAATTATTAAAAGTAAAAAACCAAACACAAGTATTTTATAAGACAGATACTCATTGGAATGAACAAGGAGGATACCAAGCATATCAACAACTAGTAGATGTAATGCAAGATATGGACCTAATAGATGAAGAAGTTGTGGGCACTTATGTTACAAATGGAACTTATAAAGGAGAATTTTCAGCTCTAATGGGGAATGTAGAGTTATTAGAAGAAGAGTCTACAGAAATTGTTAATATTCAAGGTCCCAAGGCGAAACAAATAGAACGTATAGATCTAGATAATTTAGCACAGCAGTTGTATCAAGGAGGAGATAATCATATAGTGGGAGGAAATTCTTATTTTGTAAATTCAACGCAGGGGAAAAAAGCTTTAATATACGGAGATTCATTTTTTGGAAACAGAAAAATTCTTAGTTTATTAGCAGAACATTTTAATGAGCTGAACTTTGTGTGGTCTGACAAAATCATGAGTCAGATGGTAGAAAATACAAAACCAGATGTAGTAATTTTTGAGAGGACAGAGAGGTACCTGTATACATTAGCTAAGAAGGCAGATCAAAGGTTAGCCCATCCTACATTAATTACACATGATAGCCAAATTATATCACATAATACACCACAAATAATTAAAAGAGATGAAAAGTACAATATTAATATAACAGTTAAAAATACAAGTCAAGATACATGGAGTGAGAATAAACAAGTGAGGTTATGTATTTGGCAAGATGGTCAAGATTATGGCTATAGGGTAAACATTCCAGATGGAATAGAAGTGAGGCCAAATGAGGAAATTACTTTTACATTGCAAGGTTTCGGTGCTCCACCTAATAGTACTACTTATTTAGAATACCAGATGGTAGAAGAAGGTATTACTTATTTTGGTGAAAGAGAGAGAGTAGATATAGTGGTTGAAAATTGAGGTAATTTTATTCTAAATATTTAATGGTGGCATGACTGTTCTGTGAAACCTATAGTGAGTAATAATTATTAGATTAGGGACTTTTTATGAGATTTATGCAACATAATAAGAACAGATGTAAGTGGAAAAAGGGATATTGTAAAGACTCATTTTTTAGACACAGTGTGTCAAGGTAAGTTAGTTTATATAGTATAATGTGAAGTTTTGCTGTGCTAATGAATATAAGGGAAGATCAACTGACTTTTTAAGAGGGAAAAGTCTTGATGTTTATTACAGAAAATAATGATTAGGATTATGTATGAGAAATGTTTGAGAGCATTTATAATACTATCCCATGTAGAGTATGTTAGTATAGGTGTATAGACTACTATGCAGCTCAATATGTCCATAGAGTTATGCGCCTATTCTTATATAGGGATTGAGTGGTCGATAGATAGGATAAGGAATAACTAAAATCACTAGTTTGGCTAAATGATTATAAGGATAATAATAGAATTTTATAAGCTATTATAGATAAACCATTTAGATTATAGGGTCATACGTCTTAAATTTCCTTATCATTTTAAGAAAAATGAGGATGTATAAATTAATATTATAATTGTTTTATCTATAAGAAATTAATTACAGAATATATTAAGATAGGAGATGATGGTAGTGAAAAAAATTATTATTGTTGGTGCAGGATTTTCAGGAAGTATTTTAGCACGTAAAATTGCAGAAGAATGTAATCAGCCAGTGCAAGTAATAGAAAAAAGAAATCATATTGGAGGTAACATGTATGATGAAGAAGATAAACATGGTATCCTAGTCCAACAATATGGACCACATGTTTTAGTGACTGATAGATGGATGGTTATAGAATATCTTTCTCAATTTGCAAAAATGAGCAAGTATACGGTTAAAGAACTTAGTTTTGTAGATGATAAATATGTAAGATTACCCTTCAACTTTGAAACAGTTCAGCAAATGATAGGTCCTGAAAAAGCCGAGGTGTTGATTAATAAATTAAGAAAACAATTTATTGGTAGAGATCGTGTCCCTGTTGGTGAATTGGTTGAAAATGAAGATGAGGATATATCAGAATTTGGAAATCTCCTATTTGAAAAATGCTATCGTACGTATTGTGCTAAGCAATGGGGAATACCGACAGAATTATTAGATAAAAGTATTATGAATAGGGTTCCAATGGCCATGAGTTATGATGAGCGCTATATGAACAAAGATTTTCAGTATATTCCAGAAGATGGATTTACTGCGCTATTTGAGACGATGTTAGATCATCCTAATATTTCTGTTAAAACCAATGAAGATGCATTAGAACATATTAGATTAGATGATGAACAAGGAATTATTTTATACAATGAAGAGCCAGTAGATTTATTGATTTATACAGGCGCACTTGATGAACTTTTTAAAATGAAATATGGAGAACTTCCATATCGTTCGCTTGAAATAAAATATGATTGGTACAATGAAGAAAGAATGTATCCTGAAGCAATTATATCGTTTCCACAAGCAGAAGGATATACACGTAAGACAGAATATAAATATCTTACTCCTGGTAGTGAAAAGGCACACGGAACTACAATAGCAACAGAGTATCCTGTACCTTATGTTAAGGGAGGGCAACATGCACCATATTATCCAGTTATTACTCAGCAAACAATAGATCTTCATGAGCTATATAAAAAAGAAGCTTCTAAATTTGAACAACTTGTTTATTGCGGGAGGTTAGCAGATTTTCGTTACTTTAATATGGATGAATGTATTCTAAACTCTTTTGAAGTATTTGAGAAAATTAAAGACAAGATTAAGTACGATAAGTAATACATTTTTTAATGAATTTAGGGAGAAGAAAGAATGAATGAAATACTAAATGAAAAAAAAGAAGAAAAAATCTCGCAAGATATCAAATATGCTCATGGGAAAAGGTCTTGCAAGAGAATAGCAATCTATGTAATATTTGATAAGGATGGGATTTTAGATGGATTTAGGAAGTACTACCTTGAAGAATTACGCAAAGAGGTAGATTGTATCGTAGCTATAGTTAATGGAACCCTCACCCCTGAAAGTAGAGAAGAGTTAGAAGTACTCACCGATGATATTTTAGTAAGAGAAAATAAAGGTTTACTTGCATATGGATGGATTGAGGGAATTCAACATATTGGTTGGAATACACTTTATAAATATGATGAACTTTTGATGTTAAATGATAGTTTCTTTGGTCCCTTTTTCCCATTGAATGAAATGTTTAGTGAAATGGAGAAATCTAATGCCGATTTCTATGGGGCTATGAAAAATTTTGAAGAAAAAGCGTATACAAGTATTGCTGGTAGACCTATGAAACACGGACATTTTATGGGATCTATCTGTTATTTTTATGTTATTAGAAAAAGATTACTTCATTCAGTTGAATTCCGTAATTATTGGAGCAATAAACCAGAAATTAAAGAAGACTGGGATACATATTTTTTTAGTGAAATTGATTTTTTTCAGTATGTAATGGATGCAGGATTTCGTATTGATGCATATCAGAGTGATAAGTTAAAAGGATACTTCTTTGATAATTTAAGTCATAATATGAGTAAATTAATACGTGATGATAAGATTCCTTTTGCTAGGATGCGTCCTTTTTGTACCGATATAAAAGATCAGAGCCTTCATGTTAATTATGGAAAGGACCCTCGTGAGACAATGGAGTATATTGAAAAATATACAAATTATGATGTGAATTTAATTTGGGATCATATTCTTAGAACTAAAAATCTAACAGATATTTGGAATCAGTTGCAACTAGAATATGTTGTTCCTAAATATTCGATTGAAAAACCATTTACTTATGATAAAAAAATTGCAGTTATACTACATATATATTATGAAGATCAAGTAGAGATTATTGCAGACTATTCTCGAAATTTCCCTTTAAATACTGATTTTTATATTACAACAACTAGTAAAGAAACAGAGGCAAGTATAATTAAAGCTTTTGATGAAAGGAACTTAAATTTTATTTGTAAAATAAGACCAAATGTAGGAGTAGCAATGTCCACATTATGGATTACATATGCAGATATTATTACAGAAGGAAAATATGAATATTTATGCTATTTTCATGATAAGAAATCTCCTTATTCACAATTTAGTGTACAAGGACAGCAATTTGCAGAGCGATGCTACCAAAATTTAATGGGAACAAAAGAGGTGGTTAAAAATATTATTAATTTATTGGAAGATAATCCTAGATTAGGAATTTTAGGCCCACCTATGGTGTACCATGGAGATTATTTTATGGCTGCTGCTAGAGGAAAAGATGGAAATAATCAAAATGTACAGGAACTTGCTAAAAAGTTAGGGTTGAAAGTAGATACAAATCCAAATAAACTATCAGTATCAGCTTATGGAGATATGTTTTGGTTTCGTGCAGATGCCATGAAAAAGGCTATATCAACAGGATTTTCTTATGATGATTTTGATATCAAATATCAACAAGATTTTACTATATTACACGCTATTGAAAGGATTTATGGCTATATAGCTCAGGATGCGGGGTACTATTATGCTGAAGTTATTAATAGTGATGATGCTAGGAGTGACTTAGTTAATTATAGATATATGTTAGAACAATTATCTATGAATATGTTTAATAGAGGATTTTATTTTGGAAATTTTGAACACTTAAAACAACAAGTGTTAAATCTAGATGCATCTATATTGAGTAGTAAAAGAAGTAGAGCAAAATTATTTTTACACAATCTTTTAGTAAGCAATAATGCTACTAAGCGTAAATTGGGATTATTTTTACAGAGAACTTATAGAAGATGGTTTAAGAAAAAATAAGAGGTTAATAACCCACTATATTTTCAGTGCTTATTGTTAATTAAAAGAGCTATTAGAATTATGGAAAAATGACCGAAGTGATTTATCGTGAAGTCAAATACAAGTGTGAAGATAGTTGAAGAGAATGCTACATTTTTGATGGAAAAGGATTATTATATTAGGCATTCTAGAATCATGATATAGTATACAGCTAAAAAGGAAGATAACTAAACAAGTCTAATGTAAATGAATTATTTGGAAATTTATATAATTATTGTGCGGAAACTATATACTTTAAAATGCCTGAAGAGGAGAGTGAAAATGGGAAAATTTAATTTTGTCACAACATCGCTTAAAGACGTTTATATTATCGAGCCAACAGTATTTGGTGATCACCGTGGCTATTTCATGGAAAGCTATTCAAAACGTGATTTTGAAGAAGCAGGTCTTACCATGAATTTTGTACAAGATAATGAAAGCAAATCTAAGAAAGGTGTACTTCGTGGTCTGCACTTCCAAACTAAGCATACTCAAGGGAAACTTGTACGTGTCGTTGAAGGTGAAGTATTTGATGTAGCTGTTGACCTTAGAGAAGGTTCACCTACTTTTGGGAAATGGGAAGGTGTAATCCTTACAGCAGAGAATAAAAAGCAATTCTACATACCAGAAGGCTTTGCTCATGGTTTCTTAGTATTATCTGATACAGCAACCTTCCAATACAAGTGTACAGATTATTATGCGCCAGAGTATGATGGTGGCGTACTATGGAATGATCCTGATATTGGGATTGAGTGGCCTTTAGAGGGGATTGAAGAAGTACTCCTTTCTGATAAGGATCAAAAGCAACAAACTCTTAAAGAATTTATGAGTAAAGAAAATCCTTTTAAATATGAATAACTTCATCATAGGATAGAAAGAATAGAGAGATAAAAGAAAAAGACCTCTGAGGGAGAGTACATAGTAAAAAAGCTACCCTCAGAGGTCTTTTTTGATATAATAATACAAGTTATAGCTAATTAGAGTATAGTTTTATATAAAAGAAACGAGGAATATTATGCCGAAAGTATCTGTAGTTATTCCAAATTACAATGGTGAAAAGTATCTAAGAGGATGCATAGAGTCTCTTAGAAAACAAGATGATTTAGATTTCGAAACGATTATTATAGATAATGCATCACAAGATAGTGATTATAAATGGCTTGATGAGTATAAAGACATTATTTTTAAAAGATTAGACAAGAATTATGGCTTTAGTTCTGCAGTTAATGTAGGGATTAAAATGGCTCAAGGGGAGTATGTACTTTTATTAAATAATGATACGGTAGTAGAAGAAGATTTCGTAAGGCAAATGGTTAAAGCCATCGAAAAGGATAAACGTATCTTTGGTGTGTCTAGTAAGATGATTGCTTATCAGGACCATAGCATTATGGATGATGCAGGGGATGAGTACACTGTTTTAGGATGGGCTTATAAAACAGGAGATGGTAAACCAGTAGAGGATTTTATTAAGCCACGTAAAGTATTTAGTGCCTGTGCAGGGGCGGCGTTATATCGTAAGAAAGTCTTTAATGAGATGGGATTATTTGACGAGAGCTTTTTTGCTTATATGGAGGATGTAGATGTAAGCTATAGGGCAAGAATTTATGGCTATTATAATGTGTATTGTCCAGAGGCTAAGGTTTATCATATAGGAAGTGCTACGTCAGGTAGCAAATATAATGAGTTTAAGGTACGCTTAGCAGCTAGAAATAATGTTTATGTACCTTATAAGAACATGCCATTATTACAACTGATATTAAATTTTCCGGCTTTATTATTAGGTACAGTAATTAAGTGGGTATGGTTTAAGAAAAGGGGATTCGGGAAGGTATATAAAGAAGGGTTATTAGAAGGAATGAAGGGTATAGTAAATGTAAATAAAGTGCCATTTAAAATAAAACATATCCCACATTACGTGCATATAGAAGCTTTATTGATAAAGAATGTATTTAAATATATAAAGCTCAAGCTTAATAACAAATACTAAGAATACCTGAAAGATTCATACTAATGGGATATATAGAGATGGGGATTGAGATGAAGTTTAATCGTATTAAAGAATTTATTATCAAATATTTAAATGAGTATATTATTGAAGGGATTCTTTCTGTTCTTATACTAGTACTGTTAATTATCTATTTTGTTTGTAGAGATAGTCAAAATATATCATCTATTATAGATTTTACAATTTTCTTTGGTGTTGCAATTGCGTTTATTTCCAAATTTATTACCGGTATATTTTCTTCATGGTTACGCAAAAAGATTGAAGATCAGGTGAAATTAGACACTAATTATAATCGTATTATTAAACAATACCCATGCTGTTCAAATATGTTATCTTATACCAATACTGAGTCTGGGCTTTTTAAGATGGGAAAAAAGAGAACAAGCTGTAAGTTAGTTACGGAGAATACAAATGAGCATACATATAGATTTCCTGTTACGCTAGAATGTAGAGGACCTAAATTAGAATTTATTATACAAGATTCTAACTCTCAGTATGTACTACCAGATTCTATCGTAAGTAAATACGATGAGCTTATAGCAGCACATAACAGTTCAGATGTGTATAATCAGTTAAATATTCGCTTAGATGATTATGAATTAATAGAATCCAAGGTGAAATTTATGACTAGCAGGACAACTTACTTTGACTCACTTGTAACTAATCGAGCTATGGATTTTAAATGGAATAATGGTTTGTCTGTAAGAGACCTATATGCATATGGCCCTTTTCTACCTGAACTTAAAAACTCTCTTCTTTCAAATCATTTAGGATTTAATGGTTTTATCGAGTCTGTTGATGGAGATATTATTTTTATCTTGCGTAGTAATAATGTATCTATTGGGAAAAATACATTGGGAACTAGTATAGGAGCCTCGCTAAAGACGAGATATGCACTAGATTGTAATCAAAAGTTTACAACTGAAGGATTAGAAGCAGGGATTAAGGCTGAAATTAAAGATGAACTTTGCATTCAAGAAGGTGATTATGCCTTTACTCTTTATCATAATATAATTAGTGTTTATAGAGATATAGTAGAAGGTGGAAAGCCACAGTTACTTTTTTATGTTAAAGTAAATCGTAGTTCCCGAGAGATTCAACAAGCATTTAGTAAAGAGATTAAAGGGAAAAGAGCAAAGTGGGATTTTCAAAAAAGGTTAAAACAAGATGGAAATAAACTAGTTTTTGTTGCTAAAGGTGATTTGAGAAGAATTTATATTGCACCGGATATGATTATAATAGGGGATAAATGTTATCCTACAATGCCGTCAGTAGGAGCTTCTCTTGCGATGTTTATTAACTATCTAGATAAGGTTGGTGAATAGAATTGATTAAAGTTATAGAACACTACTTACAAGGAAAGTCAAAGGTTGAAAATAACTGTGAGGATGGGCTATTTATAAATGATTATTATGTTGCTGTTATTGATGGTGTGACTAGTAAGGGTAAGCAACGTTGGCAAGGGTATACAAGTGGTGGGTATGCAAAAGAAATTTTATTGGATACGCTTGCATCTGCAGAACCTACACTTACAGCTACTCAGATGATGGAATTGCTTAATGATAGTCTAGCTGAGGCATATAGTCAAGAGGTTATAGAAGATGACCTGGTAGAGTGGTTACGTGCTAGTATTATTGTATATAGTGATTTTTATAAGGAAGTTTGGGTCTTTGGAGATTGTCAATGCTGTATAAATAATATGGTATATAGGCATGACAAGAAGATAGATGAACTCCTGTCTTCTCTTAGAACATTGACTATTGAATCTGCTTTAAAACGAGGAGATACGCTCATATCATTACAAGAAAGAGATAAAGGAAGAGAAGCTATTTTGCCATTTCTTAAGCTGCAGTTAGATTTTGAGAATACAGACTATAAGTTTGGATATAGTGTACTTAATGGTCACAATATTGATTTGAAACAACTAGTTATTTATCCTATAAAAATAGGAGATGAGATTATACTGGCGTCTGATGGTTATCCTAAACTTTATCGAACACTGGAGGAAAGTGAAGCCTTCTTAAAAGAAGTTCTTGAAAAGGATCCACTTTGTTATACTATTTATCCTTCTACAAAGGGAGTAGTACAAGGGTATTTAAGCTATGATGATAGGTGTTATGTGAGATTTGAGGTTATATAGTTAAGTTTTGCTACAGTCAGGTTCATGGAATAGGCTTTCATGTCCGTTCACTTTGATGAAGTTTGGTAACTAAATCCTGAGCCAAGGCGACAACATAAATAAGTAGTGCAAGAACTGCATATTGTGTGGGGATAGGAATGTAGTGCCATAGGTAGATAAGAAAACAAGAAGGTTCTGTATTAATAGTTTGCCAGTGCTTTTTATATTAGGGTGTTAAGTACATAAAAATAATATTATTTAAATGATAAGAGGGCATGAATTATAAGATTTCATGCCTTTTTTTGTTGCTATAATTTGTATAATAATTTATAATATGAGAATTGAGTTTATGTTTAAAAAATAAAATGCTTAACAATATATATTAAGTTTAAAGGGGAACAAATAATAATGGGAAGTATAAGAAAAGAAAAGGTACTACATAAGTTAATAAATGTAGTAGGATGCGTTTTTTACTTGAGTTAATTTTTGGATTTAATGGGACACTACTTGTTATTAATAAAGTTGGTATTAGAAAATGGCTGTTTATAAGCCTAGCTATATTATGTAGTATCTATTGTTTGGGATTATTAAAGCAGATGGGGATAAAATCGGTTTTTCAACAATGGAGTGGTCTAGATTATATCATAATAGGTTTCCTTGGAATACAATTAATCTGGGTTTTTATTATACCTTACTGTACTAGAGGTAGCATTAAATTAGGAATAAAAGAGATTTTTTCATTTTCAGTCCTTCTATTATATTTTCCATTAAGTCTGATGATTAAAAGTAAATATATTGATTGGGAAAAAGTTAAATCGTTAGTAAGGCATTTGACAATTGGGTTGGCAGTGCTACATCTTATTTTATATGTGGGAGAAACGTTAGTAGAAGATGCAACGTTTACCCTTAATTTTTTTGCTATTGTTAACAAAATAACATTTGGGTACTCTAAAAGGCCTCTAGTACTGATGCCAGCTTATTATATTCGGGTTGTTTATGCAGCTTCTATTTTTCTATTAGTACCTATTTATTTCATGCTTAATGAAAGAACATGGAAAAAATCAGCGTGGTTATATTATGCTATTGCTGTAGGAGGCATATTAACAACGGTTGCAAAATCACTTTTTTTAGGGTGTCTTTTAGGGATCGTATTTTATTTGCTTTTTATTTTTAAATATTATTATAGCCACCTGAAAAATAAGCTAATTATAAGATGTGGTAGATTGATAGTACTGACATTGGCATTTATTGTGGTCTTTGATACGGCTGTAAGTGATGGATATATTATGAGACGTTGGAATACGATGTTTTTCATAAAGGCTAGTGAGAAGCAAGTGAGTAATGGAAAAGAAACTATGGAGCCTATAACAGAAGAAGAAAAGAATCAAGATGTTTTGGAGGGAACTGAACGATCAAATTATACAAGGGTAGAGCAAACAGCAAAACTTATAGAGCATTGGAAAGCAAGACCAATATTAGGCCATGGTTATGGTAGTTCTGTCCCTAATTATATAAGAGGAAGCGAAGATACACCTTACTCATATGAGATGTTCTTGCCAGCTATGTTAATGAAACTAGGTATTATAGGTGTTAGTTTTTGGATTATCCTTTTTGTTTATTTAGTGAGAAACATCGTTATATTAAGTGAGAAGTACAAGGAGAGAGCATTATCCATTGGTTATTTGCTAATTGCACTCGTGATAACTACTCAATTCAATCCTTTCTTGATAAATTCATCAGGAATGGCTATTGTACTTTTTATTCTTCTAGAATTAAAAGTTATGATGTCAACTAATGAAACTTGCTTTATAGAAGATAGTATGGAGGTTTAGTAGTGAAATTTGATTAATTGTGGTATATTTAAGAGAGTGAGAATTACATAATATAATAGTACCTATTAGATTGTGTTCTGCTATTGAGGTGTAGGTGAAATAGAAAGGTGTAAAGTATGGAACAACAAATGAAGTTATCGATTATTATCGTTAACTATAATACATATCATTTAACAAAGCAGACGATAGAGTCGATACTAGATAAGTCATATCCTTTTGAATTTGAAGTGCTTTTAGTTGATAATGCCTCCTCAGATGGCAGCATACAAGCATTACAAAAAGATTTTGAGTCATACAAAGAGCAGGTACATGTTATTATTAATGAGACTAATTTAGGTTTTGGTAAAGCAAATAATATAGGAATGAAGGAGAGTAAAGGAGACTATATCTTGCTCCTTAATTCGGATACAGTAGTAATAGATGATTGTTTAGAAAAATGCCTAAGTTATATAGAGAAAGCTGGGATGGTAGGAGCTTTAGGCTGTAGGGTAGTTTTAGGGGATGGTTCTTTAGACCATGCTTGTAAGAGAGGCTTTCCTACGCCTAAAGCATCACTTTACTATTTCTTAAAGTTGGATAAAAAGAATCCTATGAAGTATGGTTTATATGATGCACTTCATTTAAGGGAAGATGAAGTAGGTGAAGTAGATGCCCTTATGGGAGCCTTTATGTTGATGCCTAGAAAGGTGTTAGATGAAGTGGGTTTATTTGATGAGGACTACTTTATGTATGGAGAAGATATTGACCTTTGCTATCGGATTAAAGCAGCAGGGTACAAGGTGGTGTATTATCCTGAAGGACGTATTATTCATTATAAAGGTGGCAGTTCAAAGAAACGCCGCACGAAGGTTATCTACGATTTCCACCATGCTATGTGGATTTTTTATAGAAAACACTATTATAAAGAATACAATTTGGGGATAACTATTTTAGTTTGGTTAGGTATTTGGAGTAAGTATTTACTGGAGCTAGCTAAAAACAGCGTGAAACCAAAGAAAGAAGTATTGACAGAAACATCCACACAGGTATCTCAATAGTAGATTGACTAGCAAAAAGAAACTGATGGCAATAATATAATAAAATAGTTTAAGGCATGCCAAAAAGGCTCAAGCGATGTGTACCGACCCCCAAAAGTTAGACCAAAAAATCTAACCATTGGAGGTCGGTATTTTTATGTCAAAATATAGTTTTGAATTTAAGAAACAAGTGGTTTTAGAATATCTGAATGGTGAAGGTGGAACTC
>JAEWMQ010000060.1 GCA_023393125.1 Bacillota bacterium
GTACTGAAGAAGCCCTGGGCTAAAGATGTCTTCCTGCGCACGCTATGGGAGAACCTTCTGTTGGGTGCCGCCCGCCAGCCCTACACGGCAAACTTTAAAGGCCGGCAGTGGCCATTACAAACCGGACAACTGGTGACCACGTCGGCAGATCTCGGGCTGAAATTATGCGACCGAAATGGGGAGCCAACAAGCCGTCATGCAGTGGATCGAATGCTGTCTCTTTTCGTGAAAGAAGGGATGATTTCAACCGCTGGCGAGAAGAGAAAAGGCACTGTAATTACTATCACAAATTTCGAGCATTACGCTCAAAAAATGGACGATTTACCCGCGCATAACGCCGCGCATAACAGCGAGCATAGCCCCGCGCATAGCGAACCCAGCAATGGCGAGGCTTCGGGAGTGGATGCCGAGCATAACCCCGAGCATAAGGGCGCGCTTAAGCCCGAGAATCATGAACAAGAAGTAATATTAAATACTAACGTATTTAATGTACGTCAGAGAATTTCAAAAATTGTTCCTGATGCAGCTGTCCAGACTCCGAAAGGTGACAAGTGGGGGACATCTGACGATCTCCGTTGTGCAGAGTGGATGCTGGCGCTTCGCGACATCACCAAACCATCCCTGAAAAAACCGAATATGGCCGGCTGGGCGAATGATATACGCCTGATGCGCCAACTGGACGGACGCACCCACAAAGAGATTTGTGAGATGTTCCGATGGGCCTGTAAAGACTCGTTCTGGTACAAAAATATTCTCTCCCCCGCAAAGCTCCGCGCCAAGTGGGACACGTTAACCCTTCACAGCGAAGACACTACCCGTAAGCCACGCACAGATGTCAGCGCAAACAAATCCGATACTGGCCCGCACTGGAACAGTCCTGAAGCATGGGAGAAATTTTTATGACCCCGGATCTTTATCGTGCAATTCAGAATCGCGACAGCGAAATGCTATCGCGCATGGCTGGAGATTCTTACGACGGACGCAAGGTTGTTAACGCTGACGCTGAAAAGTTGGTGGATATGCTTTTTGAAAACCTCATGCAGGTATTCCCGGCATCCACTCAGACGAACCTACGTACTGACGCTGATATTCGCGTTGCAAAGCAGCAATGGATCGCAGCTTTTGCTGAGTCAGGCATCACCTCTCGTGAGCAACTTTCCGCCGGGATGCAGAAAGCCCGATCCAGCCAGTCACCGTTCTGGCCGTCTCCGGGTCAGTTTATTTCGTGGTGCCGTGAGGGGAGTGGTGCGCTGGGGGTCAGTGTGGACGACATCATGAGCGAATACTGGCGCTGGCGGAAACTTGTTTTTCGCTATCCGACCAGTGAGCAGTTCCCATGGAAGGATAAAAACCCGCTGTATTACCACGTCTGCCTGGAGCTTCGCCGTCGTGGAACAGAGGGACAGTTCAGTGAGAAGGAACTTATCCGAGCCGCTGGTGACATCCTGCATGACTGGGAAAAGCGAGCACTGTCCGGTAAGCCGGTACCGCCAATCCGGCGCGCACTTGCAGCGCCGAAAGCAGCTACTGGCCCAACACCAGCAGAGATGCTGATGGCTCAGTACAAACAACGCAAAAACGCCGGTCTGGTCTAATGGGGGAAATCACTATGGCAAGCAAATCACTGTGGGCAATTGTCGATTTCCTTCGGGTTAACCAGACCATAACCCCGCGTCAGGTTCAGAACCTGCTGGGATGCGACAGCAAGAAGGCACACAACCTGCTGCTTCACCTGGTACGCAGTGCGGTAGTTATTCGCGCTGGCGAGCCACATCACCCGGTCTATTCGCTGCAACTAGGCGGGGAACTGAATATCAAGCAGATCAAATCGAGCGTGCGAAAAAACATGGTTACTTCAGTATGCCGCACAAGTCCGGCTATGCAGCGTGTACTGGCGTTTTACGGGAGAGTATCAGCATGAAACCAACCTACGAAGAACTGGAAGAGCAGATCGCTAACGCCGAGAGAAAGTGCAGGGAGCTGGCGGCTGAATTAAGCGCTGTAGATAAAATTCACAACGAAGCGGTATTTATCACCGACGACCATTACGAACAATGCCCTCCAGAAGTGCAGAAGATTATTCGGTCACTGGCTGTGTTGCAGATACCTGCTTGCAACGCTTTCTTGGCTGAAGTGCGGGCACAAGTCTGGATTGAAGGTAACGAACCAGCAGAGTTCGGACGTTATTGGGTGCGTTACGAAACTGATGTAGGACCACAATACTGCTCTGCTAAGTGGATGAAACACAATTTCTGCGCTGGTAGTAACACCAACATTCACAAAATATGGCTGGCAGACCATTCACAGTCTATTAACTCTCTGCGCGGCGTAACGCATTACACAAGATTGCCTGATTCACTGGAAGGAGCAGCCCAATGACAGCACTCAACAAACAGGCGCTGCGTGAAGCGGCGATTCATGCCCAATCAACTGACGACTGGGGATGCGACGATAACAATTTTCACGACCAGGCAACACCTGATGTTGTGCTGGCGCTGCTGGATGAGCTGGAATCAGTGGGGCGTACTTTAGCGGTAAGCCACGAAGCGGCATGTTCTCTTGTTGATGAAAACGATGAGCTTAAGCGAAAGCTGGAAGCCGCAGAGAAGCGCATAGCAGAACTGGAGGCAAAATTAGCTAATCCCGTTTTGTTGCCAAAAACAAACGGCTACTGGACTGAGCAAGAAAAGGCTTATGAAGAGGCTATTACGCTCGCTAAACGGCAGGTTCGTCTGGCTGGATTTCGGTGTGAGGGGGATGAATAGATGGCTAAGGCGTTAAAAAAATTCACGGTTGTCCTTAATACTGATCGTGGCTACTTCGATCTCCAGGTTAAAGCAAAAGATTACATCGATGCAAAAAAAGTCGCTAAGGACAATTTCAGTCATGGCGAATGCGATGATGAAGACTGGAATGCATCGGCGGCGGTTGTCATTGTCGGATGGCCTGAAATATGGATGGGAGACTGAGTTATGGCTATATTCATGGAAGTACGTTGTGCAGGAAGTGGTGATGTTGAGGGTTGCCACTCTGACCAGAACGCAGACCCAATGACAAATGCGCATGAAAGCGTAAAGGGCGTTTCTATGGCTCTGGCATTTCTTAAAACCGACGCACTCAATAACGGCTGGGTGTTGCACAAAGGTGAGCTTTATTGCCCGGTATGCGCCAAAGCAAAAGCATGGGACGCCGCTGGCATTGGCGTGAAGGGGGAATGATGGCAGAGCAAACAATTTTGGACCTGTGCTGCGGCTCCCGCATGTTCTGGTTCAACAAGCAGGACACCCGCGCCGTGTTCACTGATATCCGCGCCGAAGAGCATGAGCTGTGTGA
>JAEWMQ010000063.1 GCA_023393125.1 Bacillota bacterium
TTGCGATAGCTTCGAAGGTTCGAATCCTTCTCCCTCCATATACCTTATAACGCGGGATGGAGCAGCTAGGTAGCTCGTCGGGCTCATAACCCGAAGGTCATAGGTTCAAATCCTGTTCCCGCTACCATATGCCCAGATAGCTCAGTCGGTAGAGCAGAGGACTGAAAATCCTCGTGTCGCTGGTTCGATTCCGGCTCTGGGCATTTAAGAAAAGGTACTCTTTAACTAAGAAAGCTTAGTTGGGGGGTATTTTTTTATTGCTGAAATTAGATTTCTAAATATTTCGTTTAGTTCAAGGGAATGTCGCAGAATAAATAATTTATATAGGCTAAATTACAAGTAATAGAAGTTATAGCAGGAAAAATCATGAATTTGAATAGAAATGAAAATAGAGGAAATAAGTAGAGTTCTAGACTCATTCTTATTTCCTCTATTTTTTATTGACTTTTAATCCATTGGCTAATATCAGCAGTAATCTTAGAGCTGATTAGTTGTGGAGTGTAGTATTCGTTAGGCGTACTTTTTCCAGTACCTTCTACTAAAAGATGATTAAGATCTGGATAATCTTTAAAGCTAACATTAGATTTACCATCTAAATTAGATTTCCAAAGATTGAAATCTTCCATAGTTACTTGATAGTCTCTCCCACCTTGAATAATGAATAATGGCTCTGTTATTTCTTTTGCAGTAGCAACCTGATCATAGGCATTAAGGTCAGCCCACATGCGATTATTAATGCCTATGAAGTTAAGTTCTGGGACCGTAGAGTCTTCTGTTAAGGTTCTTACAATATCAGCTTGAACATTCATCTGTGCCATATAAGCCGCTTTTTGGATATCATTTAAGCCTTGGACAGTTGATAGATAATCAAGCTGTTCTAAGACTACATCAACTAAACTTCTGGCAGGGCCGGCTACCATAATGTAACCTTTAACACCAGAATCCTTAGTGCTAATCATTGGAACAGACATGGCACCTAAGCTATGACCTAAAACGTAGATTTGCTTTGTATCTATTTGAGGAACTGTTTTTACTAATTCTATAGCTGAAAGGGCATCATCTATTACTTCTTCTTCGTAGTCAAAAGCAGAGGGGTTAAGAGCAACTTCCTGCATATAAGTATAAGTACGCTTGTCATAGCGAAGAGTTGCAATACCTTGTTCAGCTAAACCATAGGCGATATCTCTAAAAACTTTAGTACCATAAATATTTTCATCTCTATCATTAGGACCAGAACCATGAACTAAGACAACAACAGGGAAGTTACCTGTTGCATTTGGCAAAGTAAGGGTAGCAGGTAGTTTATAGTCTCCGGTTTGTACAACCATTGATTGCTCAATCATTCCAGCAGGTTTAGAAAGTTCTTTAGGATAAGCTGTAATTTGAAGGCTAGCAATTTCGTTATTAGTATCAAAAATAATAGATGCTTTTACAGGTGTATTTTCGCATTGTAAGCGAACTTCTACTTCTATTAAGCTGTTAATAGGAGTAGTTTTTACAACCTCAAAAGTCAATATTTTTCCAAACATAAGAGGAATACTGTTCCAAGACTGAGCCAGAGAAGCAGCAGTCATTTGTGCTTTGATACTAGGAGACATTTGATTAAATACTATTTGAAAATCACCTTTAAGTAAATTTTTAATGACCTCTGTAGCAAGAGCAGAATAATCAGTAGTAGAAGTATCAACATCGAGTTTACTTAATAACCAATCTTTATCTACATAGGCAATATCATTTTTTATAACAATTACATTACTATTGTTTTGAAGGTTTAAGGTAATAGTAGAAGCTGTGTTTTGTAAGGTGATTTCACCTTTTTTCCAAATGACTTTATACCCTAGAGACTCTGCATAAGGACGCATAGGAATATAGTGTTCTGTAGAAAGCGGAGTAGCCAAAAGGCTTGGTGTAAATAGAGCTGTTAGCAAAATAGTTGATAAAAACTTTTTAATATATTTCATGTATGTATCCCCCTTAGAATGATAAAAGTTTGTTATATACATTATAGAACAGATAAAAGTGATTATCTAGTTAATTATAAAAAATTAACAATTAATATTACTACAAAAAACAACTGATTATTTTATCTATTAAATATTTTGTTTTATAGTGTAGTATTATGAGATATAATTTAGTGATAAATAAATATAATAATAGAGTTTGTTAATATTTTGTTTACAAATAAAATATTTATAAACAATTGATAATAAGATAAAAAACTATTATATGATACATATAAGAAGATGGGAAAAGACCTAAAAGGTTATGGGGAGGATAGATAATATGATGGGAAGATTGTTAATTGTAGAGGATGATGAGCAGATAGCAGATATCCTAAGGGAATATTTGATGAATAAAGGTTATGAAGTGAACTGGGCCTCTACAGGAAATGAAGGATTAGAAGATTTTAAGATGAAAAACTATGATCTCCTTATAGTAGATATTATGCTGCCTGGTATGGATGGCTATAGCCTTTGTCAGAGTATAAGATGGGTAAGTGACGTCCCTATTTTAATTATTAGTGCTAGAAATAAGGAATTAGATAAGATTAAAGGTTTAAAAATTGGTGCAGATGATTATGTAACCAAGCCTTTTAGTTTACCAGAAGTAGAGGCACGTATTGAATCACTACTAAGACGTTATAAACGCATGAATATTAATGAGGAACAAGAAGAAATTCATTGTTATGAAGGTGGATTAAGTATTAATTTTAATCGTAAACAGGCGTATTTAGATAAAGAGGAATTAAACTTAACAGCTACAGAGTGGGCATTACTGACTATATTAGCTAAAAATCCTCAAAGGCCATTTACTAAGAAGGAACTCTATGAACATATTTGGCATGAGGAAGATGTTGAAAGTAGCAATACGATTACTGTACATATTAAGCAA
This sequence comes from Bacillota bacterium, assembly GCA_023393125.1. GTDB lineage: Bacteria > Bacillota > Clostridia > Lachnospirales > Cellulosilyticaceae > Cellulosilyticum. The sequence goes on from JAEWMQ010000063.1 coordinate 2,893, forward strand.
CTACGTAATAAGCTTAAAGAAGATAGTAAAAATCCTAATTTTATAGAGACAGCATGGGGAATTGGCTATAGGTTTATAGGAGGTAGAGTTTATTGCAACTAAAAACCTATTTAACCATATCTCACTTATTGGTTCTCATAACACCGATATTAACAGTAAGTGTTTTGTACAACGCTAATAATGCCTATAATAAGCGAACTGAAGTAAAAGATTACTTAGCTTCTAGTATAGAGCTTTTTAAATATGAAGAGTTAGTGGATCGGCCTGAATTATATAGAGAAGATCATGAGCCAATAGAATTAGATGAGATAGAAGCAAATGAAAAGGTAGAAGTAATTTTATATAATGCAAAAGGGAAATCTATATATTCTACTGTACCAGGCTATGACTATATGCTATCTACAGAAAGTCTTTATAAAAATCTTAACCAAATTCAGCATACCTATAATACAGATACACTTAAAAAACCCGTTTTTGATGAGGGGAATATTGTGGGTTTTTATGAAATTACTATTGCTAGAGAAAATCTAAAGAACACCGTAAAGTATAATATGTTATTAAGCTTTGGTTGTTTTATACTAGTAAATATCTTGATATTTGGACTAGCTATTAGGGTGATTAATAAAAGGCTAAATCAGCCTATCAAAAGAGTTATTAGAAGTATGAATGACTATGCTAAGGGGAATAGTGAAGTTCATGTCACTTATAGTGCTAGTGATGAAATCGGGGAACTTTGTGACCACTTTAATGAAATGAAAGATAACCTAGAGAAGAATAAATACTTAATGGAGCAAGAACAAAAGGCCAAAGAGTATATGATTGCTACTATATCACATGATTTAAAAACACCTTTAACTTCTATTAGAGCTTATACAGAGATGTTTAAACTAGGGAGTGTTAAGAGCGAGAGTAAATACCAAGAATATTTATCTACTATTTTAAATAAGTGCGATTATATGAAAGACATGTTAGATGACTTGTTAACTTATAATTTATTAACTATGGAATATGATTTAGGACTTGTAGAAGTAGAAGGGGAAGAATTTTGCGAGATGCTTTTTTCCGGTATTGAAGGAATGTGTGAAAGCAAGCAATTAAGACTAGAGCGAATGATAGAAGTTCATGATAATTATTTGGTGAATGTAAAGTATATGACTAGAGTGGTAGATAACCTTGTAAGTAATGCTATAAGGCATACACCAGAGTATGGAAGGGTTTGGCTGGGGGCTTTTTCTACAGATGCAAAACTTCCTAAGTGGGTCAATGAAGTAGGGGGAAGGGCTTTAGAAAAGTATCAAACGCCTGGTATGTGGCTTCTTGTGATGAATGAAGGAAAGCCTATTGCAGAAGATGAAGGAGAGAAGTTATTTAAACCATTTTATCAAGGAGATGAAGCGCGTAGTAAGAAGGAACATAAAGGGGTAGGCTTAGGACTAAGTATTTCTAAGATGATTATTACTAAGCATGGAGGCTCAATAGAAGTAGTACCAATTCCACAGATAGGGAATATGATGATTTGTTATTTGCCAAGTATTGCCGTGAGTAAGGAAGGGGAGAGAAATGACTAAGAGAGGCTACAAATATGTACTATATTGTTTATTAGTAAGCGGTTTGTTAGTAGTAGCTAGTGGTTGTGACATTTTTACTTCAGACGGGATAATAGAAACTATGGTAGAAGGCGATGAAGTGATTAGTACCTTTTATGGTGAGGGAGAAATAAATCAATATCAAGATAATGAGCTCTTGTGTAAGATTGATTATAAAGAATGGAAGGCTAATGAAGATAAGTACCGCATTGAATATGAATATACAATGACAGATCTCTATAAAAAGGCCGTAGACAATGGCTTAATCAAAGGTGAAATAGAAGCAGATAAAGAAATTGATGTGACCAATGGCAACCAGCTTATTGCCTATTTACCAGGTAAAGAAACTTATTATATTAAGCCGGTATCTTTAGCTGATAAAGTGAATCCTACCTTACTTCAAGGTATTAATCAAGTACTGCATTTTGGAAGCTTAAAGGAATATGCATTAGAACTTATTAATGAGGTAAGTAATAGCCATGATGTTACTATTAAAGATAATGTAAAAATAGGGAGCTACACAACGCAGTATATATTAGCAGAACCTAAGCTGGGAAAACAAGGTGAAGCTACTGTAGAGTTATGGATTGATCAAGATAGCTGGATGGTTGTTAAATGTAGAAACACTATTGGGAATTTAATGGTGGAAAGGGAGTACAAGGATTTTACCTTTAACCCTAAGATAAATGAAGAAAAATTTATTATGGATATTCCGGAGAATGCAAAGGTTATCAAACTAGATGAAAATCTAGATATTGTTAACCAAGAAGTTTCACTCAAAGAAGCTGTAAGTCGGCTTAAAGTACCTATTTTTTATATAGCTGATGAACAAATAGCTACCATGAAAGAAGCACGATATATAGAAACCAGTAATGTACTTTATGCTAGAGTGGAAATTACATATCTAACGCCTGAAGGAGAAGAGTTTATTGTGCAGAATATGCCTAGCAGTAAACTACAAGAAAACTTCGATTTAAACTGTGAAAAGGTAAAGATAGGAGATACAGAAGCTATTTATTTAGAACAAGCACCTATGAAAATTATAGAATTTGCCAAAGAAGGAACACTCTGTGACATTTACGTTAAAAATAGCGAGTTAAGTAAGGAAAAACTAATCGAGCTAGCAAAAGCATTGGATATGAAGAAATAAAATCATAAGATATGATGAGAAAATAAGAAAATGAGAAGAGATGGAAGTCATTTAGGCTATCCGTCTCTTCTCATTTTTACTAGCAAGAATGTGTAAAGTTACTATAGATGGCTGATTTTACTGTATGTTTATAACCATATATGAATGCTGTAATAAGGTTAAGCTTATAAAGTCTGAGTTCAGGCTTCTACTCTTCTAGAGCCGTTATGAGAAGAGGAAAATTTTTTGACATTAAGGATAAAGGCAAAGAAAAGTAGAACAAAAGTAAGAAGTAACATAGCCACTATAGGAAAGTAACTAGAGCTAGAAAGCGGCTTGAGTGTTAGTAAGTCTGTAGCTTCAATAAGCCACCTAGTAAAGGTAAATTGACTAATAACCTTAAAACTATGAGGCATTTTGGTTAGCGGTAGAAAGGCACCGCCTAATAAAGAAAGTAGTAGACCTATAGAAGAAGCTAAAATATTAGCAGAAAGCTCATGAGAAGTTAAACTTACTATTAAAAAAGCCAGAGTAGAGCAACTAAAGCTAATTAAGCTACCTATTAAGATAAATAAGGATAATGAAATGTCTAGAGGTAATTTAAAAGTAAAAATAAGTCCAGCTGTTAAAAAAGTTTGTAATAAGGTCATACCTAGATTAAATAAGAAGAAGCCAGTTACATAAGCTAGGGAATGATGAGGAGATAAGCCGTAGCGTGTTAAAAGACCCTCCGTTTTTTCTCTATGAATTGAAATGGCTAGTAAGGTAGCTGTAATAATCATAGATAGAAAAATAAAACTCATACTTCTACTAGTAGAAGAAAGAGTACCAGAACTTTGCTCCCCTAATAGGCTACTAAAGAGAGGGAGCTCTTCTTGAGTACTGTAATGTTGAAGTAATGCACTTAGTTGTTCTTTTAGTTCGGCATCTAAACTAAATACTTCAAAAGTATAATCTGACTTTAGTTTGATAATAGCAGCATACTTAGAAATCATTAAATCTGAATAAAGAGAATTAGCATCAGCTGGCGTAAATGTGAGTCTTGAAAGAGATGACGATTCTTCTAGACTTTTTATAATATCTGGACGTGCAGACTCATTAATAAAGCCTAAACGAATAGAAGGTTTCATTTGATTAGAAAATAAAATGACTAAGCAGGTTACAATAATGGGTAGTAAAAGTGTCAGTAAAAGCTGGATAGGATGTTTCTTACTTTTCATCCATTCCTTTTTTAAGATAAGAAAGGTAGTGTACATTAGATAAAGGCCTCCTTCTGCATTTGGATACTAGAACCTATAGTGAAAATAATACCTATAACGAGAGTGATGACTAATGCCATAAGATAAGAGATATGAGTATGGTCATAAATAAGACGAAATAGGCCTTGATTTACATAGGTAAGAGGAGAAAAATAGCTAGCAATTAAAAAGCCTTTGCCTAGACTGCCAACAGGGAAAAAGCTACCTCCTAAAAAGCCCATAATGAGTAGGGGGATACTTACTAGGTTTTTAACGATTATAAAATTTTTAGTACATAATCCGATGAAAGTACCCAGGCTACAAGACATATAACCAAATATACCAAGGAGTATTAAAACCTGTAAGAACTGTCCCTGAAAGCTAACGCCAAAGAACAGTTTGCAAGCTAACATGACTAATAGATTAAAGATAAAAATAACAAGAGTGGCAGGTAATATCTTATAAAGTACAAGGACAGATTTAGGAATAGGAGCCATAACAAAACGTGAACCAGCTTTGAAAAGCTGTTCTTCTCTTGCAACATAAATTAGAGTAATAGAAGAGAAAAAAGTATAAAGTGGCAAGGAAACTAAGGTGTAATAACTAAAAGAAGAAATGCCTTTTATGCCTGTATAGTAACCACTAGCTAAGTATCCTAAAAGTAAAATCATAATAAGAGGCATCATAATCCCATAGCTTACTAAAAATGAATCTTTTATTCTTCTTTTAAAACCAAAGGAAAAAAGTATTTTTAATTCATTCATTTTGAATCCTCCTAATCTCTTAAGGCTGTGCCAGTTAATTGTAAGAAGATAGCTTCTAAGTTATCAGCACCTGAAGATAGGTACTTAGACTTAATGGCTTCTAAAGAGCCTTCTTCTAGAATTTCACCATGATCAATAATAATGATCCTAGAGCAAATCGCTTCTACCTCTTCCATATAGTGAGACGTATAGATAATCGTTGTACCCTCCTGAGAGAGTTTCTTGGTTACTTCTAAAATTTTATTACGAGATTGAGGGTCAATACCTACTGTAGGTTCATCCATAATAAGTAGCCTTGGTTTATGAACAATAGAACAAGCAATATTGAGACGTCTCTTCATGCCACCAGAGAAGGTGTCAGGATATTCATTTTTATGGTCTAAGAGACCTACACAATCAAGGGCGGACTCTGCAGCCTTTTTTAAGGCGGCACCTTTAATCCCATAAAGAGAGCAGAAGAATTTCACATTTTCATAAGCTGTTAAGTCTGAAAACACAGCAATATCCTGAGGAACAAGACCTAAAGCCCTTTTATAAGTATAGTTATGATCTGCCACAGGTGTACCTTCAAAGGAAATATGACCTGTAGTAGGCTCTGAAAGTGTTGTAATCATATGAAGTGTAGTACTTTTACCGGCACCATTAGGACCGAGAAACCCTAGGATTTCTCCCTGTTTCACACAAAAAGAGATATCTTTAACAACGGCTTTGTTACCAAAGCATTTAGAAAGCTGATGAACTTCTAATAAATTTTTCATAACACAACTCCTTTGATTAGTGTTTTATATACAACGTTGGATATAAGGGTTAAAAAATAATAGATAAAAACTTAAACAATAACTGATAAAGCAAAGTATCGCCAAGTCGTGAGTGAATGGTGCTTGGCTTTGGTTGCTGTCTCAGCTTGCTAAGCAGTTCTAAACTCGTAGCTCTTATGAACGGCTGAAAACTCGCTAGCGCTCAAACACTCAGCCTAAAACCCATAAGGACTCCTTCGTTAAGAACTGCTAAGCTCACTTCCAAGGCCCCCTACGCCAATCCCCATTCTCTCTCGTCTTGTCTACTGCTATGCAAGAACAGACTAAATGGCTGCTTTATACATTATTTTTACTAAGGCGAAACATGAGAAGAACGCTTGTATGTTTGAAATGGTACTGTATTTCTTCATGCCTCTTTACTGCCAGGAATGTTTATGAGCATAGTAACGTTTGGAAGATAGGCCTGCCCTCTCACTATTGAGGACTAGAAAGTAATGTAATAAGCTCATCAAGAGCCATTTTAGAATCTTGAGATTGGTCAAGGATTTTCTTCTTGAGTTCAGCGATGCGAGTACTTTGTGGTGTGAGGGTGTTATCTTTTTCTAGGGCATCAAAGTTAAAGTTAGCGATAAACTGTTCCTGTTTCTTACCTAGCTCAATGATACTATCATATTCTTCTATTAAAGTTTCGTGCCATTTGATAGCATACTCAAGGTTAATAAGAGTGAGGTTGAAGGTAAGCTTATCTAGTTCAAAGCTATCTTTGGCTATTTTTATACTTTGCCAATGACGCCAGTAATCCTCTTTTTCTTTAAGACTTTGAATGTGTTTGCGGATAATCCTAGTAGCAGAGTCCTTATCTAGGCGATTAAGCATTGCAGGGAGTATGAACTTCTCCGAGGTAGAAGGTATGAGTTCTTCGTTTAACTTTTCTTGCAGCAAGGTCTGGAGGGCTTTCTTACCTAAATCAGTAATTTGATAAATGCGTCTTATCCTAGAACCATGCGTTTCTTCTTTGACTAAAGCAATCTCTTTTTGTTTTTCTAGTTTAGATAGAGCGTAGTAAATAGAGCCTGATTTGATTTGGGTCCATTGCTCTAATCCTGTTTCTTGAATAAACTTTTGGATTTCATAACCATGAGTTGCTTTAATGTTGAGGTAGTATAAAATGAGTGTGCGTACCATATATAGCTCCTTATCCAATGTTGGTTATTTTAATTAGATAATATACCCAACGTTGGATAATGTCAAGAACATATAGAAAATAACATTCAACTTTAATTGTTTTATACATTAACAAAAGTCAGAAATTAAAGTAGAATAGGGATGAATCAACAAGTAAGAGACACAGGGAGGAACGAGATGGAGGCAGTAGAGAAGAATCTAGAAGCTATGGCATTATTAGAAAAGGAGAATAAGTTTTATAATAATCGTCCAATAAAAACACTTTTTACATTGTATAAAGGGAATTATTTAAAATTACTACGTGCATTTGTATGTTTTTTTATAAAACACTCACCGGTATGGTTCACACCGATTGTAGCAACTAATATTATTAACATTATTAGTTCAGGTGAAGGTGATCAAATTCATAAGATTGTCATTAACGTAAGTATCTTACTAGCATTAGTGCTTATTAATATACCAGCTAACTTTTTATATGTACGTTATATCAGTTTGGCTACAAGACAAGTGGAGTCAGATATTCGTATTAATTTAGTGAAGAAATTACAAGTTTTATCGATTCCTTATCATAAGCATTTACAAGCAGGAAGGCTTCAGGCCAAGGTGCTGAGAGATGTAGAGGCTATTACTACTTTATCAACGCAGTTTTGTAATAGTATTGTACCTATCATTATGAATTTGTCAGTAGCTTTTACTATTACAATTAGTAAAAATGGTTCTGTAGCTTTATTTTTTGCATTATCTATGCCGGCTTGTTTCTTTGTAGTGAGACTTTTTAGAAGACGTATTCGAAGAACGAGCAGGGATTTTCGTAAGAACATTGAAGAAATGTCTGCTACTGTATCTCAAATGGTGGAAATGGTACCAATTACAAGGGCTCATGCCTTAGAACAAGTAGAAATTGATAAAGTAGATAGCACTGTACATAAGGTGAAAGACACAGGTTATAAGGTAGATGTCCTTAATTCTTTTCTAGGTTCTTGTAGTTGGGTAGCTATTCAAGTACTACAAGTAGCTTGTCTACTTTTCACAGGTTATTTGGCATATAAAAAAGAAATACAAGTGGGGGATATTGTACTTTATCAAACTTATTTTTCTACAGTTCTTAGTCAAGTATCTGGTGTTGTTAATATTTATCCTGAGATTGTAAAAGGCTTTGAATCTATTAATTCTGTAGGAGAAATCTTCCTAGCAGAAGATGTAGAAAGACATACAGGTAAGAAAAAGCTCAAACAAGTAGAAGGGCATTTTGAATTTAATAATGTAAGCTTTAAATATGAAGAGAACTTGGATTTCGTTTTAGAGGACTTTAATCTAGATGTAAAAACAGGAGAATGTATTGCTTTTGTAGGAGAGTCAGGTGGAGGAAAGACTACGCTTTTAAATCTACTTATTGGTTTTATGAAACCTACAAATGGAACACTTTTATTAGATGGGCAGGACATGACTACTCTCGATTTACATGATTACCGTCGTAAGATAGCCATGGTCCCTCAAAATACGATTTTATTCTCAGGAACAATTAGAGATAATATCACCTATGGTATTCCAACTGTAAGTGAGGAAAAACTTAATGAAGTAATCGAAGCAGCTTCTTTAAAAGAAGTCATAGAAAAACTCCCACAAGGCTTAGAGACCTTAGTGGGAGAGCATGGTGATATGTTATCAGGAGGGCAAAAGCAGCGAATTGCCATAGCAAGGGCCTTAGTAAGAGACCCAAGGGTTATTATCTTAGATGAAGCCACTTCTGCTCTTGATAATCAGTCAGAAACCCATATTCAAAAGGCAATGAAGAATCTTATCAAAGGTAGAACTACCTTTGTAGTAGCGCATAGACTTTCTACGATTATTGATGCAGATCGTATTGTTGTTGTGAAAGATGGAAAGAACATTGAAAATGGCAGCTATGAGCAGCTTATGGCAAGACAAGGGGTTTTCTATGAACTGGCCAAAGGTCGCATTAATTAATTTGTAGATTATTTCTTTTGAAACAAAGCAGTAAGAATACTTTCTAGTTCTTCTATATTACCTTCTTCTAAGGGTTTTTCACCATAGCGTATACGCTCATAGGTGGCTACGTCCATAGACGGGAAAAGGAGTTCTTCCTTTGCTAGGCTTATTAGCTCTCTAGGGGTATTAGCTGTTTTAAAAGTAAATCCTTTTAGCTTAAGCCCCTCTAAAAGTAATTTAAAACCGAATCGATATTTAGCTTCATTATTGGGCAGTTTAAGGAATTCCTTAAACTGCTTTTTCCATTTGAATTTACTAAGCAGTGAAGTTTTATGCTGAAAAGTAGTAGTGGCAGAAACCTCCTCTATCGTTTCTTCATAAAGTAAGTTAGGTGCTTTATTAATTACCTTAAGTCCGAATAGAATTTGATAGAGTTTTACAAAGAGTTCCTTAATAAGTTTAATTATATCTAGCAAGCAAGCTAAAATATATTTCCTAAGGAAGATGATGACTGCAATTATAAGGCACCAAAAAATAACTTCCCAAAGACTATTAGAAGTAGTCTCACCAGCTAATTGTGCAAATACATTAGGAGTTTCCCCGGTTTGCATAGTTACATTTTCAGCTTTGGGCATTAACCAAGCAATGAACTTAATCATATAGCCGATGATCAGTAAAGATGCCTTAATAAGAACAAGTAGAAGATTGCCTAGAGGTTTTCTGAGAGGATAGAGGATGAAAATAAAACTCATCACTAAACAGAACCATCTAGTATTACTACGCCTAATGGTTGTAACCATAGGTGTATTTTTTTGGGACCTTTCTAGCATTTCATCTAGATTTGCTTGGCTATGAAGGAAAATGTAGAAGATAATAACAGCAATAAATAAAAAGGGGATAAAGCTGTAGCCACATGTAATCATAGCTCCTAGATGAATAAAAGCAGCAATAATGCAGATTTCCCATGAGATGATATCTATATAGGGAAGACCGTAGCTCTTATAAAACTTACTATAAAACACAAGAAAAAGAATATACCAACAAAAGATAACACCAATATAGTCCTTGTACATAAAAGCAGCATAAGTGGCAGGAAGCCCAAAGCTTATTAGGTAAGTGACTATAAGTAGAAGATATCTAAAAAGAATAGATAAGCTTTTTCTTTGAAGAATGTAGTGCTTAAATTGAGCCTGATAATACCCTAGATAGGAGCCTATGAGTAGTGCTAAGGCATCTATGCCGAAAGCTATAGGAGGATAAGTAATTTGCCCAATGTAGAACATTAAAAACAAGCTAGGAAGGGCAGTTAAGAAGAATGCCCATAAAGCTATATGTGGATAGAGTTTAGAGCTAGAGGTATTTATCTTAACTCACCTTCTTTCTTGTCATATGGTCTAATACATAATAAATTTCTAGATCAGGGAAGTGAACAGCATCTTTAGCAAAAGCTAAGAAGTAAACTTTAAAGTGAATACCCATACGTTGCTTCTCTCTAATAAACATGGCTATTTCTTCATCCATAAAAGCTGTAATAAGTGTGACATAGGGAGAATTGATTTCCGATGCATACGTTCTTAAAAAATGAGAAAAGTGTAGAGTGAAGGTTGTTTGTAAGCCTGCTAAAGAAACAAAGAGGTCATGAATATGATTATAGCCCCACATTTCTGTAGTGACTAAACTTTCCTCAGCACCCCAAGTAGCAGCGTTAGCCATAAGTTTAACAGGAATACTTCTAGGGAGTGTATATTCAAGTTCGCCAGCAGCGATTTGAATGCCTAGTTCCAGTTTGTCATCAACCATTTCTTCTCGTAGTTGTATTTTGTCTAGCTGCATATTTAAGATAACGGTCATATTTTGTTTAGTAGTAGCTTCATGATGACGCACCATAAGCTGGTTATGTTTAGCGCTCATGCCCCAATGGATTTGGCTCATTGTATCTCTTTGAGTATACTCTCTAACACCATAAGTGGTAAAAGGATCTTCTAATATAAAACGCCTTACTACCTGCTCGCCTTGAAGTTCTTTATAGCCTATAGGTGGAATGGATATAAGTAAAGGGGTGGGGAGTACAACTAAGTTCCCTTTAACATGGGCTAGAGTACTATACTTACAAAGGCCAAAGAGGTCATTAACTACGATAGCAGTATCTTCAATGTGATAAAAACCTCTTTTAAGACATTTAGCTTTCCAGGCTCTAGTGACTCTCTTTTTACCAGCAATACTAAACAAGCTAGCTAAAGAGCGTGTTTTATCATTAACAGTAGACGTGTTGCCAGCAAAATCAAGATATTTACTAGTAGAGATTTCTGATTTTAAGCTAGTAATAGGAAGTATTGAGGGATTGGTTACAGTTTCTATCATTTCAATATCGGCTCCTTCAAAAACTTCATCTGTGCTAAATTTACATTCATAGTCTATGTAAGGAAAAACCTTAGATAAATAGATTTTTTGTTCAATAAGAATTCCTAAAATAATAAGTAAACAAATACCGACGATTTCCATAATTCGCCCTCCTACTCAATAGGTACAGGGACTTGATCTAATATGTCCTCAAAAATAGTTTCAAGGGTATGTGTATTGCTTGCGATTTGATAGCCATTATAAATAATGCGGTGAAGGGCTACGTCTTTAACGATAGCTTTGACATCATCAGGAATGACATAATCTCTCCCTGACATAGCTGCAAAAGCTTGAGAAGCTCTAAACATGGCTAAAGAACCTCTTAAACTAAGTCCTAGTCTAAGTCTAGAGTCCTGGCGTGTGGCATTACTAATGGCCACTATATAAGTTTTAATACTATCACTTACCTTAACCTCTTTAACAGCCAGTTGAGCTTCCAATACTTGTTCCCTAGTCACAACACATTGCAGAGCATTTAAAGGAGAGGCAGTAGCTTCACTAGAAAGTATATTAATCTCATCTGTTTCACTAGGATACCCCATACTAAGGCGAATAAAGAAGCGGTCTAATTGTGCTTCAGGCAAAGGAAATGTACCTTGAGTTTCAATAGGATTTTGAGTAGCAATAACCAGGAAAGGAGCTTCAAGAGGATGAGTAACCCCATCTACTGTCACCTGAGCTTCCTCCATACATTCTAGTAAGCTAGATTGGGTTCTAGGTGTGGCGCGATTAATTTCATCGGCTAATAAGATATGGGTGAAAATAGGACCGGGTTTAAAAATAAAGTCTTGTTCCTTTTGGTTGTAAAAGTTAATGCCCATAAGATCAGAAGGAAGTAAATCAGGAGTGAACTGAATACGTTTAAATTGGCAGCCTAAGGACTTAGCTAAAGCTTTAGCTGAAGTAGTTTTCCCGGTGCCAGGAATATCCTCTAAGAGAATATGGCCACCACATAAAAGTGCCATAATCAGTTTATTAATTTCTGTGTCTTTGCCTTTAATGATTTTCGTTATATTGGTTCTAAGTAGTGAAGTGGTTTGTTCTACAATTGCTAGATTCATTTTTGCCCTCCTAGGTATTTAGGTAAGTCTTTCAAATAATTATATTCAGTATAAATGATAGTCAAAGGATTTTATATGTAGATATCTAAAGAAAAGTGTAGGATCAAACTAGTTATATTTACCTTAACAAGTTGTGAAACAATCAGAGAACAAAATCCTAGTAGATAAAGGTTAAAAAAGAAATGAAGAACGAAGAATTAATAATGAATAATTGTTAATTAAAACATCTCTCATTCATTATTTTAAATTCTTCATTCTTCATTATTAATTCTTAATTAGTTTATTTACTATGAAGGGCACTATAGAAAGCGCAGAAGCCACCAAATAAGATGCCTGTTATAGGGAATACTAGCCAGCAAATACCCCACATATTAAAGACGAAACCTAAGAAAAGAAAAATAGCAGTAGCTAAAGGCCATACAATACCGGCAACAGCGCCAATGAGCTTGTTTTCTTGCTTTTTCTCAGGGCTAAATTCTTCTATCTTTAAAAGTTTTTTATACGTCTCGGGAAGCATGCCTGTATAAATGAAGATATTAACGGCAAGAGCAATCATGACTAATAAAATACATACGCCAGCAAGGGTAAAGTGAGCATTAATCATGGAACCAAGAAAAATAGGTACTGGGGAAAGGATGCAAAGACTAACACCAGTAATAATAGCCATTGGTTTTTCAGCACTTATATCAGGATATTCTTTAGATAAAATGACCTTGGCAGAAGCGCTTAACTCAAATTTACCTTCTTCAATGAAATTAAATGGTTCTAGCTGAGTGCCAGAGAAAATGAAGAGTCCTACAGCAGGAACAATAAATAAGAAAAGCATAATAACAGGGAACATGCCTTTAGATTCGGAAGAAACTTGTTTAAGGATGATATTGGCATCAATAAGGGCCAAGCAGCCAATTAAAGTGGCAACACCCAATAAAATTAAAGCAACGCCTAAACCGACGTAACGTGCATTCTTACGTTTTAGGTTAATAAAGTTTCGAGCATCCTCTAAGCTAAGTTTAGGACCTGCGGGCTTATCTAAACTGATATGGGCCTGAGAGGCTACATTAATATTCATTTCTTTTAATAGTTCATCAATATTGCCAAATTCAGAGATGACGATGCCGATAGCTTCATTTTCTGTTTTACCTGCAAGTTTTAACTCTTCATATTTATCCCCCATATTAGCTAAAAGCTCATTTTTTAAATTCAAAATCTCCCGTGTTTGGGGCAGTGCCTGAAAAACATTGTCTAAATAATTTTTGATAATGTCCATATTAATTCAACTCCTTTATAAACTTATTGATCACATGTTGGGTGATTTCCCATTCCTTGCATTTCTCTTTGTAGTAAGAGATACCTTCTTCGGTAATTCTAAAATACGTACGTCTTTTTCCTTGTGTTTCTTCTCCAAAGTAAGAAGTAATATAGCCGTTCTTCTCTAGTCTATTAAAAGCAGAATAGAGGGTGGTTTCTTTCATGACATATTGTTCATTTGTTAAAGTACGGATGTTTTTAGAAATCTCATAGCCGTAAGAATCTCTTTCTATTAAGAGATACAAAATGATGGTGTCATTATACCCTCTGATTACGTCGCTACTAATCATGTTTTGTGCCTCCATCCTATTACTACGACAGATGTAGTAAATCTGATGAAGTAAGTGTAGCACAACTACTACGACAAGTAAAGTAATTTTTATAACTTATTAAAACTATTTATAGATTATTCTTATAAGCAAAAAAATAGTACAAGAACCCTGATAATCTAGCGTTCTTGTACTATTAAAATAACCACTTATATATAAAGTTACTGAATTTGAAAAAATTTTTCTTTAGCTTTTCCATTTCCAATGGTCATTGGTTGCACCAAGCTCAAAATGACATTTTACAATACCTAAATCCAATTTTGAATAGAAACCTAATCCAGCTTTAGCTGCCACAGTATTTCCTTCTAAGGTGAAGAAGAACTTCTGTTGATTCATTGATGTAGGTGCAAGTAAAGCAGCTTCCATTCCTTTTCTAAACCACTCTGGCATCTGACCATCTACTTTGCAAAGTGTTTCTAGGGGTTTATTTTTATGTGCAATACCTTCTGTTTCACCGTAACCTAAGGCGATGACACAGCAAAGCTTTTCTCCTTTATCTATTTTACAAGCACTTTTCCCTTTGCTATAAGTTAGTGCTACCCAGCAAGTGGAAAGTCCTAGTTGTGTAGCTTTGAGAACAACCTTTTCTCCCCAATAACCACACATTTCCTCGAAATCTTTTCCCTTCTTCCCAACTATAGCAATATAGTTATTTACATTTTTAAATGAACCATAGTGTGCCATGAAGTTACTAAATGCATTGGGTTCATCTGTGCATAATTGAATATGCATACCACTTTTTTTATTGCATTCATCTATATATGTCTTAAGTTCATAAGCTACTTCTTCCTCTATTTTTTGTGTTTTATAATGGCGTACTGAATGTCTTTTTTGCATTGCTTCAAAAATATCCATTAATCATGACCTCCTTTAATTATTTTTCACTTTCTTATTTTGAATAATGCGTCTCATCATTTCGAGTATCAATTGGTGCAAAATCCTGTACAACTTCATAAATATGATTCATGAGTTGCACAATTTTTGTCCATTGTTCCTTGTTGGAATCCATATAATAATAGTTTTTAGTTCCTACTCTACGCATATTGATAATGCCTGTTTCTTTTAGTATCTGTAGGTGATGTGATACTGCGGGGCGAGAAAGATTTGTCTTTTCCGTAATTTCACCAACCCTTATGCCATCACAATTACTCTCTAAAAGTGCTAAAATAATGTTCTGCCTAGTCTCATCACCAATAGCAGTAAAGAGTTTGCTGCATTGTCTAAATTCTACCGCGATATTTTCTAACCTTTCTTTGCACTGTTCCATTTATCTTCTCCTATAATTCGATAAAGTGAGGTTTACTTTTTAGTATTATAATGGTTGATATTTTTAAACGATTATAACATATATATCTTTAAATAGATTATTGGTAAAGAAAATCGAGACCATTCAAAAAATGCCAATTCACTATAGGTACAAATTAATATTAAAAATGTTATATAGTAATGCTAATATATTGACATTTTGTGAGGGTTAGTTATAATAACCTTAATAACATAGGAAAAGCGAAGACGGAAAAGAGTAGATTTTACAACTCATCCAGAGAGAAGAGCACTTGGTGGAAGTTCTTTATGAAAGCGTTTAATTGAAAACCATTCCTGAGCTGTTGTGCTGAACATATAAGTAGGTATAGCCGTATGTCTGCGTTAAAGGCTAGGATTTGTTAGAATCTGAAGTGAAAAGTTAAGGTGGAACCGTGCACAGATTATAAGAGCACCCTTAAATAGATGACTAGAAGGTCACTTGTTTTTGGGTGCTTTTCTTATGTTATATGCTCGTAATTTGAAAGGGAGGACATGAGAAATGAAAGTAATAATGAAAGATGGTTTAGTAAAAGATTTTAAGTTCGAGGAACAAGAGGGAAAGAATGCTTTTAGACATACAGCATCTCATGTTTTAGCGCAAGCTGTTAAAAGATTATATCCAACTACAAAGTGTGCTATTGGGCCTGTGATTGAAGATGGGTTTTACTATGATTTTGAATTTGACTTTGAATTTACAGCAGTGCATCTAGTAGAGATTGAGCAAGAGATGAGAAGAATCGTCAAGGAAAGTCTTTCTTTACAAAGATATACTTTAAGTAGAGAAGAAGCACTTGCATTAATGGAGGAGAAAAACGAGCCTTATAAAATAGAACTCATTAATGATTTACCTGAAGATGCACAGCTTAGCTTTTATCAGCAAGGAGATTATGTGGAATTATGTGCGGGACCACATGTCTCTAATACAAGTATAATCAAAGCCTTTAAGCTAACAGCAACTGCTGGGGCTTATTGGAGAGGAAATGAAAAGAATAAGATGCTCACAAGGATTTATGGAACAGCTTTTCCAAAGAGTAGTGAACTAGAAGCCTATTTACAAAGTATTGAAGAAGCTAAGAAGAGAGATCATAGAAAGTTAGGAAAAGAACTAGGCTTATTCACAATCCTAGACGAAGGACCAGGTTTTCCATTCTTCCTACCAAAAGGTATGATACTAAAAAATCTTTTAGTTGATTATTGGAGAAAGCTCCATACTAGAGAAGGTTATGTAGAAATCAGTACACCTATGATGCTAAATAAAGAGCTTTGGGAGACATCAGGGCATTGGGATCACTACCGTGAAAATATGTATACTACAGTTATTGATGATACAGACTTTGCCATTAAACCAATGAATTGTCCTGGTGGCATGCTAGTCTATAAATTACAACCTCACTCTTATCGTGAACTTCCTATTCGTATGGGTGAATTAGGATTAGTTCATAGACATGAAAAATCAGGAGCTTTACATGGCCTTATGCGTGTACGCTGCTTTACACAAGATGATGCTCATATTTTTATGACACAGGAACAAATTACAGATGAGATTAAAGGTGTTGTAAGGCTTGTAGATGAAGTGTATAGCAAGTTTGGATTCAAATATCATATAGAATTATCAACTCGTCCCGAAAATAGCATTGGTAGTGATGAAGATTGGGAACTTGCTACAGCAGGATTAAAGAAGGCTTTGGATGAACTGCAATTAGAATATGTCATTAATGAGGGAGACGGTGCTTTCTATGGGCCAAAGATAGACTTCCACTTAGAAGACTCTATAGGCAGAACATGGCAGTGTGGTACTATTCAACTAGATTTTCAGCTTCCTTTAAGATTTGAAGCAGAATACATTGGTGCAGATGGCAAGAAGCATAGACCTATTATGATTCACCGTGTTGTCTTTGGCTCTATCGAAAGATTCATAGGAATTCTAATTGAGCATTATGCAGGTAAATTCCCTCTTTGGTTAGCTCCAGTACAAGTAAAAGTACTACCTATCTCAGATAAATTCGCAGAGTATGGCGCTTCTATTCTGGAGGTATTAAAAAAACAAGGTATTCGTTGTGAGCTAGATAATAGGGATGAAAAGATAGGTTATAAAATTAGAGAAGCACAACTAGATAAAGTACCTTATATGGTAGTTGTAGGTCAAAAAGAGGTAGAAAATAATCTTGTTACAATTCGTAGGCGAGATGAAAACGCTCAAGAAAGCTATAGTATACAAGAGCTTGTACAACTGTTAGAGAATGAAATGCAAGGGGATTCTATTCACTAGAAGTAAGGTTGTCTATGAGAAGCTAGAAACTAAGCGAATAAGGAATTAGTAGGTGAGAAGCTACACTAAGCAAATACTGTTTGGTGTAGCTTTTTTGTGGTATTGATCTCTGATAGGAAAGAAAAATGCCTATATATAAACTTGGAATATTTAGAAAATATTGATTAAGTGCTTCTAGGAATGATAAGATATTTGTACAGTATTAAAAAGATAATCAGTTTATTGCAAGCGATTAATTCAACCTATACGAGTGGAACATAACGAACGGGCAATAAAGGTAAAAGGCTATGCTCTACTCATAGTGATGGTAGTAGTTTTGTTAGTAGAATGAAAGAGTGCTGTTGGTGTGAGACGTATACTGATGTAAGAAGTGATAGAGGGGGTGAAGTGTTGAGAAGAGGACATATCTGTTATCTAATAGTAGGGGGACTGATAATAGTAATACTAATGAAAATATTTTTATCGCAAAATGAACCTAAGAGAAAAATAGAAGCTAATCACGTGATAGATACTACAGTTAATAGTGAGGGAGAAAAAGAGAAGCAATTAATAGAAGATCAAGGTATTAATGAGTTGTTAGAAGAAGCAAAGGGAGCAACAACTCTAGATATTATACAAGGTGGACAGAGTGAAGAAAATCCGGGAGTAGTGGACCCACCTACTACTATCACTAACCCTCAGCAGATTCAGCTACTAGTTCAGCAATTACATAGAAGAGAAACAGCGTTAATGACAGAGGGGGATTGGGTGGAGAGTTATTTGTTAAGGTTTTATGATAAGGGCAACATCATGGGAGACTTAACGTTAAAAGAGAGTGTTTGGGAAAAAACATTTTGGGTTGAATATAAAGGAAAGCAGTATGAGGTTGACCGTGATTTTTTTAGAATCATTAAAGACTTAAAGCGATATAAACCTAATGAAGAACTAATGCCAGAGGATGCAATAGCATTATTTTCAAAATACAACTACGCACCTGTAATGCTATTTCAGCGGGAGGAGTATACCTTGCCGAAGGATTTAAAGGTAACTAGCGTAGATGAAATGGAGGCTATTTACTTTGGATTAGGACTAGAGATGTCTAAGGCAATTGGAATGGATTACACAGCAGTATTAGGTAAGATGGTAACCATAGAAAGCTATTACTTAAAAGAGTCATTTTTAGAAGGTGAGTATAAAGAGGAGGTAAATCCAAGAGGAATAATCATACGATATAATGGTGCTATTGTAGGGGCCCACATAGATAGTAATAATTTAGCTACAAATTTCTATGCTTTAACAGGAGAAAGTTTTGAGCAAGTAGTAGAGAGTACAAAAGAAGAATATATCAATAAAAATATTATGGATACTTATCAGAGGCCTTCTTTATCAGATGAAGAACTTATCGTTGCTTACATAGATTGCAATGTTCATAGAAACTATGACCTCTTCTATGAAATTAGAGCTAGTAGGTTTTGGTTAGAAACGCTATTTTTATATAAAGAAGATCAGGAATTGTTTAGTCAAAAAGAAAATAGACAGGGAATGGGTACGGATTATAAAGGGATTACAATTACTTCTATTAGTGAAATAAAAGAGGAAAAGCATAGTCCTGAAATTTCAAAGACTTATGGCGTTACCTTTTTTATAGAGAGTGAGGCTGGAGGAGAAGAGAATTATGAGCCAGTCTATATAGGGGAAGAAAACGGGATTAGGGTAATTTATAATATAGGGATATAGATAAATAAAGATATATAGGTAAATAAAGGTATATAATGCTAAAGCTTTCACAGCTTAGTGTTATATACCTTTTATTATTAAAGTGATTGCGTATAATTCAGTCCTAAAAAGGGAGATGTAAAGGATTTAAGTTTTAGAATACCACGATGTATATAATTCTTGAAAATGAAACATGTCAAGAAACCTAACAGTATAGGCAAAGCATATATAAGTTTTGGGATTCATAGAATGAATAAGAAAACTATAGGAATAAATGATAGAAATAGGGGGGGAATATGGAAACAAATGAATTGACCTTTTCGGCGGTATTAACATCACTTATTTTAGTAATAGAAGTATTAGCGGCTAAAACGGGAGAAAGCATGGTGATTTTAACGGTATTTTCTACATTGCCACTATACATTTTGACTTGTAAAAAGATAAGGCTTGGGTTAATGAGCTACAGCATTGTTGCATTGGTTTTGCTTATGATTAATTTTCATCAACTTATCTTTTTCTTATGTACTAATGGACTCATTGGCCTAACACTAGGAGTGTTGAGTAAATACAAGAAAGTTCTGCGGATTGTAGTGACAGCTAGTATAAGTGTCATTGGTTTATTAGGAGTATCACTTATTTTAGGAATTAATTTATTTGGAATTGTTTATAAGTCATCTATGGTAGTAGGGGTAATCATTATATTTGTGATCATGATTATCTACTGTTGGTTGTATGATTGGTTTGCGAGGATGATTGATGGACGGGTAAATAAAATAGTAAAACAAAGCAGAGGATGAAAAATCCTCTGCTGTACTAAGAAGGGAGATGAGGTGAGAAGTATGAATGCTAATCTCCCTTCTTATAAGGTAGCCTGTCAATTAAGAGAGAAAGTATAGACACCATGAAATTTAGGATTTCCCCCGTATAAGCCAGGAACGCCAGCTCCAAAAATAAGAGAGTCTTTAGTATAAGAAAGACTAGAGCCAATAGAGATTTTGGGGATTTCTCCTATCCAAACAATGTGTCCATCTTTTAAGGAGTAAGCATAGATTTTACCGTCATAAGTAGGTACGAAATATAGGTCATTAAGGAGTAAGCCATTACTCATAGCATTAGTACCCTGAGAAATAACAGACCAAATGATTTCGCCGGTATTGGCATTTAAGGAGCAAATAGTCATGGTATCTTTAGGTTTTTTATTTCTAGTCCAAATATAAAGTCGTCCTTCTTTATAAGAAGCTGCAGAACGTATACCATCATCACTTTCACTATTAATATGGCAATTGGTATGCCATAAAAGCTCACCTGTTTGAAGATTAAAGGTGTAGAAGTAGCCATTTTTATTTCCTAGACCAACAGATTTAATGGTTTGGTTGTTATTTTTACAATTAAAGATAACAGGTGTAGAACCAAAGTCAAAGTCAGGACCTTCTCTTTTAAGTGGCAGCCAAGTATCATTAGCTGTAACTTGATATTGCCATTTGTAGTCGCCGGTTATAGCATTTAAGGCAATAGCAGAATCAGAGGACTTAGAAGCAGGTAGCCCATAATTATTTCCTGTACCAAAAACTAAGGTATTAGAAGTAGGATCTACGGCAAATCCTCCCCATATACTGGCACCTTTTGCGTTTAGGGCATCGTCAGGTAATAGGCCTATCATCTTTTTGCTCCATACTCTTTTAAAAGAGGTTTGATCAAAAGCTATGACTTGACCAATAGAAGTAGGATGATAAGGTTTAAAAAGAAGTTTGGAAATAACTTCAACAATTTCATCGCAAGAAGAAATACCCACATAAACTAATTCCCCCTCACCTAATAATGCAGTAAGATTGCCAGAATAAAGGGGTAGAGAAAGCTTTTCACGAGAAAGAATTTTGCCATCCTCTGCATTAATAACAAAGAATTCACCAGCAGCACCATTTTTTAAGGGTTTGCCAGGCTTACTGCCCACACTAGCTAGATAAAGCCTATTGTTATTAAGATAACCGCTGCCAGCAAAGCCATACCACATATAAGGTAGAGGTTCACTTAGATATTTATTTAAAAAAGGTACTTTAGTTAAAAAGGAATTAGCAGTAGCTGGTTGATAAAGTTGTTTTTTATAGATGAGATCACCTGTTTTTATATCTAGCGCATAAACATAGCCAGCCCAGTCATAAGCGTACACAGTATTAGAAGTAATTAAAGGAATTCCAGTAACATAACCGTTTGTTTGATAATGCCAGCTAGGCTTTAATCGACCTACAGTAGAGCTTGAGATTATTGGTTGCATGAAAGCCTCCTTTTATGCATAGTCAATAGATTGACCAGTATTATATGCCTATGGTTAAATATTATTTAATATGCCTTTTTTTACTTTCTTATGCTTAAAGTTTTTTAGCCTACATAAAAAAGCTACTGTACTTATTTCTTAGTACAGTAGCTTTTTTGTAGATGATCAATTTTATGTTATTTGTTACTGAGGTAATTATGAATGCTGCCGGCTACACGTTTAGCATGTACTACAGCTTCGATAACTGTTCTAGCACCATTTACCACATCACCACAAGCAAAGACCCCTTCTTTAGTAGTATGGCCATCTTCATCGGCTACGAGAAGACCATATTTTGTTTCTAGGCCAGTTGTATGAGATACAATATTATTTTTAGGGGCTTGGCTGACCGCAATAACAACTGAATCGCAAGGGAAAAGTTCCTCTGAACCAGCAATGGTTTCAAGCTTAGTTGAACCATCTTCTAGAGTTACTTTTTGGGTACTAGCAAAGATGACACCTTCATCAGTGATTTCAACTGGTGATTTATAAAGTGTAAAGATCACACCTTCCTCTTTAGCTTCATGAATCTCTGCTTTAGTAGCTGTCATATCTTCTTCGCCACGACGGTAACAGATATGCACTTCTTCACTGCCATAGTACTTAGCACTACGAGCAGCATCCATAGCTACGTTACCTGCTCCAATGACACAGACTTTCTTACCTAACTGATATTTAGTTGGATTCTTAAGATAGTCAATGGCATAGTGAGAGTGACCTAAAGTTTCACCTTTGATATTTAAAGTTTTTGGATTCCATACACCTGTCCCAATAAAGGCAGCATCATAGCCATCTTCAAAGAGTTTATCTAGGGTAATAACAGGGCCTACTAGGGTGTTGTATTTAATACTTACACCTAATTGAAGTAAGTTTTTCTCTAAGTTTTGAACTAAAACTCTAGGTAAACGGAATTCAGGAATACCGTAAGATAATACTCCGCCAATACGGTTACGCATCTCGAACATGGTAACAGCATAGCCTTTTTGTGCTAATAAAATAGCAGCAGTAATGCCGGCAGGACCTGAACCAATAACAGCCACACGCTTGCCGTTAGGTGCAGGCTTTTCTATAGTAAGTCCTTCTAAGTAAGCGGCTGAAATATAGGCTTCTATTTCACAAAAAGGAACAGGTTCTCCTTTAATACCACGAATACAATTGCCTTTGCATTGGTCCTCGTGAGGACAAACAATAGCACAAATTGCACTAAGTGGATTGTTGTTAAATAAAAGTTCGCCGGCCTCTAGGATTTTACCCTCCTCAAAAAGAGTAATTGCTTCTGGTACAGCTGTATTAATAGGACAATGTATTTGGCAAAGTGGTTTTTTACATTTTAAGCAGCGGCTTGCTTCTGATAATAATCTTTCCATTTTAAGATCTCCTTTCAAGTTGAGATATTTATATAGTGAATTTAAGTTTTAACTTATAGTCTACAGAGAGTCAGAAATAAAATTATACCATAAATAAATAAATAGATAGATTTATTTTAGAAGATAAAAAGCTGATATGCAACGATTGATAAGTATTAGTCATGTGACTAAAGTTGGAAAAAATAGATATTCAAAGCTAAAAAGCGTTGAAATAAAGGAAAAGAGTTAATAAAGAGGTGAAAGATAACATCAATAATTGTATAATAAAAGTTATCATTTAGCGTGCGTGTGCAAGAAAATGCTACTTTGTTGTTAAAAGATAAACATTATAAAGAAAAAAGCTATTAACTAAAACAGCTTTCTATGAACTTGATTGATCATAGAAAGCTGTCTGTTTATATCGTGTACTAGTAGCCTTTTTAGGTTTATTTAATTAATAACAATAGCTGTTGCATCTAATATATTACTATAAATCCACAGAGCATTTTCAGTTGCCAATCGAACGCATCCATGGCTTAGAGCCATACCTAACCTGTCATCAATGACTTCGGTTCCTTCTGCATTATATAAAATGGAATGGTAATAATAAGCACCTTTGATTCTGGTGGCATATTTTACCCTATAAGTGTCAGTCCCAAAGTAAGGCTTTCTACCTGTTACATAAAAGGTACCTTTGATTGTCGGGGTGCTAGGCTTTCCAACAGTACATTCCCATTTATAAAGCTGTTTCCATAGACCATCATTACCCATTACAAATATATAAGTAAATTTGTTTTCTAAATCTGTTGTAATTAAATTTGCGGTGGGACTTTTAATGTGATTATCATTTACGAACCGGGTCATATCTGTATAAAAATAGGTAAAATCATATTCTGTTGGAGGATTAGCATCATCAGATAAGAAAGGGGTAAATATATAGCCTCTTCGGTTATTGTAAATAACTTGGCTCCAGTCACCAGCTGTAGATAAAACTTGTACTTCAGCTTTTGCAGGAACGACAGTTATTGGATTGGACTCAGCAGATGGATAGGATCTTAGGAGTGCATCTCTCCATGTATATTTTGTAGTGGATAGGTTAGAAGCATAGACATAACCTTTTTGGTTGTTATAGATGATCTCATACCAATCTTCAGCAGCATCAACAACTTGAACTCTTGAACCTGAAGGGATTACAGTGAGTACTTTAGATGCTATAGTGTTACTTTCTCTTAGATTAACATTAGTCAAAGTATATTTATAGGAATCTGGCGTTTGGCGGGTATACTTTCTCATAGTTCACCTCTAAATTAGTCATATAATAAAATATGATAGATTTAAGATATGAGTGAAAGGATTTACTTTTTTGTCACTAAATATAAAAGAAGAGTAGGATTAATACTAGCCGTTAAGCATTATCAATTATCATATTTAATGAAAGAATTGCATGTTCCTGAGATTGTCTTAAGTCATATAATTTTTTATGTAAAAAGGAAAACTTATGCCTACTAATTTTAGGATAAGTAACAATATAAAAATAAAATTATAAATAAATACCAAGGTACCTTGAAATAGAACTAGATAAAGGTTAAAATATCAAGGTACCTTGAATAATGGAGTAATAGAAAAGAGGTTAGAACGATGAAAAATAGAGAAAAAAGCGAGCTTTTATTACTAATGGAGAAGTGCGGACGCTTTCTGCACCATCGAAGAGGTGGAAAAAGAGGGCAAGGGAGAATCTTAAAAATCTTAATGGCTGAAGGAGAAATGACTCAAAAAGAATTGCAAGAGCGTTTAGGTATTCAGTCAGGCTCTATGAGTGAGATTGTCTTGAAATTAGAAGGAAGAGGCTTTATTAGAAGAGAAAGAGAAGAAAAGGATAAAAGAAAAATCAAGTTGAAAATAACAGAAACAGGCAGAAGCTTTTTTCAGGAGAGACATCAAGAAATGATGAATGAGGAAAAGAACTTATTTAATGGGTTAACACAGAGCGAACAAGAAGTATTGCAAGAGTTACTAATTAAGCTTCTTGAAGATTGGGAATCCAGCTTTGATAAGCCTCTTTTTGAACCTCGAAATAAATGCAAGTAACAGTAATAGGTGAAATGGTTTGTAAGAAGGCAGGAATATGAGAGATAGGAAAAAGAGGAGGATTTACAATTGCTTAAGTATTTAAAGAAGTATTGGAGCTATGCTTTATTAGCACCGTTATTTATGATAGGTGAAGTTGTAATGGATTTACTTCAGCCGCAACTTATGAGTGTTATTGTGGATGAAGGGGTCTTAGGTTTATCTAATAATCATGTAGGAGATTTAAGCCTAGTTATAGACATGGGATTAAAGATGATTGGATTAGTACTTGTGGGTGGAGTATTTGGCGTTTTATCTGGCGTTTTTGCTAATTTATGTAGTCAGAACTTCGGAAATGATATCCGTAAAGATTGTTTTAAGAGAATTATGTTTTTATCTTTTGAGCAAACGGACCAGTTTTCTACGGGTTCATTAGTAACGCGTGTTACTAATGATATTACACAGGTCCAGAACTTAGTGGCTCAGTGTATTCGGGGTTTTGTACGTACCTTTGTGTTATTTGGCGGGGGTATCATATGTATGTTAAGCCTAGATTTAAGTTTTGGGCAGATTATTTTATGTGCATTACCTGTCGTTATAATAGGGATCATTTTCTTCATGGTAAAGGCAAATCCTATGTTTAGGATTTTACAAAAGAAGCTAGATAGGATAAACAGTGTGATGCAGGAAAATGTATCTGGCCTGCGTGTGGTCAAAGCTTATGTAAGAGAGGACTATGAAAAAGAACGTTTTGGTAAAGCCAATAATGAACTAATAGATACACAATTAAGTGTCTTAAAGTTATTTGCGTATATGACACCGCTTATGAATATTGTATTAAATCTTGTGGTAGTAGCTGTTATTGCTGTAGGTGGGATTCGTGTGCAAGAAGGAGGTATTTCACCTGGTAATGTTATGGCTGCCATTACTTATGTGACTCAGATCTTCCATAGTATTATGATGATGGTTAATATATTCCAAACAATTTCTAGAGGAAGTGCTTCGGCTAATAGGTTAAAAGAAGTACTAGATAGTGAGCCAATGATTAAGGATGGAACCTTTAATGAACCTACCAAAGTAAAAGGGAAAATTGAGTTCCAAAATGTATCTTTTGCCTATCCTAATGGTAAGGGAGACACCATTTTAAAACATATTAACTTAACGATTAAGCCAGGTGAGACACTAGCTATTTTAGGGGCTACGGGAAGTGGCAAATCTAGTTTAGTGAATTTGATTCCTAGGTTTTATGATGCCACAGAAGGTAGGATATTAATTAATGATATAGATGTAAAAGATTATAAGCTAAGTCACTTACGTGGCAAAGTAGCTATTGCACTTCAAAAAAGTGAATTATTTAGTACAAGTATTGAAGAAAATATTGCTTGGGGTAAAGAGGGTGCTACAAGAGCTGAAATCGAGGAGGCAGCATATATCGCTCAAGCGGCAGATTTTATTGAAAGTAAAGAGCAAGGCTATGAAACTATAGTAGCTGAAAAAGGCATGAGTTTATCTGGCGGTCAAAAACAACGTATTGCTATTAGTAGAGCAATTCTAAAAGCAGCAGAAATTCTTATTCTAGATGACTCGACTAGTGCGCTAGACTTAAAAACAGAAGCTAAGCTTTATGAAGCACTTCGTAAAGACTATGGAGATCTCACTAAAATCATCATTGCTCAGCGTATTGCCTCTGTAAAAGGAGCCGATCGTATTGCTATTATTGATAATGGTGAAATTGTAGATTGCGATACTCACGACAATCTATTACATAATAGTACTATTTATCAAGATATATATAATTCACAGTTAAAGAGCGGAGGTGATATGAATGAGTAAGCCTAAAGAGATGCCTGTAAATAATATGAGATTTCCCGGGCAAAGAGGACCGCGTAATTATGAGGCAGTAGAAAAACCTCAAGCAGGTAAAAAGACCTTAGTTCGTTTGTTAACGTATTTTGCTGACGAAAAACAAATGATTTATAGTTTGTTAGTGGTTGTCGTTTTTGTGGTGAGCTGCTCTGTTTATGCTCCAAGTTTACAAAGTAGTGCTATTGATAGATTAGCAGAAGGGGCATTTGGTAAACTTCCTCGCATTTTAATAACCATGCTTATTGTTTATGGGATTTATAGTATAGGAACACTTTTTCAAAGCTTAATAAGTGCTCATTTAAGCCAGCGTATTGTAAGGAAAATGAGAGAAGACTTATTTGATAAGATTGTTAACTTGCCCATTAAATATTTAGATAGTCACCCTCATGGAGATGTGATGAGCCGTATGACTAATGATGTTGAAAATATTTCTAATACAGTTGCTCAATCTCTAAGTTCTTTAGTGTCAGGGATTTTAACCATAATAGGGACCGTAGGGATGATGGTATGGTATTCTTGGCAATTAGCCATGTTATCTTGTATTACAGTTATTTTAACGATTATAGTCACTAAATACTTATCACAAGCAATGCGTAAGTTTTTCCGTAAACGTCAAATACTATTAGGAAGCCTTAATGCAACTGTGGAAGAAATGGTAACAGGTTATAAAACAGTAACGGCTTATAATAAGCAAGAAATGGTTATCGATGAGTTTGTAGCAACTTCTGATGCGCTTACCAAAACAGGTGTTATTGCTGAGATATTAGGCGGTTCTATGGGACCGGTGATGAATGTTATTAATAATATTGGATTTGTAATTATTGCTGCTTTTGGGGGTTACTTTGCCATTAACGGTATGATTTCTATAGGAGTTATTTCAGCATTTATTATATATGCTAAACAATTCGGTAGACCTATTAATGAGATTGCACAGTTATATGGTCAGATTCAAACGGCCATTGCTAGTGCTGAGCGTGTCTTTGCCATTATGGATGAATCAAGTGAAGATAAGAGTGGTCTTCAAGATATGAGTCATTCTAAAGGTGTCATTACCTTTAAAAACGTTAATTTCTCTTATGTGCCTGGTAAAAAGGTACTATCGGATTTTAGTTTAGAAGTAAAGGCAGGACAGAAAGTAGCATTAGTAGGAGCGACAGGAAGTGGTAAAACAACAGTTGTTAACCTCCTTATGCGTTTCTATGATATTGATAGTGGAGAAATCTTGATTGATGGCGTCAATATCAAAGATATAGCAAGTGATGAGCTTAGAAAGAATACAGCTATTGTGCTGCAAGATACAGTACTTTTCTCTGATACGATTAGAAACAACTTAAAATATTCTGTGCTAGAAGCAAGTGATGAAGAGATGGAGGAAGCAGCAAAGAGGAGCAACTGTTATCATATGATTAAACATTTGCCAGAAGGCTATGAGACTAAACTTACAGAGTCTGGTTACAATTTATCTCAGGGGCAGCGTCAGTTACTATCTATTGGACGTGCTTTCTTAGCGAGTCCTAAAATACTGATTTTAGATGAAGCTACATCTAGTGTAGATACACGTACTGAAAAACATATTCAAGATGCCATGGTTAATTTAATGAAAGACCGAACGAGTTTAATCATTGCACACCGATTATCAACTATTCAAGATGCGGATTTAATTGTTGTTTTAGACCAAGGACATATTGTTGAAATGGGGAATCATGAAGCCTTATTAAAACAAAAGGGAAGTTACTATGAGCTTTATATGACTCAATTTGCAGGAAATAGTATCTAGTACATAGCGCTATTATAATAAAAAGCATTACTATAATAAAAACAAGATGATTAATAGATGGACATTACTAAAATGAAAGAAATAGTGAGTGAACTAGTAATAAGTGATATAATAGAACCAAATCAGTAGGCAAGAGTCGATGAAATAGAGGAGTAAAGAAAAATGTGTGAGAATTGTATGCATCTAGAATATGATGAAACCATAAAAGAGTATGTATGCAGCGTTGCACCTATAATGGATGAAGATGATTTTGCAAGAATGAGTTATTATCCTAGTAAACGATGTGCATATTATAAAATAGGTGATGAATATACGTTAGTTCGTAAACAAAATTAATGACTATAAAAGAAGTTATTAAAATTATAAGGTTATTAGGCATAAGAGGAGAGTAGTCATGGAGTTAGTAGAGCTTTATCAAAGCTATAGTGAAGTCAATAAGGATTATATGGCGTTTATAGAAGAAACAGTGAACGCTGACTTTAAAAATAGTGAACAAGAAGCAATTCTTCAAACATTAGTAAAAGCCAAAGAAAGCCTTGAAGAATTAATGGCGGCTAGTAATGAGCTTAATCCTAGAGAAGAAGATGAAACAAACTTTAAGGATTTAAAATATTTATTAGTAGATACATTGTTCTTAGCCATTGATCTCCTAGACTTTTATAAAGCAGGAGAAGAAGGCAGATTTAAAATGAGAGTGCTTAATCACCTCAATAAAAAAAGACGAGCAGAGATGTTCGGTGAAAATAATCAAATGGGTTGCCGTGTTAATCCAATGTAAGAGATAATTTATGAGGTAGAATGTATCTCAACATAAAAGATGAAAATAGGATAAAAGGACTGTTGCATAATTGCAGTAGTCCTTTTTTGTTATTTATAAATGTTCCCATATGCCTTTAGTTATTGGAAAGATTATTTTAAAAAGATTGACAAATTAAAAAACAAAGTGTATTATCTGTACTAGGATAAATAGTACAGTTGGATAAATCAATTAAAAAGATAATTGAGCAAGGTAGTTAGATAAAGCTGTTAAATAAGATGCTTACATAAGAAAGCTAAGTTTTGCAGCTAATAAAATAATTAAGTAGTACAAAGAAAGGAGTGAAGCTGTGTTTCCTATAGACGCAAGAGATAGTAGACCAATTTATGAACAAATCATCGATCAGATTAAAGAGCAGGTAATGAAGGGGATTTTAAAGCCAGGGGATCAGCTCCCATCTGTTAGGCAACTAGCTAGTATGTTAACAGTAAATGCTAACACAGTGATGAAGGCTTATGCAGAGCTAGAAAGGCAAGAAGTGATTGAAACCATAAGGGGGAAAGGGGCGTTTATTGCTATGATGCCAAGTAAAGTTATTAGTGAAAAGCAGATTATAGAGGTGCGTAAGGCTCTTAAAAGTAGTTTTGTAGCTATGCACTATATGGGTATGAGTAAGCAAGAGGTCATGGAGGAGATTGAAAAGATCTATGATGAACTCTCAAAGGAGGATAAGTAGATGGTGAAAATAGAACATGTCAGTAAAAGCTTTAATGGGCAAAAGGTTCTAAAGGATGTTTCCATAGAGGTAAAGCCTGGCAGCATTTACGGCATTATTGGGGAGAATGGCGTAGGAAAAAGTACGCTAATTCAATGTTTAACAGGAGTTTATAAAGTAGATGAAGGAACTATTTTAATAGATGATCAGCCAGTTTATGAAAATAACCTAGTAAAAGAGCAAATAGGTTATGTAGCAGACCGCAATCAGTTCTTTAATAGTTATCGTGTAGAGCAAATGGTGACATTTTTTAAAGAAACTTACCCTAAGTTTTCAGTAGAAAAGTTTAATGCTTATAATGCAACCTTTAAACTAAATCCAAAAACGAAAGTTAAAAACCTCTCAAAAGGGATGCAAATGCGCCTTTCTTTAATGCTTAATATGGCAAGTATGCCAAAGGTATTAGTATTAGATGAGCCGACCTCGGGACTAGATGCTTTAGCTAAAAAACAAGTACTAGATTTTATTATTGAACAAGTAGATGAAACAGGTATGACAGTGATTATTTCTTCACATCATTTATCAGAGCTAGAGCGTATTTGCGATGAGATTACCATGCTTTCTAAAGGAGAAGTCGTTTATCAAAGTTCAGTAGAAGATTTAAAGAGTAAAGTGAAAAAGCTTCAAGTAGTCTTTGAAAAAGGAGCACCAGAAGAACTAGATAAATGGCATGGGGTATTAAATGTAGACCATGTAGGTAGTGTGTACTATGTGGTAACCAATGATTATAATGCGGCTTTAGAAAAACGCCTAAAGCTAGCAGGTGCTATGTTAGTAGAAACTATAGGACTTAACCTAGAGGAAGTCTTTATTTACACGGCTATCTCTAGAGAAAATATTGGAGAAGAAGCATAGAAAGGGGAGGCGTATGAAATCAATTAAACGATTAAAACCACTGATTAAATTAGAGCTAAAGCCTGTGCTTTGGATTAGTATTTATTTAATGCTTGTGAATATCTTTAGTTTTATTATTATTAAGCAAAGTATGAATGAAAGATGGATAGATTACCTTTTAGGTGGAATTGGAAATCTTTATAATAGAACTGATAGAGCAGACTTAATAAGTGAACTATTTACAAGTGCGACTGATGTTAGTATCCTACTATATTTGCTAGGTATAATGATTCTTAGTTTTGTTAGCCTTAAGCATGATAAAGGCTTGG
The DNA here is from genome assembly GCA_023393125.1 of Bacillota bacterium. GTDB lineage: Bacteria > Bacillota > Clostridia > Lachnospirales > Cellulosilyticaceae > Cellulosilyticum. The sequence goes on from JAEWMQ010000063.1 coordinate 33,932, forward strand.
AGACTGGTCGATTTCTAAAGGGACTACCTTATACTAGTGGTGAAAGAAGCTTAGTTAAAGTTAGTCTAGGTAGTTTAGGATATACTATAAGCTTTCTTGTATATAGTATAGGACTTGTTATAATGCAGAGAGCTTACTGTGAAAAGGTAAAAGAAATTTATGAGGTAACACCTATAGGACAGATTCAGGATCAACTATTTAACACATCAAAATTACTTGTAATCCTATTTGTTTTATATTTAGTAGGCTTAGCTTTCTATCTTTTTTGTATGCTAGTGCAGTACATAGTAAGCCACAAGATTGGAAGTACCATTATAACTCTTTGTGCATTAATCGCACCCTTCTTTTTGATATATAGTATAAAGTACTGCTTTAACAGGTCTTTCTTTTCTCAAGTAGGTAATTGGCTGTATGATTTAACTATAGGCGCCCGTGTTTCTATGCGAGTAATAGTTGTGAGCTTTGAAGTGAGAAGTGCTTTTAATTCTTATGTTGGCTATATGACCGGTTATCGAATAATTTTTTACATAGTAGTGATTATAGCGCTGATATTGGCTATTTGGAAACTTAGTAAACGTCAATTTTTAGAAGAGGTTGATAAACTTATTCCTATAACAGGATTAAGATGGCTCTTTGTTGTAGGTGTAACACTTTGTGGTAGCTTTTTAGTATGTGATTTATATTTAGGGTTTATTGAACCTCTTTTAGCGGGAAGCATATCTGCCTATAAATGGCTTGCACTAGTTATTGGAGCAATCATAAGCTTCATTGTAGCGAAGAAAATTGCTTTTATTGGTTTCAATAAAAGGAAAGAGGTGAAAGCATGAAAAAGTGGATACTAATAATGGGGGTAACCCTTGCACTCACAGGTTGCCAAAGTCATGCTGATATAAGAAGTGCAGCGTATAAAGAATACATAGTGCAAAGTAATACAGAAGAGTATTTCACTCAGGACATAAGATTTTGGAAGCAACTAGAAGCTATTAGAATGGATACTAACAGTAAGAGTACTTGGTTTTTAGGTGAAAGTTGGTATGAAGATATGGCTTCAGCTTTAGGTGCAAAAAGGTTAGAAGGTGCCATAGTGGTCGATATTGCTAATTACGGACAGTTCATCGAAGAGTTTGTAGTTTACAATGACACTAGCTATAAGAGTAGCTATCCAGATGCAAGTAAAAGATTAATACAAACCTTAAGTGGGCAATTAGGAGAAACTTTTGATAGCTTTTTAGAAGAGATGAAGAATGAGAAAGACGGCTGTATAAAGGAAAAGGTAATAGGTGGTACAGGTATTATATTCCATAAGGTTGAAGGGCAGCTTAGTCTGTATGTGGTACAATCCAGTATTCAAATGAAAGATGAAGCAGATAACAACTGGCTTAAAGAGATTTGTGATGATGACCTAGTAGTCAGTTCAGCTACAGTAGGAGAAGAAAAACAGCTGATAGAGCTGAGTTATCCTAGCTTTATGATCAGAAATAACTTTGCAAGACTTAAAAATGCCACTGCTTATTATCAGGTGTTCAGAACTAATGAAGGACAGCTCCAGAAAACTAGAATGGTTATTAACCAATATCTTGGTGAGTCAAAGTATGAAAATGGGGATTTGGACCCGGAAAAACTAGAGCCACTTCACAGATTAGTAAATGAACTAGCTGGAGAGGAGCAGGACATAACGGATCTTATTAATGCAATCTATAAGGTGGTAGATCAGAAAAGCACTAAGGAATCTGGGAAAATAGGAGAACTGCATTATGAGATTAATAGAAGAAATGCAGAGATTGGTTATGAAAAGTTGATAGAAGTAGTAGTTACTCCTTAAATAATATAATTAAAAGTGCTATTCAAAACGAAATGTTTTGGATAGCACTTTTTTTTACGGAAATAGGTTAGTGCTTAGTTATACAAATAGAAATTTGAATAATACTGCATAAAGTTAAACCGCCGCTATGTAGTCCGGCTAGTGTGCTTGCTTCCAGCTGCTATCTCACTCCGCTAAGAAACTCTAAATTCGTAATCCTTATGAACGGGTGAAAACTCGCTACGCTCAAACACTCACCCTAAAACCCATAAGGATTACTTCATTAAGAGTTTCTAAGCTCTGCTCCAAGGCATCTTCCAGCAAGTCCACTAGTCTCCCTACATAGCTACTGCTTTACAAGAATAAGCTACAAAGAAGCTTTAT
>JAEWMQ010000068.1 GCA_023393125.1 Bacillota bacterium
GAGTTCCACCTTCACCATTCAGATATTCTAAAACCACTTGTTTCTTAAATTCAAAACTATATTTTGACATAAAAATACCGACCTCCAATGGTTAGATTTTTTGGTCTAACTTTTGGGGGTCGGTACAGTCTAGATGAGCCTTCTTATCTTATTATTTTTTCTTGAAACATTTAATAATATCTAAAATTCCTTTTGCAATCGTTGCTGCTAAAAACACAATATTAACTACGAAACCTGCGATAGCTATTCCTTTATGCTTTTTACTCTTCATATTAATGGCACCTAATACAATCCCTACTACTGTAATAGGTAAACCGATAATGGGAATAATCCACGCTAAAGAACTAATAATACCTAATACTAAGGAAGTAATTGCACCTGCACTACTGCTCTTTTCAGGTAAAAACTCGTCACCTTCAAACCATTCACTTTCTACTCCTGCTTCTAACACTTCATTTTCTGTGCTCATCATATACCTCCACCATACTCTATTTTATAAAGTAAATCCTATTTCGATAATTTTACCTCTAACCATATAGTTGTGTAAAGTTCAATTACATCTGAAGGGTCATTAAACATCTCTAGATTATCTAAAACAGAAGGATCAGGATAAGCTACTTCATTTTCTTGTATTTCCTCTGGTAGTAATGCTTTTGCTTCACTAATAGGTGTTGAGTATCCTATATATTCAGCATTTCTAGCCGCAATGTCTGGCCTACATAAGAAATTAATATACTCATAAGCCTCATCTATATTTTTAGCACCTTTAGGAATAACTAAAGAATCCACAAAATAATTGGAACCCTCTTTAGGAATAGCATAAGCTAGGTCAGGATTTTCATCCATAGCAAGCACTGCATCTCCTGCCCAAGCAATCATCATAGCAGCTTCACCATTTACCATTTTCCCCTTGCCTTCATCTCCTACATATGCAAGCACTAATGGAAACTGCTCTATCAGTAGTTCTTTTGCCTCTGCTAGCTCTTGTGGATTTCTAGTATTCATGGAATAACCTAGTTTTTTTAGTGCTACCATGATAGAGTCTCGTTCACTATCATACATAAAAATCTGATCTTTATATTTCTCATTCCAGAGAATATCCCAGCTGTCTACTGGCTCATCTACCATTTTAGTATTATATAAAATACCTACTGTCCCCCACATATAAGGTACTGAGTATTTGTTTTCTGGGTCAAAATCTAAGTTTTTGAATTCCGAATCTATTTTTTCATAGTTAGGAATTTTACTCATATCTATTTCTTCTAATCGACCTTCATTAATCATCTTATCAATCATATAATCTGAAGGCACCAGAATATCATACTGTATATTGCCAGGTGCTACTGTCGCATACATTTCTTCATTATTAGCATACTCTGAATAAATGACTTTAATCCCTGTTTCTGCTGTAAACTCAGCATTTAATTCTGGATCAATGTAATCACCTACATTGTAAACAATAAGCTGACGTCCTTCTGTTTTTATAGGTGTATTTTCTTCAGCAACAATATTATCTGCGACGCAACCTGTTAAGCTTACTCCTAGTAAACCCAGGGTACTTATTAAAGCAAGTATCTTTCGTATTTTCATAAGCTTTCCCCCGTTCTTTGGTTTAAAATTCTTTTTATTCATACTGATCTTCTTTTACCTTTTTGTTTGCACGAAGATTAGTAATCAAAAGAATGACTATAATTGCTGTAAACATTAAGGTTGAGATCGCGTTAATGGTTGGATTAACCCCTTTACGAGCCATGGAATAAATTTTAATAGGGAGTGTATCTACACCTGCACCTTTATTAAAGAAACTTACAACAAAATCATCAAGCGATAGCGTAAACGCAATGAAAGCTCCTGCTACAACGCCTGGCAAAATTTCTGGTAAAATGACTTTCTTAAAAGCGTAAAAAGGTGTAGCTCCTAAATCTAAGGCAGCTTCATAAAGATTGTAATTCATCTGCTTAAGCTTTGGCATAATAGACAAAATCACATAAGGTACACTAAAAGTAATATGTGAAATAATAAGCGTTATAATACCAAATGGCATACGAATAAATGAAAATAACATCATTAGTGAAATACCAATAACAATATCGGGACTTAAAAGAGGTATATAAGTCACATTCATGACCCAATTCTTTTGCCAACCTCTCATACGATTAATGCCGATAGCCGCAAAAGTACCAATCACAGTAGAAATCAGTGAAGCTACTAATGCTACAACAATAGTATTGATAAAAGCTTCTTGGATACTTGTATCAACTAGCATTTGCTTGTACCAATCTAAAGTAAACCCCTTCCATATAGGAAGCTTTGAATCATTAAATGAAAAAATCATCAGTAGTGCAACAGGGGCATACATGATTACTAAAATGGCTACAAGATAAAAACGTTTTAAAAATTTTATCAAAATAGTCCCCCTCCTTTATCAAACGCACCTTTCTTAGACATAAAGCCTAGAGTAATAAGGACTACTATCATAAGTAACATGGAAACAGCCGATCCAAAGCCCATATTACCTGTACGTGTAAATTGTTCTTCTATGACATTACCAATAAGCATTACCTTACCGCCACCTAAAAGTCTTGTAATAAGGAAAGTTGTAAGAGCTGGCATAAATACCATAATAATACCTGTTAATACACCTGGCATACTTAATGGTAAAATAACTTTTCTAAAAGTAGTCATTTTATTAGCACCTAAGTCATATGAAGCTTCTATTAAACTATGGTCGATTTTACAAAGTACATTGTAAATAGGTAGTACCATAAAAGGAAAGAAGTTATATACCATACCAAAAATAACCCCACCATTACCATATAAAAACTTCACCTTAGAAAATCCTAACATTTCAAGAAAACTATTGATAACACCGTTGTTTTCAAGTAGGTTTGCCCAAGCATAAGTTCTTAAAAGTGAATTCATCCACATTGGAAGAACTACTAATAGTAAAATAAAACTTTTTCCCGACATTTCCTTGCTACTTAAAATCATTGCTAAAGGATAGGCTAAGGCTAAACACACAACTGTACAAATAAAAGCTAACTTAACAGACTTCCACAAAGCTTCTAAGTAAGCTGGCTCCATAAACTGCTTATAGTTTGCCAAGCTAAAACTTCCTGCTTTTTGGAAGCTATAATATACAATTAAAAGGAGTGGTACAATAACAAAGATAGCTGACCATATTAAATAAGGAAATGCTAAAGATCTTCTATTCATCTCATCTACCTCCTTTTCATAATATGGATCTCAGCAGGTGTAATAACCATTCCAACTTCTTGCCCTACTTCTGACATTGTTGTTGAATGAACTGTCCATAAAAATTCTTTTGAACGAATAGACATCTCATAATGTACCCCTTTAAAGGTAACAGCTTCTACAACACCTGTTAACATGCCCTTAGCAGCTGGTACAATTTGAATATCTTCTGGTCTTACAACCACATCAATGGATTCATTCTCCTCAAAGCCAAAGTCCACACATTCAAATTCTGTATCATGGAATTTTACTAAGTAGTCTTTTAACATAGTACCTTGTAAAATATTACTTTCACCTATAAAATCTGCTACAAAGGCATTTTTAGGTTCATTATAAATATCAATCGGACTACCAATTTGTTGTACTTTACCATCTTTCATAACTGCAATTGTGTCAGACATACTTAAAGCTTCTTCTTGGTCATGGGTTACAAAAATAAAGGTAATCCCTACTTTTTGCTGAATACGTTTAAGCTCTAATTGCATGCCTTTTCTAAGTTTTAAATCAAGTGCACCTAAAGGCTCATCTAAAAGAAGTACCTCTGGTTCATTAACCAAAGCTCTTGCAATAGCAATACGTTGTTGTTGTCCTCCACTTAAAGAATCAATAGAACGCTTCTCATACCCCGTTAAGTTAACAAGGGCTAACATTTCTTTAACCTTCTCCTTAATAAGCTTTTTATCCATCTTCTTAATTTGAAGTCCAAAGGCAATGTTATCTTCCACATTCATATGTGGAAATAAAGCATACTTTTGAAAAACAGTATTGATCTTTCTTTTATAAGGTGGTAAATCTGCAATGTTTTTGCCTTCAAAAAGGACTTCTCCATCTGTGCATTCTTCAAAACCACCAATAATACGAAGTAAGGTAGTTTTTCCGCAACCACTAGGACCTAATAAAGTCAAAAACTCATTACGTCTTATATACATATTAATATCATCTAAAACTAAATTCTCATCATATTTCTTGGTAATATGTTTTAAATCGATAATATAATCTTTGGTAGTTAATTGATTTGTCATTTCCGTCTACTCCTTTAAAAACTTGGTGGCGTCGCAACCCATAGAACGATAGCTTTGGTCTTACCTGGATTGTGAAGATAATGGTCACTAGTTGGTCTAAAATAAAAGCTATCACCTTTTTTGGCTTTAAACTTTTTATTACCTAAGTGAACGTATACATTACCTGCAATCACATAACCAAATTCTTCTCCGTCATGAGGTGCTCCCACACTAGATTTTCCTCCTGGTTCAATATGTATCAGGATGGGTTCCATATCATTTTTTTGTGCGTTTGGGATAAGCCATGTAATCATATTATTATGATCCTTATCCTCTTTTTCAAATACATCTTCTTTTGTAAAAACAATTTTTTCCTGACTGGATTCATTGAAAAAATCCTTTAAATTCGTCCCTAAACACTCTAATATATCAATGAGTGTAGCAATAGAAGGTGAAGTTAGACCTCTTTCTACTTGAGAAATGAAGCCTTTTGAAAGCTCACACCTATCTGCTAGTTCTTCTTGGGTTAAACCGTTTTTCTTACGAAGCTGGTTAATCTTAGCCCCAATATCCATATTATCTAGCCTCCCTCTGTGCTATTGCAGTATATATAAATAAACTTTTTGTTTACATTCATTAAACTTGCCATAGAAAATTATACATATTTCTCCCAAATACGTCAATACAAAACAGCAAAAAATTTATTCTTACCAAACATAATGTTTAGTATAAATGCTTTTTACCTCACATATTGACTTTTATAGAATTTTATATTTATTTCTAAACAAAAGAATAGAAGTACATCTCTAATGATGCGCTTCTATTCTTAAAATATGTTCTATTTAAAACTATATTCCCTCATTGTCCAAGGTTTCTCAAACTGCATTTTTAAAATCTTGTATTTATTAACTTCATTTAAATAATCTACTTGTTTAGCATCTAAAGCATACTTCTGTGTTTCATAGTCAAGTGTACTTATATAACCTGCCTTATATTTAATTTCTAGTACTTTCATTTCTTTTATACTACTTTTATACTCATTTGCTTTTGTGTTTATTGTATCTAACTGTGCACTTAATGCTGTATACTTAGTTTCAATAAGCAATCTGTATTCATCATACATAGTCTTTATATCCACTTTTGAATTTTCCACAGCTGTTTTCTGTTCTAAATAAGCAGCATAGGTAGGACCTGTTCCTTCAGGCCCTGAACGATAGATGTTTTCCCAAAAACTATCTTCGCTTAATTTAACCTTTTCATCTGCATATTTCACAAGTTCAGTTGCCATACCACTTGCATAAGAATTAATACTTTTATCTAATTTAAAAGGCTCATAAGTATCATCTACTTTTAAATTATACCTATCTAAATTTAAGTTTGTAAGCTTAATAAAGCTTTTTTTAGCATCTTCTAAGTTTTTCTCTGTCTGCTCTTTTTTTACCTTTGACTCTTCTAGAGTTCGAACTACTTTCTCATATGTTAATTCATCACAAAAACCTTTTTCTTTCTTTATAGTAGCCTGCTTTACTTGATTTTCATTTAAACTAATTTGTTCTTTAAAGAGCTCAATATTTCTTTGTAATAAAGCTATATTTTGATACTGTTCTGTGACCTCTTTGGCAATAACATCCTTTCGATATTGCTTCTTTCGCTCTGTTTCAGCAATATCAATCACTTTTGAATTATACATACTAGAAGACAAATTATCTGCTGTTGCTTTTTGTTCTTTATAAACTTCAATATTTCTAGAGTACTCTCCTAATGTCTCATCCTTACTAATTGCCATAGTGATAGCATAATCCAAATCCAACACTTTTTTCTCTGTAACTGGCGTTGCTAATACTGATGATGTTAATAAAGATGTTACTGATAAAAGCAACAGTACTTTTTTTATTCCCTTATTTAGTTTCATCCTTTTCCTCCTCTATTTAATCTCTTTATGGGCTAATAATGCACTCTCTATTTGTTATTCTAAACCATTATTCTGAATATTTAATAACAGTTATATTAAAATTACATTAAAGTCTTCATTTATTCTTCTCTTAATGCCTCAACTGGATCTAATTTAGCAGCCTTATAAGCAGGATAAACACCAAATATAATACCAATACTGCTTGAAGTACCTACAGAAAAAGCAATCATGCCCCATGTTAGTTTAGCTGTTATGCCTATAGCCGAGGCGATTAATACCCCACCAAAGTACCCAACTAAAAGACCTGTTATCCCTCCCAGTAATGTGAGCATAAGTGCTTCAATTAAAAACTGAGTTAATATCTGACGATCAGTAGCCCCTAATGCTTTCCTTATTCCAATTTCTCTTGTACGTTCTTTAACGGTTACCATCATAATATTCATGATACCAATCCCACCTACCAGAAGAGAAACAGCTGCTACAATACTCGTAAACAAATTAAGTTTATCTAAAATATCATTATAAGTATTAGAAGCTTCCATCATAGACATAACCATATAAACATCTTCTTTACCATGTCTTTTTTCAAGTAGCTTTCTAATGGGTGTACTATAATCTGAAGCTTCATAGTCATCATTAATAATGACCATCGCTTCATAGCTCTTGCCTTGGCCTCCTTGCAAATATTTATCAGCTGTAGTAAAGGGCAAGTACACAATAGGTACAATCATTTCCTGCGGTGCTGCTGAAGGATAATAGCTTTTAGTAATACCAACTATTTCAAAGCTTTGTACCTCTCCACCAATATTCATATCTATGCTTTTTCCTAAAGCATATTTAGAATCTTTGACATTAAACATGATTTTAGCAAAATTATCCTCTACTATAATCACATTACTTCTCAAATTCTCATCTTGTTCTAAAAACATCCTGCCATACTTAAGACTCATAGATTGTACCTTTTCAAAGTCATAAGTAATGCCAAAAAGCATCAAATTTTTTTGTTCCTTCTTATAATTCTTAGCTGTGCCTATGTAATTTTCATGGTATGGTAAAACATCCACTACTTCTGGGATTTGACTAATCACTTCAAAATCCTCTGGTGTTAATAAATTATCTTCTGAATAATCCATGGTCATAATCTGGATTGTTCCTTTTCCAACACCACTAAACTGGCCATTGACGTAGCCTTTTACACCTTCTCCTAAGCTTAAAATAATAATAACAGCACTAATACCAATAAGCATGCCTAGCATCGTAAGGAAGGTTCTTAGTTTATTGCCTTTAAGCTGGCTTAAGGCACTTTTTAGCGTTTCTCTCATTTTTTCTTCCTTCCTTTCTTAATCTGCTCTTAAGGCTTCTATAGGGTCTAACTGCGCCGCTTGATAAGCCGGATATACACCAAATACAAGGCCAATAGTAACTGAGGTTAGAGTTGCAAATAAGACCATACCTAATGTAAACTCAGCCATAATGCCTAGTTGATTACCAATCATCATAGCACCTATATATCCTAATAGCATCCCTAATGTCCCTGCTATTAGTGTTACCATCAAAGCCTCAATTAAAAATTGTACTAATATATCTTTATTAGAAGCTCCTAAAGCTTTACGAATTCCGATTTCTCTCGTTCGCTCTTTAACCGTTACAAGCATAATATTCATAATGCCTACGCCACCTACTACAAGAGAAATACTTGCTATAGCACTAATAAACAAGGTAACAATACTCATAATACTATCTACCATCTGAACAATCTGTACATAGGTTTGAATAGTATAGCCATCTTTTAAATGATGTCTTTTATTAAGAATTTGCCCTATCCTAGTGGTTACTTCACTTTGGTCATAATCATCCTTTACAACACCTGCAATGGTTCTTACAGAACCACCTAAACCTAATAGCTGGTCTAGTCTGCTATAGGGTATATAAAAAGCCTTTTGAGTAATCATACGGTCTAGTTCTTTTCTACTTAAATCCTTTGCACTATTGGTTTTATAAATCCCTATTATTTGAAAACTAATAGGCTGCTTGTTAATCGTTATTTCAATCTGCTCTCCCACTACACGCTCATAAGATTTTTCACCAAAAAGTGCTTTAGATACAACATCTGCAATCACCACTGAATTGCTATAGGCCTCTTCATCTTTATCATTTAAATTTCTACCAGCTAAAATATCTAGTGGTGAAATTTCATTGACATAAGCAGGTTCAATACCTGAAACATTACACAGAAAGCTTTCTCCTTTTTGTGTATAAAGACTACCTCTACTATCATTTCCTCTCACGACACTATCAATTTCTGGTAGTGCTTTAATTAAATTAATGTCTTCTACATCAATCTTATATTCTGATTTTTGCTCTTTTGCACTAATTTGGAAAACTCCTAAACCCATATCCATAAAGGAACTCTTAATATAGGTTTGGAAGCCCGTTCCTAAAGCTAAAATCATAATAACGGCTCCTACTCCAATAAACATACCTAACATTGTAAGAATGGTTCTTCCCTTATTTCCCATGAGTTGTTTAATTGCAGATCTAATGCTTTCACCTAACATATTCATTAGGATATACCTCTCCTATTTTGTATAGGTGCATCATCAATAATGATACCATCTCTAAATACAACTCTTCTTTTAGTAAATTCTGCAATATCTGGTTCATGGGTAACCATAACAATTGTAACACCTTCATTATTTAAACCTTGAAAAATATTCATTATTTCTGCACTAGATTTACTATCTAAGTTTCCTGTAGGTTCATCTGCTAAAATAATAGCTGGATTATTAACAAGGGCTCTGGCAATGGCTACTCTTTGCCTTTGACCACCTGATATTTCATTGGGAGTATGTTTAATACGATTTCCCAGACCTACTCTAATGAGCGCATCAACTGCACGTTCTCTTCTCTCTCTTGGCTTAATACCTGCATACATCATAGGCAGTTCCACATTTTCAGTAATAGTCAGCTTAGGTAATAAATTAAAGGATTGAAAGACGAAACCTATTTTTTGATTTCTAATTTTGGAGAAATCTTTATCCTTTGCCTGCGAAATATTAATACCATCTAGTATGTAAGTCCCACTAGTAGCATGATCAAGACAACCTAAAATTTGTAAGAAAGTTGATTTACCTGAACCAGAAGCACCCATGATAGATACGAACTCTTCTTTTTCTACCTTGAAGTCAATATCAAATAAAGCTTGAAGCTCTAGGCGACCATTTCTATAAATTTTATTCACTTTTTGAATATCTATCATTGTTCATCACCCAACTTCTCATAAGACACTTTTGTTCCATCTGCTAAGTAATCAGCAGGATTACTTACAACTAGTTCACCTTCTTCTACACCTTCTATTTCTGTGTATAAACCATTATTTAAGCCTTGTTTAACATCTTTTCTACTGATGCTTCCATCCTCAGCCACTACATAAACATAATAATTTTTATCATCATCTTCCATAACTGCTAAAATAGGTGCAACGCATACATCTGTTCTTGTATCAGTAATAATCTTTACATCTACAGAAAAACCTGGTTTAATCACTTCACCCGGCTGTGTTACTTCTACTTTAACTGGCAGTGAAACTGTTTCACCACTAGAACTTTGTTTCACATCTGCTACAGCTGCCACCTTAGCAACTTTACCTGCTACTTCAATAGTTTTAGAACCTGTATATTTAATAACTGCATCTAAACCGACTCTTAAGTCTGCTGCATAATAAGGTGAAATATCACAAGTTACTTCTAATTTGCTAGGATCTACAATCGTTAAAATTTTACTTCCTGCTACTACAGGCATACCTTCTTCTTCTGGTAGGTATGTAATAACACCATTCATAGGAGCTACTACGTTTGTTGATGTATTTTGAAGATTATTTTTAGCTATATAAATTTGACTTTCTAAGCTCTTAATTTGACCTTCAGCTGAAGCAATTTGTTGCTTTTTATTAGTATCCTCTACTTTATTATTTAATAAATCCAAGCTATACTCAGCTGTTTCAATTTGTAAGTCCATTTGCTTTAAGCTTGACTCAAGACTAGTAATAGCAGCTTTCATTTGGTCGATATTTTGATTCAAAGTTGTTACTCTATCTTTAGAATCATCTAGCTCTTTTTGAGATAAAGCTCCTGCTTCAAAAAGTTCCTCATTTACTTTTAAATCTGTTTCAGCTTGTTTTAAATCTTTTTCTAAATTTGATAGATCTACTTTTTTATTTGCTATGTTAGTTTCTACATCTTTTTTGCTATTTTTTAACTGTGTTAAATTAGCTTGTGCACTTAGGATATCTCCTTTGGAAGCCGCACCAAGTAAACTATTTAAACTTTCTTTTGCTGCTACTAATTGTGCTTCTAAAGCTTCTAGATTTTTTTGACTTGAAAGCTCTGCTTCCTGATCTAATACTAAAATCACTTCTCCTTGCTTTACTGTATCTCCTACTTCTTTATTAATAGTTATAATTTTATTACTTGCATCAAGATAAACGGTTTGACTGTCAACTGCTTTTAGCTTACCACTTGAAGAAATTTTTGCTTCTATATTATCTTTTTTGATTTTCTCAACTTGTACACGTGGTCCTTCTTTATAGCCTCCAATTGTTTCTTCCACCTGTGGTTTATTCATACTTGCCACAATGCCCAATACAATCATAATACCCACCACGCCAATAATGATGTACTTCTTTTTGCCTTTCATATAATCCTCCTTTAACGGTTCGTTTTACTTATAGCTATTATTTTATACTTACTAACAATTATTATAAGTGACAATCCTTAATTTTCAATTAAAATTCAATTAATTAATAAAAAACTTATAATTACCTCTCTACCCACTTACGTTAAACTTCTCATATTATTTAAACTAATACTTTTATTCTGTCACTATCTTATCGTTATAACATTTCATTATGTAGCTATAAAGAAGAACTTTTCCTAAAATAAGCATATTTTATCTATTCTGTCATAACTTAATAATAAATACTCATTGTCCATTTTAGGAGGTCTCTATGAAACGTCCCACAAAAAGTAATGTGATAGATTATACCCATGTTTACAATGTACTTACCTTAGCTATTACTTTCTTCCTACTTTATATAGGTATTAACTTTTTTCTACCTTTTGCTAACTTTCTTTCCTTTTTAGGGCTTGCCTTAGGAAGTTTCTACGTTATTGTTTACCTTTTTAGTAAAAAGAGAGTTCACTTAATGATCGCTTTAATGAGTACCATTACTTCTATTTTGCTTAGCCTAGCTTTCATCTATTTATAAGACTATATAATCTATTTTTTTAGCAAAAAAATGCTCTGAGTCCTTTTCTCAGAGCACTTTTTGATTCTTTAACTGAATCTCCTTAATGTTTATTTTTTAACTTCTTTCTCACGCCCAAAGCAGCTGCTGCTGCTACTAAAGCACCACCTGCAATATAGGCTAGTGTTTTAGCCTGAGACTTAGTTGTTTCATTTTGACTATCTACTTGTTCATCTGTGCTTGCCTTTGTATCTTTTGCTTTTACTAATACCATTGCACTTCTACTAGGTACTACAACTTCATTACCTGTTATAGTTTCTATTGGTTCGATTCCCGCTACTTGATTATTAACGACTACTTCCCAACCTTCCCTATCTAAGGCTACTTTTTGTTCTTCCTTATTGGCATTAAATAAAACAACAATTTCTTCCCATTCATCGCCATTGGCATGGCCACTTATTTTATAGCCCACCATTTCTTCAGCTGGCATGTCAAAGAAGGTTAAATGCTTACTAATTTCTTCTGCTGTAGTCATTCGAAAAGCTGGATGATTTTTTCTTAGCTCTATAAGCCCTTTATAATAATCATACACATCTTTAAAACCAATTTTTCTACTCCAATCTAATTGATTAACCTCATCACCCGCTGAAAAGCTATTCTCATTACCACCCTTAGTACGTACGAACTCCACACCTGCATGTAAGAAAGGAACACCTTGTGAGGTAAGTACCATAGCATTACTTAGTTTATGAATCTTTAGTCTTTCTTCCATGCCATCTTCTGGATTAGTTAGTTCAATCTTGTCCCATAAAGTTAAATTATCATGAGCTGATACATAATTAACGGTTTGACTTGGTGATTTTGCAAAAGGTGCTTTTGAATAGTTCACCTGTGTATAATCAACTTGTGGATGCTTAGTGGCTCCTACAATACCAAATTTAATGGTTTCCTCAAATCCTAATCCACCATTTGCAAACCCTGGAGCAGTACTTTCAAAGACATGACCTTTAATACCATCTCTAAAATCATCACTAAAAACAGCTATCCCATTTAGTTTGCTTGCATTTACTTTAAGTGCTTGTTTATTAGTAGGTAAGGTAGAAGAGGAAGCAGTCCAACCTTCACCATAAATTAAGATCTCTGGATTGATTTTATCTAATTCAGTGCGAATCTCATTCATTGTATCGATATCTATAAGTCCCATAAGGTCAAATCTAAAACCATCAATCTTGTATTCTTTAGCCCAGTATACCACTGATTCTACAATCATCTTTCTTACCATAGCTCGCTCTGATGCAATTTCATTACCACAACCTGAACCATTCGAGAAGCTACCATCTAAATTCTTTCTATAATAATAGTCTGGCACAATAAGATTCAAATTAGAATCTGCACTTTTAGCCGTATGATTGTAAACCACATCCATAATAACACCTACATCATTTTGGTGAAGCGTCTGTATAGCCTCTTTAAATTCTTTTACTCTTACTTCTCCATGATAAGGATCTGTGGCATAAGACCCTTCTGGTACATTATAATTTTGTGGGTCATATCCCCAGTTAAAATCATTTTCTTCTAACTTAGTTTCATCAATAGAGCTATAATCAAAAACTGGTAGTAGATGAACATATGTAACCCCTAATTCTTTTATATGACTAAGGCCTGTTTTTACACCTGTACTAGTTGTCGTCTCAGTTTCTGTTAAACCCAAAAATTTACCTTTATGAGTAATTCCTGAATTTTCATGAGTTGATAAGTCTCTTATATGTAGTTCATAAATAATGGCATCTGTTGGATTCTTAAGCTCTGGTCCTTTTTGTGTTTCCCATCCTTCTGGATTCGTTCCTGCAAGGTCAATTACCATGGCTCTCATGCCATTTACACCGGTTGTTCTTGCATAAGGATCTACAACTTCTCGCCATTCTCCATTAATACATATCTTATAAGTATAATAAACACCATTTTGATTACCCTCAATTGTAGCACTCCAAGTACCTTTTTCTTGTTTTATCATTGGCAGTTTTTGTAGTACTTTACCATCATTTCCTGCCTCATAAAGGATGACTTCAACTTCACTAGCTGTAGGTGCCCATAATTTAAAAGCTGTACGCTCTTTTTGGTAGTTAGCTCCTAAATCATCTCCCTCATAATAATAAAGCTGGTTAAAAGCTTCTGTATTAAAAATCTCTCCTGCCGTCGCTATCTTTGCTTCATAACCATCTTTAGTTACTTCATAAGTACCATTAAAGTCAATGGTCTCAGCTAAGTAAAGCTTAGCACCTTTAGCTAGTCCACCTTCCATTTCATCTAATAGCTCTACTTTATTAATTGCTATTTTCTTTCCTGCTTTAGTTACACTAAAATCCGCTATAAGATCTTCCTTTGATTCAAAAGGAACATTAACACCTAAACAAATACTTTCCATTGTATCCATGGTTGCCCAGCTCACACTAGGTTTAACGTACATTTCTTCTTTACTGTATCCCACTTTTTCCTCTCCTTGCTTTAAGTAAATATCAATTTTCCCATTCTCGTCAGCTTTAGTAGTAGAAATAAAACGATCTATTTCCACATCTTTATTTTGTACATCTTTTTTATAGAGCCAGAATCCTAACTTACGTATTGCCCCTATGTCTTTTACTGTAAAGGTTGCCACCTTACCATAGGCATCTTCCTTTTCAAAGTCATAACTTATACCATCTTTACCCTCGGGCCATAACCACAGTTTCCAATCTTCATAATTTTTATCATACCTATTATAATGTACATTCAAAGTTACTTGTTCTGGCAACATTACTAAGCCACCAGAAAGATTTGGCTCTTCTGTATAAATGGTTTCATCTCCTGATACTAACCATATCTCATTTGTAGTCTCCGTTGTTGCCACAAATCGGTCATCTGATACATCTTTTGCCCAATCATTGGTCCTTACAATAAAACCCACCTTATTAGCCGCTTCCTCTAGAGGAATAACCACCTTTACGCCAAATTCATCTTGCTCAGAAAATTCGGTAACGTTTCCATCTTTTCCGTCAAGCCACATCCACAAGTTCCATTCCTCATACTGCTTATCTGGTCTGTAATAATGAATAATTAATTGTTTTTCTGCATTAGGCGTAGCTTCCAAAGGAACCATTCCTTGAAACAAATTCAAGATAAGTATACAGACTAAAATCATCCCCACATATTTTTTCTTCATTACCTTCCCTCCTCTCATAAACAGTCTATCATATTTAAAATAATTTGAAAACACTATCTCTTATGTGAATATGATATAAATAGAAATTTGAATAATACTGCATAAAGTTAAGCTATCGCCATGTAGTCCGGCTAGTGTACTTGCTTCCAGCTGCTATCTCACTCCGCTAAGAAACTCTAAATTCGTAATCCTTATGAACGGGCGAAAACTCGCAGGCTCAAACACTCGCCCTAAAACCCATAAGGATTACTTCATTAAGAGTTTCTAAGCTCTGCTCCAAGGCATCTTCCAGCAAGTCCACTAGTCTCCCTACATAGCTACTGCTTTACAAGAATAAGCTACAAAGAAGCTTTAT
>JAEWMQ010000037.1 GCA_023393125.1 Bacillota bacterium
GAGCCATTTTATGCCTGAAAGAAGGTTTATTAAGGCAGCCATGAAAGTTTTACTAGAGCCTGGAGATAACAGCAAAAAAGGTGACGAAAGCCACCTATTATCCTGTTTGAATATCAGCCTTCTAGAGATGGCTGTTGGGCTTATCTAAGAAGATATTTTGTAGAAGCTATTCCATCAATGAATAAAGCTACTTCAGGTGAAGTCAGCAATGGTGAACTAGGAAGAGACTATTGTAACCAACTCTTTGCTATTGAAAAAGATCTAGCAGAGCTTAATCCTGAAGAACGAAAAATCAAGCGTCTAGAACTGGGAAAACCGGTATTAGAGGCCTTTTGGTGTTGGGTAGAAAAACTGCATCCCCTCAATGAATTAAGATTGGGTAAGGCTGTTACTTATGCTAAAAATCAAAAGAAATATATGGAGAACTATGTTCTAGACGGAAGGTGCTCACTCTCCAACAATATTGCTGAGAATAGCATTAGACCTTTTATAGTAGACCGTAAGAACTGGGAATTCTCCAATAGTCAAAAAGGTGCTAAAGCCAGTGTAACTGTTTACAGCTTAGTTGAGACTACCAAGGCTAACAATCTAAATATGTTTAAATATTTGAGATATTTACTATAAAAAACGCCTGGAACTGACTCCAAAAATCATCCTGAACTTTTGGAGAATCTTATGCCTTTGGCTAAAGGACCTCAAGCAATCTGCAAACAAAATCCTGTTAAACTAGAGTATTTTACTCTAACTTTAACAGGGTTTTGTTACATCTGAAATATACCTTCTTGTTATACGCTTACAACTAGTGTCTCCCTATCCATGTGGGAACATATTCCTGCCCTAAATTTGTCCAAAAACACATTAAAGCTTAGAACAAAAAACCGCCCTAAACCTTGGTATTACTAAGGTTTATCTAGACATTTTCACTATAGTTTTAACGTGGATTGCGTGCTGATGGTAGTTATAATGATGTAGTTTGTTTACTTAATAATTAACCTTCTAGATATTCGTTAAATACATCAGTATCAATAGCTTTAATTTCAAAAACCTTCTTAACTGTAACACCAAAATTATGTTCAATCATTAACTTGGTTAATTTTTCACCGTCTATCAGTATAATATGTTGGTGTTTCGCATACTCTAATGCTTGCTTAACTAACCGTTTCACAATGCCTTTGGACTGTTATAAGAAAACTATTTGGCATAAGCCCGGAATTCATTTAGAACCCACCAGCTGAGAAAAAGAATCTCCCAAAAAACATCAAAGAATAGTGTACTCTAAACTGATGTTAGCAACTTATCTTTATCTCTTCTGCCATTCTACTCATATAAAGTGATTTAGTAACTATTGCGTAATGATGTATGTGTTCATCTTGATAGACGGAATATCCTGTTGGTGAATATGGACTTTTTTTAACAAGCTACTGATTATCAAATTATGTAGATATAAAAGAAAAACGGCGGCTTTGATTGTTATTTCAAAACTGCCGTTGGGCGGTATATTTTGACTAATCATAAACTGCCACTCATTAAGCATCTTATCAAAACAATCTTTTTCCATCTAAAATATTTATACCAAGCTCTTTCGCCATACTGGTTTGCTTAAATGGATTTATTTTTTCCACTACGCCGTCACGTTTGAAAAGTGAGCCTGTATTTTTGAACCAAAATGTCACATTCGCTTTTACGCATTGTTCACGGATATGAAGTACCCAATCATAATTACACTCACGAGCTTCTCGTCCCGTTTCACCGCCTACTGTAACATGGTCTACTCCATGAAAATACGGTGTTAAATCTATTGCTTCTAAAAGTGGTGCACAGGCAATAAAACGCCGCTTTATCGGATAGGATAAAAATAATGGAAGTCTATAATCCGCTGATTTTTGATTTTCGACAGTACATCCAATATTCACATTCTCATATCCTGCACCCCAATCTGATGGAAGTGATACAAGGAAACGGTCAATTCGCTTTGTCAAAATCAAAAATTCTATGTCATTTCTTTCCTTGATGATAGCCCAAACTTCTTTACGCCATTCATCCGCTTCAGGAAGAAAAAAGTCAGTTGCAAAACAGGTCGCAAGAATTTTGTTTCCTTTAATGTTGTATTCGCCTTTTGTAGTTCTCCTTATAGGCCAATCAAATTTATCTGTTTTTTGTATTGTATTTTGACCGTAGCGTTTCGCATGTGGTCCGTAAAAATAACAGTTTGTACAACCATCACTTATCTTGTAACAACCTGTCCACGGTTCCCAGTTCATAGACACTCTCCTTATTGTTCGGGGTTTATTGGCACATACAAGGCACAATACCCATTCTATTATAATAAATGACCTATATGTTCAGAGTAAAATAGAAGCTTTGATTTACCAAAGACGCTATGTCATGTGTCATATATGAAAGCACGACGCATACTGTTTCACGACTTCAAGAGGGAACATAGTACGCTTGGCAACTTCTTCAGCCGACATGCCCTGACTGAAAAAGCGTTTGATAACCGTATTCATATCCTCTGCAATCTCCACTATATGCTTGTCCGGGTCATATACTCGAATGTCACGCTGCCCCCATGGATATTCCTTGATTTCATGTACCCATTGCAAGTGGGGTATGCTTTTCATTTGTTCATATACTTTGTCTAAATCTTCCACTTCAAAATAGACTTGAAAGTTGTGTGACTGTTCTTTCACACTCTCAATTGCTACCCCAATGAGTTCGACATATCCCTGTTGCAGAGAAAAACCCTCAAAGGTTACATGTATACCAATATCCATTACGGCGTTTTGATGAAGCACTTTTTCATAAAAGTCCTTAGAGACGGATATATCCCTAACCGCTAAAAGACAACCTTGATATTTCATTTTTCATTCCTCCCTTGAGGATATTGTATTGTATATCTCCGTTCCGTCATAGTAAAAATCAGACATAGTTTTCAAATATTCTTGAGGGGTAACACCACTAATAGCCTTGAAATCTTTATCAAAATGAGCTTGGTCAAAATATCCGGCTTGTTGCGACAATGCCGCAAAGAAGCAAGGGGATTTTTGAATATGCTTTAACACATAGTTAAAGCGAGTTATGCGTGCATAGTTTTTAATATTCATTCCGATTTGTGTAAGAAACAGGCGGTTTAACTGTCGCTCACTATAACTGGATTGTCGGGCGACTTCTTTCACTTGTACTTGTCCATGGCTATTAAAAATGATAGTGGACGCTAATAATAAAGCGTCCGATATAACGTGTTTTTCCATACGTCTATATAAAACTCTCTCACAAGTATTTGCCAAATCTATTACAGTTTTTGATATTACAAAAGCCTGATATAGCGAATTGAATAGTTCATTGTCAATATCCGCAAGCGAAAGGCGTTTATCCGCAAACTCAGCTTGACTTTGACGTGTGATTTGATACAAACCATAGGGCGAAAGTTGGATAAGCAGAAGGACACGATAGCTATTTGGCTCTGCACCTAATGAAACAGGTATTGTAGTCGCTCCCCACAATTCGGCAATTATAGAGGAGCCGTCGAAAGCAATTGACAAAGTTCCACAAGCATTTGGCATGAGCGTGTATTGTGGCATGAACATCCCTTTCTCTGGAAATACAATATTGTAATATAGAATATATTTTCTCAATCCAACATGTGAGGGCAATATATTGAATTGATTATCTTTTTTGATAATCAAATTGGTTTCCTCCTTGCTTTTCAAAGTGAAATTTCACTATAATCATCTCGCATTTTCATTTTTGACTTACTCTTGTCTGCTAAACCTTTTTGAATCTATGTCAATACTTTGGACATAAAAAGTTGAAAGTATTACCACCTTTGTTAACTCTAGATCTTCTTTCTGTTGGGGGGTTAAATATTCGATGGTACTATGAATCCTTTTTCTGTTATACTAAGATTCAATATATTCAAAGATAGCTGTTTGAGCTTCTTTAAAGTCAACATATTTATGCAAATATGAGTACTTTCGCCTCTACTTGATTTTATACCTTATTTAAAGAATCTTCAATCTATTACTTCTCGTCTTATCAAGAACTATGTATTTATTCCTTATAATAGGTATAGTTCTCCCTTATCCCAATTTCCTCCCACCATATTCAATTAGGTCTTACCTCTATGTCGTATCAAAAATGTGCTTTCTATTATATTTTAATAGATAAAGCCCTTTCTCTAGCAATCTTACTATTTCCTTTTGTGTTAATCTTCTTGTTTCACTTTCACTTAGCCTTCTAAATGCGAATTTATAACTTTTACAAAAAGGGCTTTCAGGTCTTGAAATTTATGATAAAACTTCAAATTGACCCAAAAGCCCTCCATTCTGACCCGAAACCCCTAATAAATATTTAGGTCGATAACAAAAGTCCCCGATTAACTAAATTAATAATACATATCATCAATAATATTTTATACACACAGTAAACTGTGGGAATAATAAGGATAAAAAAGGTGTATTTTCTATTGTCCGAGATTATTATACTTATTATGCTAAGTATAATTACCATACATGCCAAAAGTAAAATACATGCTATAGCACCTGCACTAATAGCATACGGCATCCCCTTAATACCTTTCAATGTATATTTATCATCAATTGGAAATGTATATGCTATAAATGCGAACAAGTAAACAAATACTATTAATAAGATGTAAATGATTTTTTTAATTACTTTCATATAATAGCTCCTCTGTAAGCTCCTTGTAATCCAGAACATGCTATCCATATCCACAAGTGTTTTTTATTTCATCTAAGGTTCTTCCAGAACCTAAATTATATCTTGTCGAAATATATTTCACTTCATCTTCTGTCAACTCAGAAGCTCCTATACCTTTATAATCTATATCCTTAAATATGCTAAATGTCTTGCCATAATAGAGCTCTTTCGCTTCTAACTTGATTTTATACCACAGTTAAATAATTTTCAATCAATTACTCTCTAATGAGCAACAAATATGTACTTTCCCTTATAAATGGGTATAGTCTCCCCTTACCCCAACATCTCCCTCCCCATTCAGTTAGGTTATAGCCTTATGTCGTATCAAAAATATATTTTCCATTATATGTGAATAGATAAAGCTCTTTCTCTAACAACCTTACCATTTCTTTTTGTGTTAATACCTTTATTTCATTTCCACTTAGCCTCTAAAAATAAATAATTGTGTCAGGTTAGAGGCGATGCTCATGAGGTATAAGATTGTTTCTATCGCATTTGGATGGTGTACAAAATCATTACATAGTCTCCTTCTAAATTTAAGTGAATAATCCTTTTATAACATGTAAAACAAATGAATACGTTAATGGATATGCATTGCTCCCATAAGTGATATCCTTCTTTTCATTACTATAAGATCTTGTCATATTCCATTGATCACCATCCATAATAAATGGATTATAGTAAGAGTTTCTCCATAATGGCCCAAGAGAGATTGCAAACAATGTCTTAAATTTAAATTCTTGTAATGAAGAAAGCTTTATTTCTTGATGTTTAACTTGAATCCCATCAAAATCAAAGTTACTGTATTCTGCTTTATTTGATATAAAATCAAGTTTATATTCTTCTAACACAATTCCAAAAGCTGTAGATTCATATATTATAGATGACATTCTAATTACTAAAACTAGTGATAGTATTAACGCTAGCATATAGCTTATACTAAAGAATATTAGTATTTTTTTAAATAACTTTTTTAGATTTATTTTTTTCATCATCTTTTTCCTCGTAAGGTTGTTTTTTACTTATATTATATAGTTATTTCTATAAAAAACAAAGATTTCAAGAATAATTTTAAAGAATATTCAAAAAAAATAAAAGTTTTTATGCTCTGCTTTTCTTCATTTTCCTCATCTATTAGTTCTGATTGGAGATTCCTACTGGTTTTATTAACATCACCAGAAGTTTTTACAGGAAGCTTTGCATTTCCACTAATTTCAATAGTAATACCTTTGATTTTACTAGCCATCTTACCACCTCCTCTCTGTTTTAGAGCAAAATAAAAACACCTACTTTTTAAGTAAGTGCTTCATTTAAACTAACATATAAAAAAGAGATATACGTTTATTTTCCATACACACAAGTGATTTTTCTCTCTATAATGTCATCTATAGCTTTAAATAATATTTCTCTTTCGCAAGGTTTATCAAAGGGAATATTTACACATCCTTTACCTTTACCCGGTTTGCTTAGCTTTTCTTTCATTTGAGCTATATATTCGAAATCCATTGAGTGTAGTGAAAAATGATTCTTAGCAACTCCGAAAGAAATATAGTTTCGTTCTTTACCACTACCTAGTTTATAAGTAGGCATTTGAAAAGATATAACTTCTTCTAAATCTGGATAGTTTTGACGCATATAATTGATGAAAATTTCATTCCATTCTCTTGCACTACCTTCTAATTGACTTAAATATATATCTACTTTGTTCAACCTTTCTCCCATAAAAACCTCCAGTATTTTTGATACCTAGCGATAGTATATCCGAAAGTTGTAGCTCTGTCTAACTTGGATTTAAAAAATAACAAACTCATTTTTAGATTTCTTTTATTATAACTTCTGTTATGCTGTGTGTACAAA
>JAEWMQ010000052.1 GCA_023393125.1 Bacillota bacterium
GCAGGTAAAGATTTTGACGAATCTCTAGTTGAGTTAGCAGAGGACTGGTACATTATTAAAAAAGGAGAGTTAAAGCCTGAGGATTATGATAAACAACTAACCCGAGGAAATATGGTCTTATGGGCAATCCGAGCATATATGATTAGCGAGGGAGTGGAGTATCTTAATGAAATCTACAACCTTAAGAATCTTATTCCAGACTATTCAAAGATACCGAAAGAGTGTAGACAAGAAGTAATATGGGCGTATTCAGAAGGTTTCTTTACAGGCAATTCCGATTACAAGTTTGATTATTCAGCCAAAGTAACAAGGGGTGCAGCAGTACAAATGATATATAGAATAATCACCCCTTCTGCCCGTAAGAATATGAAAAAGGTAGAAATTCCAACAGACCAGCAGGCAGCACAAAAGGGTAAAGCAGTAACCTTAAAATGGAATGACCCGGATAGACCTTTAGCAAAAGCAGGAGATACTTTTGTAACAAAGAGTGGCAAGAAAGTAAAATTAACATCCATAGAGTATGATATAATTGTAGTAGGCTACGGTCAAAAATTAGACCTTTATTCTGGTATGAATACAAAGACAGGTACAAAACAAGTACTTAAAGAAGGCGATTTAGGCGTTATTTGGTATGGTAATTCAACATTCTCAGGTCAACCTTATACCATAGCTGCTAATGGTGAAGGTCATTTCCGTTCTGAGTGGCGAACCATAGTGTCTTATGAAAAATCATTAGCAAAGAAAGTAAAGAATCCAAAAGATGGACAAATAGTAGGTTATTGGACTCAATATAGTTCCAAAGTAAAAATGTGGACTTGGATTGGCCCAGTATACTAAAATAAAATCAATAACAAAAGGACTACTTCAACCGGGGTAGTCCTTATAAGTAAAGTGTTGACTGTAGTTGGGAATATTTATAAATGTATTCTTTCACACCAGATCACAACGCCTTCGGCGTTATGATCTGGTGTGTCTTTGCTTTAATTACTAATTCTGAATATATTTTTTTGAGCTGAGCAGGACATAATTATTTCTGGTGACAGTTTGTAGGAGCAAAATAAATCAAATGGCACTAAGAATAAAAAATTAATATATGTATGGCTTGAGACCTTGATTTTTCAAGGTTTTTTGTGTTTCTAAGAGTGCTGGTCAGAAAGGTTGAGATTGTAGGGTTTCTGGAATAAATATAAAAACGTGCAAATATTTATCATTTCGATAGGTCGAAATGGATGGATTTGGGGATTTTATTATATGTCCCTTGAGCGTTATAACATATGCTCAAGTTTTATAAAATGTGCTCAGAAACCATTTTACTAATTCTTACAGTTATGAGTGACGGTTAATTCTGAAATGATAGTCGGTTTAGAACCCAATTTTAAATCATAAGAGAAAAATCCCTAATTGACAACCCCATATATTGGGCTTAAAACAAAGTGGTAAATATGCCCACTTACACAGTTGTACCCATTTCGATACAGATATATCCAAATGCTTACAGATATGTAATACCAGATATTTACATAATTACTGGAAGCCTTGAAAACACTGAATAATATTTTTTTGTAAAAACACATAAATGGCAAAAAGCCAACTATTTGTGAGACAGTTACTTTAATTAAGGTGTAGCAAAATTAAAAAGGAGGTAGTAAAATTGATAAAGATTTACAAATCGGAATTGGGAAATACAACCAATTACACTGTAACTGTGCGGACGCTTTTGTCAGCAAAACAACTTTATGAGTTACAGCGTTTGGGTATAACAGAACTTCATAAATTTCACAAACTATCAAAAAACCCAGTACACTTTCTATACTGGGTTTTACAATAACATTTTATTCTTCAAATAAAGGTATAAGATACTCTAATTTCTCTATTATCCTTACTTGTTCCTCCATAGGGGGTAGTGGTAATAAAAAGTTTCTTAGCATGTCTTGAGTTATCTGGTTTATAGTCATTGTTCCTGCATCACCTAATAATGCATTACGAAAATATGG
The DNA here is from genome assembly GCA_023393125.1 of Bacillota bacterium. Lineage (GTDB taxonomy): Bacteria > Bacillota > Clostridia > Lachnospirales > Cellulosilyticaceae > Cellulosilyticum. Next base: position 1,995 of record JAEWMQ010000052.1, read on the forward strand.
TGAATTAATTACATAAAAAATATATTTATTGCATTCACTTCTGAAAAGAGCCATGAATGCTCCAAAACTCATTCCATCCCGATCTATAATAGCAGATTTTCCGACCAGTTTCTTGCTTCCATTTCTGGCGCAAATAAGCAAATCACCTGCTTGGCACATTTTATTATCTGATATATTCATGTTAACCATTACTATATCATTATAATCCATTTTACCTTTTTGTATATTACTAGACCTTAATACTATGGTTCCATCTTTAGTTATGTCACTTGGTTTATATGTCAATCCAATATTAGTGTAACCGACATCTCCTAATCTGACCCACTTCCAGTTATCTGGAATATCAAATGGTAAATCCTCATCTGTTATAGGTTTTAATTTATCTTCTTTCTTCATCTTTTTTTCTTTAATTTTTAATGCTTTCTCAGCTCTTACTCTTTCAAGAAATTTTTCAACAGGTTCATCTGTTACCAATTGCTCAGTTAATTTCCCTTGTATTGCTTCCTGTATAATAGAGTTTTTCATCTCGTCTGGAAATTTTCTTTCCAATTCAGACATTTTTTGACACAGAGTATTAATATTTAATGTTTTTTCATTATTAACACCCTTAAAAAATGAATGCATATTTGTGATTGCTTTTGACAGTTTTTCTTCAATCTTTTTCTTCTGTATATTATAGTTATTAATTACTTCTTCTGGAGATAGTATTATTTCCTCCTTAATAGGGTAACCACATAAATTTAGATTATAGCCATTCTCAATAACCTCTGATACTAAATATTTTTTTGCTTTCCATGTATCCGCTATAGCCCCATCCTCTTTTTCGTCCTTGATCTCAACTCGATTATTCCACCAATCATCAACCGGTTTGAAGTCTTCTCTCAACATCGGTTTTGACTTGTTAAAGCGTTTTTGGCGTTCTGGCATGTCTAGTCGGTAGAACCATATGTCTTTTGTAGGACCAGTTTTATCAAAAAATAATAAATTTGTATTAATGTTAGTATAAGGAGCAAAAACTGTTTCTGGAAGTCTAATTACTGTATGTAAATTAAAATCAGATAATAATTTTTTCTTTAAATTTGTCTTTGCTTCATCGTCATTAGATAAAAATCCATCTGGTAATACCAATCCACATCGCCCATCATCCTCTAAACTAAATAGAATTTTAGCAATAAATAGATCTGCCGATTCACTACTTCTTAAGTCGGATGGAAAATTAGTCAGATCTATTGGATCAACATTCCCACCAAAAGGAGGATTCATCAAAATTACCTTAAATTTATCTTCTGATTTTATTTCCATTACATTTTCTTTTAACCCATCATCATGTACAATGTCTGGATTATTAACATCATGAAGCAAAAGATTTGTAACACATAACATGTAAGGCAGCGGTTTCCATTCTATACCATGTAATGATGCCTGAACCGTTACGCTATCTTCTACAGTTTTCACCTGAGATTGTATATGTTTCAATGCCTCTACTAAGAATCCCCCCGTACCACATGCAAAATCAGCTATTCGTTCGCCTATTTTGGGGTTTACTTTTTCTGTGACGAAAGATGTTAACGCACGAGGGGTATAAAATTCACCTGCTTTACCTGCAGCCTGAAGATCCTTTAATATCATTTCATAAATTTCATTAAATGCATACCTTACCTCAGTATCATCAAAAGATATATCTACAAATTCATTAATTACTTTTCTAAGTTGAACCCCATTTTTCATATAGTTTGTTGAATCTTCCATAAACTTTCTCACTATGAAAGCTTTTGGATCCTCACTGTTAAATAGTAATACATCTTCATTGTTTTCATCTTTAATAGTTTCACCCTGTAATACAGGAAATAGTTTATTATTCACAAAATTAATTAAAGTATCTCCTGTGAGCTGGGCTTTCTTGTCAACTTTCCCATCTTCTCCAATACATGAAGCCCAATCTCTCCATCTATATCCCACTGGAATTATAGGAGTATAGTTACCCTCTAATTCCCACTCTTCCTCTTTATAATCAAATATTTTTAAAAATAAGATCCATACAATTTGAGACAGACGTTGAGCATCTCCATCTACACCACTATCGCCCCTCATAATATCTTTTAACTTTTTAATCAATGTACTAATACTCATCTCTTCACCTCAAAAATAATATAATTTCTATTTCTTGAATAATTTCTAAATATTTCTCCTTGTTTCCAAACTGCTTTATCGCTGATTTTATATTCCATCCTTTCTCAGTAAATAACGGTAATGAAAATATTGTAATATTTTTAAGGTCAGAAAAATCAGCCGTTAAATAGTAACCTAGCAATATCTCCACAATTTCTTGTTGCTTATTAGGTAGCTTAGATATATAATCAGCAACTTCTTTTTTATTTAATCGTTCTATCTTTTTCATAGGAGTGATCTCAAATCCAATATTCAATAACATATCAAACTTGTCCACATCAGCTTCATATTTATCAATAATATCATCTTCAAAATCATCGACAAGAAGCAATCCGTTAAGAAACGCTTTTTTATCCTCAGCCATTTTCCAGCTAGCAATAAATTCTTCTTCCTCTTTATAATAAGATAGAATATTATTCTTAATGCAACTCTCTATATTAATCTCTACTTTTTCTCCACTGTTACTACGATATTGTACAATACCATCAGATACTATCTCGACTTCACCAATGCCCCTTACATGTATTGCTTTCTTCTTGTTGCCATTATGACTACTTCTTTTCCCTCCATACTTTTTACTTGGTTTTATTACCAATTCATCTTCATTTATAATGCTATTTCCAATTGGATCACCGTCAAAATCAGGATCATCAAATTTAAGATAGTTTTTCCTAAAGTCCAGAATTGTGAAATGAGTTTTACTATGTTTCTCACCATTAATTTCATAATCTTCTTTTAAGCGTGTACCTCGTCCAATTATTTGTTTAAAGTCAGATAATGAACCTATTGTTTTATCCAGAATAATATTCTCAACAGTTTGTGTATCAACACCAGTAGATAAAAGAATACTAGTAACTGCAATAACAGGATATTTACTTGTTGGTGCTAAGAAATTATCCAGTTGTTTCATCCCCTCTTCATCTTCACTCATTATTCTAACAATATAATTTGGATTCTGTTGGACTAAATCCAAATTCTCGTTTTCTAGTAGTTGAACCATGGCTGCTGCATGAGGCG
>JAEWMQ010000083.1 GCA_023393125.1 Bacillota bacterium
GCCATAGACCTCTGCTGAAGGTTCCTTATCTGCAAAGAGTAAATATAAAGCAATAGCAGCTGCCAGCTCACTTTTACCTTGTTTCTTAGGCAATTCAACATAGGCTGTTAAGAACTGTCTAGTTCCATCCTCTTTAACAACGCCAAATAAATCTCTGATAATCTGCTCTTGCCAAGCTATTAGTTCAAAAGGCTTACCTGCCCAACGCCCTTTAGTGTGCTTTAAGCACTGAATAAAGTTTATAGCTCTATCGGCTTTGGCTTCATCATAGTGAGAATTTGGTAGCATAAAGGGTGAAGGTGTGTAGTCTTTTAATTTATATCTCTGCTCCATAAGTCTTACCTAGGCTTTCAAAATATCTTCCATAACATCAAAGTCATCACCATTCTTATCCGCAACAATTCTACTTCTAGCAGATGGTGTTAGACCAAACTGCTCACAGAATTTGCCCATTATTTTTAGGTAATTAGAGGCTATGTTCACTTGGGGGACCTGTTGCCAATAGCCACTTGGGGTTTTAACTATGGTGCCATGCTTACTAATAAACTCTTCAGCCTCTTTCCATCTGGCATAGGCTTGGCAGTACCCAGCAAAAGCTGCCATATCCACTTCAGTTAATAAGCCCATAAGCTCTAATTGTTTACTCATTCTACGCCATTCCTTTTTTGCTTCTGCTTCTAGCCAGTTAGGACATTTAGGAGCTTGGCTTTTGGGTTTAGGTTCTTTAGTATTAAGAGGTCTTTTTCCAGGATTGCCTTCTAGAACCTTAAGTGCTGTTGGTTTAGGTTTTCTTCCACTTTGCGCCACTGTAATCATCTCCTAACTGAAAAACAGGCCTTTCAGCCTGTCTCTAGAATTTTAATTGTACTCTTTCATTATGATTGCAAGGGCAGTCTCAGTATCCTCATCAGCAGGTGCTATGTCAATGCCCCTGTCATAATTATATGCAATCTCTCCATCTCTTTTTAGCATCAGCTTGCTTACTTTACCGCCATCAATACCATATTCCTTACTGGGCTCTTCGAATTGCTTTGCCCAGTAATGAAAATTACTTTTTCTAATCTTTAAACTTCCTTCTTTATACATTTTATTGTCCTCCCACTGTGTTTTTTGTTATGTACATATTAGCTCTAAAAGCACACGTTATCAAGGGCTATCGTGGCATAAATACAACAAACTTTTTGGGTATTACCTGTGCAATTTATCGACGAGAAAACTTTTTCTCATACAGCCAGTTTCCACAAAATTACTGTATGAATTCACTTATCGTATCAATCCCTATTATTACACTGGTAATAGTATTAGCAATGAATAGACTAGCTAAAAGGGTCTGCCTTCTAAAGAAAGTATCGTTAAAGCATGACCATTGAAGTTAAGGAACTACTCTCGTAAGTCCTTTGGTACTATCTTGTGCCATGTAAAATAAAATTAAGGTAAGCTCTAATGTCCTCTTCTATGAGGTTAACCAGTTCAAAGTAATTTGTTTCATAGGCTTCTTTTTGAAGACCAGTAACATCAAACATATTGTATTTACCGGAATTCCTAATAGTCATTATTTGTTCCAGTAGCTTATCAGTGATTTTTTGCTCCTTGATTAGACCTTGGTAGTTATAATTACTTTGTCTAACTTCTGCCAATTCAGCATCTGCAGCTTCTTTATACTGTGGATGTTGTTTCTCTTTCTTTTTACAATTTAAGCAAAGGCAATCGGTATTAAGCATACTCATTATTCTACCGTCCTCAAACTATCGCCACACCTATCACACGTTTTTTGAGTAAAGAATCGTTCCATAGTTTACTGACCCACTTCCTTTATGCACCCTAGATGTGCCTCTTTTAAAGGTTCTAGGTCTAATCCATTGTCTAGATATCCTTGGTTAATAACCCCTAGATAATAGTCTGTAGGTAGACTCGGCTTATTTTTATACTCATCAGTCATGATATAGGCCATGGCCTTTTTAATCTTAGTACCAATCTTAACATTAACATCTCTTTTCTCATAAAGTCTTGGATACCCTTCGTACATATCAAGAGCTACTTCACAATCTTCTGTTATTTCCCAAAGTACAATAGGCACCTCTTTTCCTTTACAAGGATCTATATTGGCTACACCTTTGTAAAGGCCTCTAAAGGCTAGTTTATAATCTTCAAGTATGCCAGTTCCTATCACTTTAGCTTTAGGACATCGTATAGCCATTTGTTCTAGGTTCATATTGCTACCATAGGCAGCGTAGATTTTAATTTTCAACTCATTCACCCTTTCATGAGGGAAGGGTTTAACCCCTCCCGATCTATTCCTCTCAAGCCACTCTTCGCCATGCTGAATTTCCTGTTAGATTAGCTAGAAAATGATGTCTGCAAGTTTTAAACTCATCTCCATTTAAGCCAAGTCTTAGCATCCAACATCTGAAGGTGTATTTCTCGTTGTCGGTATAGGTTCTTCTTGCACTGGCTGTCTTTTGAGTCAATGCTTGGTAGCTGAGGGCTAGGCAAAATTGAATGTAGGCTTTTATCTTGCCTGCGTGGGTGGTGCTATTAAAAAGTCTAAACTCTACGGTGCCTTTATTGAAGATGCTGTGCAAGTTAAGTCCGTGGTATCTACTTTGGTGGTAGTGCCTGTCCCTTTCTTCGAAATCATATCCTTCGTACCAAACATCGGCTAGTTGCTCTAAGGTTTTTGGCTTCTTCTTATTGATGGTCTTAATCAGCTCTTCGTTTACCTTTTTGCAATATCTCAATCTCTCAGGGGCTATTTGAAGGCTCTTGTAAAGTAAATCTTCTTTGCTTGCCATAAGGTTAACTAAATTCTTAAGGCTTGCTAGTGTATGAGGTGTCGCATCTACATGGATGTGAATGCCGCAACTTTTATTGGTAATGGCGCCTGCTTTTCTTAAAGCTCTTACTAGTTCTTGTAAAGGTTCGATATCCTTATAGGTAAGAATGGGGCTAACTAGCTCTACCCTGTAATCTGTACTTGCAAAAAAGGTTTCTTTGTTTTTTTTCTTCTCAGCACTAATGCTTGAGTCCGAAACTACCTTCCAAGTTCTGCCTTCGTTATCCATAATGTGGTAGGCATCATAACCGCCTCCAATGTGTTCTAAGCAAAAGCTTTTAAGTTCCTTTTGAATGCACTCAGCAGCTTCCTTTCGGGTAATGCCTGTCATTTCAATTTCAATGCCAAACCTTTGTGTTTTCATTGTTTTTCTTCCTTTCAAAGTGTGTTTTCCCTTTCGGTAGTACACATGTTAACTCTGTATGGAAGATAAGTGTAGGTCCTTGTGCCACATAAATTTCACAATAAACACATAGGAAAATTGTGCTTAGTACACAATACCCCAATTGGTGAGTACACTAGTTGCTATTAGCCATTTCTTGTTCTTGTTCCAAGCTTGCAAAAGATTGTTTTTGAGCATTTCTTATTAAATAAACCTCATCTGCTGTTCCTTTATATTCTATATAGCGTTTTACAATGACATCCACAAACTTTTCATCTAGTTCAATCGTATAGCAAATACGATTAGTTTCCTCACAGGCAATAAGAGTAGAACCACTTCCACCAAAGGGATCTAGAACAATGCAATTGCTCATACTACTATTTTGAATAGGATAGGCAATGAGAGGTACTGGCTTAGTTGTAGGATGTAATTCGCTCTTGCTAGGTCTGTCAAAATTCCAGATAGTTGTTTCCTTTCGTCCGGCATACCATTTATGCTTACCTGATTTTTTCCATCCATAGAGAATAGGCTCGTTCTTCCACTGGTATGGACTTCTGCCAAGAACAAGGGATTGCTTAACCCACTGGCACACACCAGATAAATAGAAACAAGCCTCTTGAAAGGCTTTTCTAAAGATAAGGCCTTTTGTATCTGCATGAAATATATAAATAGAAGCATCCTCTTCCATATTTTCTGCCATACGACTAAAAGCAGCTAAGAGGAATTGATAAAACTCTTCATCCTTCATCTTATCATTTTGAATGGTACCAGCTTTACCCTCGTAGTCAACTCCATAGGGTGGATCTGTTACTACCAGATTAGCTTTTTTACTTTCCATGAGTTTATTATAGGTTTCAGGTGAGGTACTATCACCACATACCAATCGATGTCTACCTAGTAACCAAACATCACCTTGTTTAGAAATAGGATTTTTAGTGAGCGCCTCATCTATGTTGAAGTTATCCTCCTTAATTTCCTTATCATGAAGGTTATTAAATAGTTCTTCTATCTCAGGTGGTTCAAAACCAGTAAAGGAAACATCATAGTCAAACGCTTGTAAGTCTTTGATAAGTTCTGCTAATAGTGTCTCATTCCAGGAACCGGTCACTTTATTAAGAGCAACATTTAGTGCTTTTTCCTTTGTCTTATCTACTTCAACAATTACACAGTCTACTTCACTAAAACCTAAATCTTTTAATACTTTCAATCGTTGGTGTCCACCAATAATAGTTAGGTCTTTATTGACAATGATGGGTTCCACATATCCAAACTCTGTAATACTGTTTTTGATCTTTTCATATTCCCTATCCCCCCGTTTTAAATCCTTTCTAGGATTATAACCAGCTGGAATAAGGTCTTCTACCTTGAGCTTTTTAAATTCCATGTTATTCTTCTCCAAATCTATCCTTGATGTAACATTGATGACTACAATACTTTCTCTCACGATTGCCATAGGCGCTAAAAGGTATATTGCATCTAAGGCAAATGTAATGATAAGTAGCAGTTTCCTTAAGTTTTCTTTCCTCTGGATGTGCTGCCCACCATTTTCTACGGCATTCCTCTGAGCAAAACTTACGAACTCTTCCTCTAACTTTTTTGCGAATAGGATTACTGCAGTACTGGCAAAGGTCATGATTTTCTTTTATCACTTCTGCATTAAGTTCCACCAACTGACTAGGACCATTTAAGTGATGCCTCGTACAATAAGACTTAACTGAATCACGACTTAGGTCTAATTGTTTGGAGATACTTTTATAACCCATCCCCTCGAGTCTTAATCTATAAATGGCTTCTTTTTGCTCGTTTGTCATAAGAAAATCACCTTTTCCATTTTGCGATTTTATTGCATAATAAAAGCCACAAACCTCTTGAAAATAAAAGGCTCATGGCTTTTAAACTTTATTAAACTATTTGGCATAATTCACAGAAGGTAAGAAGCTATATTTATCAAAGTCTAGCAGTCTATTTTGAGGCTTTTTTATTAGCCCCTCACTTTTTATATTGCGAAAATTTGCGTGTGAGGGCACACCGGTCTCCAATGGCTTGAGCCACAGAGGTTTTATGCCCCCTCCCCCTGTATTTAATCACACTTTTAATCCAAAGGGGGTGCAACACATGTCTGGCAAACGATTTATTTGTTTTAAATACATCTACGAGAAGGGGGCATGTTTTTATTTAGTAGTGATAGGTTTGATACCTATCTTCTGTCATTGTTTTCTTATCATGGCACTGCTTACACAGTGGTTGCCAGTTACTTCTATCCCAAAATAAAACCTGCTCACCTCGGTGAGGAATGATATGGTCTACAACTGTAGCTGGTGTAAGTTTATTGTTCTGCTGGCACCGAATGCAAAAGGGATGCTCTTGCAAGAACTTCTTCCTAGTACTTCTCCACTTATTGTCATAGCCCCGGTCATTTGCTGTAGCTCTTTCATGCAATGCTTTATGCTCAGCACAATAATTTGTATTAGTAAGCTTAGGACAACCTGGGTGCTTACAAGGTTTCTGTGGTTTGTGTGGCATGTTCTTTCACCTGTACTATTTTCACATCATAATAATATCACTAAGAGAACATCAATTATAATCAATTTTACTAAAGTCTTTTGATTTTATTTTTGAAAGAGCTTTCTGATGTAGTGCATAAACCCATTGAAGCGTAAAATTCATAATTTCAGCAATCTGTTCCCACGTTTTAAAAGTAAGATATCTAAGTTCCAATAATAGCTGACAATCAATATCTTCAACAGAACTTATCACCACCATTATTTCTTGCTTTAAATCGATTAGCCTATCGATTTCTTTGTCTATTTCCCTTTCTAAATCCATTATTTTAACTATGGTATTCTCCATTGGACTTTGTGTCCGTACACCTCTGCCACCCTCATTACCAAAACTATTTGTCATTTTTTGAGCTAAACTTCTCAACGTACTAACTTGTTCTAGCTTACTGTGTATTCGCTGGTCTAATCTATAAGCTTGTGATAAATATTCTTTAGTAGTCATATGATGCTCCTTTACTTCGCTTGATTGATTCTAGCTTTCACTGCTTCTAGTAATGCATTCTGACTTTTATCTTTTGTTCCTAAAGCTTTTATAACATCCTCATCAATGGTTCCTTTAGTTATAATGTGATGAATCACTACAGTATCTGTTTGTCCTTGTCTCCATAGTCTGGCATTGGCCTGTTGGTATAATTCTAAACTCCAAGGTAAGCTAAACCAGATAATAGTGCTCCCTCCACTTTGAAGATTAAGACCATGACCAGTAGCAGCAGGGTGTGCAATAGCTATGGGTATATCTCCTTCATTCCATTTGGTAATATCTTCAGAGGTATTAATCTCTTGCACTTTAAACTGTTTTGAAATTCGCTCCTTATCATGCTGATAACCATAAAAGATTAGAACAGACTTTCCATTAGCAGCTTCAACCAAATCCTCTAAAGCATCTAGCTTACGATTATGAATGAACTTTACTTGGTGGTTCTCATCATAAACAGCTCCATTGGCCATCTGTAGCAGTTTATTACTTAAAGCTGCTGCATTGACTGCATCGATATCTCCTTCAGCAAAAGGTAACAACATATCTTTTTCTAAGGTTTGATAAAGCTTCATCTCACACTTTGACAAACTCACCTCGATTTTATTATCAATTCGATCAGG